>JABDEK010000003.1 GCA_013287135.1 Acidobacteriota bacterium | reverse complement strand
ACAAGAGTCAACGCGCCGGGCCAGAATTTGTGCGCGAGGATTAGAAACACGTCGGGAACATCGCGAATCAATGTAACTGCTTGTTCAATCGAACTCACGAGTATGGGAAGAGCTTTAGTTTCCGGTCGGCCCTTGGCTTGGAACACGGCTTCGATGGCGGCAAGGTTAAAAGGGTCGGCGGAGAGGCCATAGAAAGTGTCGGTGGGAATGCCGACAACGTCGCCGCGTTTGATGAAGCCGGCGGCGTAGTCCACCACGCGGGTTTCCGGAGCCTTGGAAGATATTTTAAGAACTTCGACGGGCAATGTTCACTCGCGGCGTTGTGCCATGATGCTTTGGGAAACTACCACAGGGATGGGCGTGCAAGCAAGACGGCATCTGTTCTCACGTCCTGGCATGCGGAGTTCACGGTCGAGGCGATTTGTTCTAACGAGTAGTTTCGGATTGCGGGCGGGTTTACGCGAGAGCAGGCGTTTGTTAGGCTTGTTGCATGGCGCAACAATTTCCTTCCGATAAGCGCGCGCTCGGCGAGAGAGAAACTTCACGCCCTGCTTCGAGCGGAGGCGCCGCAACAAGTGCGGCAGGGCTGACTCAAACAGACCTAATCAGCAGCCGCGACAACAAATGGCTGAAGAAATTTCGCGCGGCGCTGCGCGGTGCGGGGCCGCAACCGGGGGAGCCGATCGCTGCGGAAGGGCCGAAACTGGTGGAAGAAGGCGTGCGCGCGGGACTCGAAACGGAAGCTTTGTTGGTGAGCGAAACCGGCGAGCGTCAATTGGAGCGGATACTGCGCGCGGCTAGCGAGAGCGAGTCCGGGATTCCGCGATCGCGAATTTTCAAGACGACTGACAAATTGTTCGAGGGCGTGGCAGGGACTGAGACGCCACAAGGCGTGGCCGCTCTATTTCTCGCGCGGGAATGGAGTTTTGAGGACCCGCTGCGCGGACGGGCCGATCCCGATGGAGCGTATCGCAGCGATGCTCCACTGGTGATTGTTATGGCTGGCGTGCAGGATCCGGGAAACGTGGGAACGATTGTGCGATCGGCGGAGGCGTTTGGCGCGTCGGGAGTTGTGGCCACGCGCGGGACGGCGGATCCGTGGTCGCCGAAAGCGTTGCGAGCTTCTGCGGGTTCGGCGCTGCGTTTGCCGCTGCTGCGTGGTATGGGGGGGGCCTGTTCTGCTGGCGCAAATGCGCATAGCGGGAGTGCGGATTTTGGCGGCTGGAGCAAAGCCGCATGACTCGCCCAATAGGAAAGATGCAAATTTCGATGGAGCGATGCCGGACATGCGAGGTCCGTGCGCGATTTTTATCGGCAACGAAGGAGCAGGCGTGCCGAGCGAAGTGGAACATGCTGCCGATGAATGGATTTCTATTGCCATGAGCGACGATGTGGAATCGCTGAATGCGGGAGTAGCTGCGTCGGTGATTCTGTTCGAGGCGGCGCGACAACGGCGAGGCGCGTAAATCTGTATGGGACTTTTTAGAACAATCGAACCGGAGCCGGAAGCGGAGTCGCAGGCGGGGCGCCCACTTGCGGATCGCATGCGTCCACGCACGCTGGATGAGTTTATTGGACAAGAAGAGCTGCTTGGTCCGGGAAAGCCGCTGCGAACGCAGATTGAACGCGACGATCTGAGTTCCATGCTGCTTTGGGGGCCACCGGGATGCGGCAAGACTACGCTCGCGCGCATTATTGCGAAGAGCACGCGATCGGACTTCATTCCCTTCAGCGCGGTGCTAGCCGGAATAAAAGAAATCAAGGAAGTAATGGCGAAAGCTGAGAGCGCGCGGCGCTACGGGGCGCGCACGATTATGTTCGTGGACGAAGTGCATCGCTTCAATCGCGCGCAACAGGACGCTTTTCTGCCGCATGTGGAGGCTGGAAATATTTTGCTGATTGGCGCGACTACGGAAAATCCTTCGTTTGAAGTGATCGCTCCACTGCTTTCGCGTATGCGCGTTTATGTGATGAAGGCGCTGGCGATGGATCAGATTGTTGAACTTCTGCAGCGAGCGCTGACAGATCCCGTCCGCGGCTTGGGCAGGGAAAAAGCGGAGGCGCCGGAAGATGTGTTGGATCGAATTGCGATATTGGCCAATGGGGATGCGCGTTCGGCGTACAACACACTAGAAGCGCTGGTGATGGGCACGACACCGGATGCGGAGAACCGGCGCGTTTTGTCGCAAGCGCGACTGGAAGACGTGCTGCAGAAAAAATTTCTGCTTTACGACAAATCGGGCGAAGAACATTTCAATCTGATTTCCGCACTTCACAAATCTGTGCGAAATTCTGATGCAGATGCTTCGCTGTATTGGCTGGCTCGTATGCTGGAATCGGGCGAAGATCCATTGTATGTGGCGCGACGGCTTGTGCGCATGGCTAGTGAAGATATAGGGCTGGCGGAACCGCATGCGGTGCAGGTGACGCTGGCGGCGATGCAAGCGTTTGAATTCCTGGGGCCGCCGGAGGGCCATCTCGCGCTCGCGCAGGCGGCGGTATATCTGGCGCTGGCGCCGAAGTCGAATGCGGTGTACACGGCCTACGGCCACGTGCAAGAGGATTTACAGAAAACGCTTGCCGAACCTGTGCCGTTGCACTTGCGAAATGCGGTGACAGGATTGATGAAGAACATCGGATACGGGAAAGGCTATCAGTACGCGCATCACTCGGAAGAAAAAGTAACGGATATGACTTGCTTGCCGGAAAGCCTGGCCGATCGTGTGTATTATCATCCGACCGATCAGGGATTGGAAGCGCGCATCCAGCAGAGGATGGAAGAAATCCGGCGCATCAAGGCGAAGCGTTCGGATGAAAAGGACCAAGAATGAGCGAGCGAGAACGGCGAGGTGCGATTCAATTCCCGGTCAGTTCACATTTCCTGTTCATCTTGCTCGTGCTTACTCTATGTATTCCCCTACTCTCTTATTCCCAGGGCAAGGCGCTCGTTAGGATTGATGAAGATGTTCAAGCATTTGCGATTGGGCCCGATAATCGGATCGTCTATGCCGTGCAGCACATGCGCAAGTTCAAAAAAGCCCGAGTCGAACGCGACGACTTGTGGATTTCTTCTCCCGAGGGAAAGCAGAAGAAGATCAGTGACGGCGAAAAGATATTTGCGGATATGTTGTTGAACTACCAAGTGCAGTCGTTCGCCTGGTCACCGGACGGACATCGCATTGCGGTGATGATGCAAACAGCGGAAATGGTGCCGCCGAAAGGAACCAGGGATCAGCAGCTTGACGAAGAGGAAACACAAGCGCCGCGCGGAATGGTCGCCGTTTATCTGATGGATGACGAGGGACATCAAATCCCCATTCAGGGGATGAAGGACGGGCTGCTCAACGACGGTTACAACGCGACTTGGCTTGCGGATGGGAAGACGCTGGTGTACGTCACCAAGACGGGTGCGGATTTTAACGAGTTAAATACCCTGCTCCCGTCGCAAGGAAAGAGCAAGCCGCTTTTTCAGGGCCACACTTTCGCGGCGCTGGCATGGGACACGAAAAACAATCAGGCCTTTGCGATTGAGGAAAGCACGCGGGTGCTGACCTCGCCGATGCTTGTCCGGCTGAATCTGGCGACCGAAACGAGGACACCGGTGGCGCCCGTGGATGAATATGTGGGCGGCTTTGCGGTATCCACGTCGGGAAAAAAGGCTGGATACTTTCGCGATGGAGATACGCTAGAAGTGCGAGACCTGCTGAATCCCACTACGCCAGCGGTGCAGGTGAAGGTAGCCATTGGCGTATTCCAATGGGGGCGTGACGACCGGCGCGTTTTGCTAAAGCGCGGAGACCCGCTGAAGTCCGGCAATCTAACGTGGGTCGGCGTGTACGATGGGCGGTTCGAGCCGGTGCTGCACGATCTGGTATTTCACGATTTCGAGCTTTCTCCTAACGGCGAATTGGTGGCGGTGACTGAACCGGGGAAGCGAAGTCTGTTGCTCTACGGCTTGCATTAGGTGGGTTTCGTTTACCTGGGGGCCTCGCGGGATCTTCTGACGTGCTCCTTCAACATACATTTATTCATGACCACAAACAGCCCAGCATGCCTGGCGCGTGCGGCGGCCTCGGCGTTTTCGATTCCTTCCTGCATCCAGACGCAGCGGGCCTTTATCTGAATGGCAGCTTCCACTATTTCCGGGACAAACGCCGGGCGTCGAAAGATCTCCACAACATCTATGGAAACTGGGACGTCTTGTAATCGCGCGTAGCTTTTTTCGCCGAGGACTGCGCTTTCGTTGGGATTTACCGGAATAATTTGGTGGCCAACGGATTTTAGATACTCGGCCACGTGGAAACTTGCGCGCATGCGATTGCTGGACAGTCCGACGACGGCAATCGTTTTACTGGAATTCAATATCTCCGTGATGGCGTCTGGTTCGGACATGCCAGCGAGCTCAGCGTTCATAGCTGGATTAGGAGCGGAGGGTACTTTGTCCGCGGGATCAGCCATTTAAATCGCGGAGGTGTTTGAACCCAGGAGCGAGTGTGCGTGCGCTGCGGATTTGTGCACGCCAGCTTTTTGTACTTCGGCAAGGGCCTGTAGGAACTTCAGATTCTCCTCGTGCGTTCCAACAGTTACACGAATCGCTGACGGGAAACCCATCCAACGCATGGGCCTGACGATCACAGCGTGCTGAAGGAGCGCTTCCACGAGCGGCTCAGTGTCGGTTCCAAAAATCACCAGGAGGAAATTTGCCACCGACGGAACGTACTTGATTCCCAGTCTGGTAAGGCCTGACGTTAATAGCGTGAGGCCTGCGCGGTTAGATTCCACGGAGCGGCGAACGTGTTCTGAATCATCCAAAGCCGCCAAGCCAGCTGCCTGCGCGATGCCCGAGGTGTTAAAAGGGCCGCGAATCTTGTTCATTTCAGCGAGAAGGGCTGCGGGGCCGATGCCGTAGCCTATTCGAAGTCCCGCCAATCCATAAACTTTCGAGAACGTGCGCAGAACCAAAAGATTTCGCCCGCTGCGGACGATCTCGACGGAGCGAGAATAGTTCGAGTCGTCAACGTAGTCGCAATAAGCCTCGTCGAGTACGACAAGAATATTTTCAGGGATGCGCGCGAGAAACGCATCGAGCTGATCGGCGCTGAACATTGTACCGGTAGGATTATTCGGATTCGCCAGAAAAATCAGCTTGGTCTCTTCGGGCATTTCCCGGGCGATCGCTTCCAAGTCGAAATGATATTCGCGCATGGGAACGTCGAAATAGCGGGCCCCAGTTCCGCGAATTGCGATGTGGTACAGCGGGAAGGAACCGTAGGAAGTCACGCCGCAATCGCCAGGAACTAATGCGATGCGTCCGGAGAGGTCGATGAGCTCGGTGGAACCGCCGCCAAGAATTATATGGTCCGCTGAAATTGCATGCTTTTTTGAGAGGGCTTCTCGGAGGTAAAAGCCACTGCCATCCGGGTAGCGGTTGGAATTGGCGAGCGCTTTTTGTGCGGCTTCGATTGCGCGGGGTGAAGGGCCGAGCGGATTTTCATTGGACGCGAGCTTGATGGCATGCATGTTCAATTCGCGTTCAACCTCCTCAATGGGTCTTCCCGGCACGTAGGGCGCTAGCTCACTAATGTAAGCCGGAACAAGATCGTTAATAAAATTGCTCATGCCTCGGGGCGCCTCAACGGTTTTTCTTCGGCCGCGAAGGCGGTGCCTGCCTCGAGCGATCGCGGCGATCTAACGGTCCTCGCGGCGCACGGCTTGGGCGTGCGGCATTTGAGGCGGGCCGATTTTCGCGTGGCGAATAATCGGTTTCGCGTTTGCTCGGCGGAGCGACCATGGCAGATGTTGCGCCGACGTGGTTTCCGGCGCGTTGCGCTGTGAGGGCCGCCCTTTGCGATGGGCGGCCTGGTTTCGGCTTGGGAGTGAACGGTCGACGCTTGATGCGCGGGCGTCTCGGTATTGCAATGGCTTCAGAACCTGGCTGAACTAAACGCAAAAGCGTGGCCACTTCGGCATCGGACGGGGCGCGATGGCGTCCGGGAGCGAGCGATTCGAGCGCGAGATTTCCGATTGCGACGCGTTTCACTTTTTCAACTGCGTGGCCGGTCTGGAAAAGGCGAGTGCGCAAAGCATCGTTGCGCGCTTCGGAGAGCGTGACTTCGTACCACGGAGCGCCTTTGCCTTTCAGGCGAACGATGTGCGCGCCAGTCGCGCGAGATAGACTTTCGATTTCCTCGAAGGTGAGTAGAGTTTTCAGTTTCAGATTGTAGGTCTGCTTCAGATGGCGGGCTTTAAGCATCAAGTTTGCTAGATCGCCGTCGTTGGTCAAGAAAACCAAGCCCATGGCGTGATATTCCAGGCGGCCCACGGGGAAAACGCGCTGCGTGACTCCATGCAGCAAATCGCTGAGAGCGCGACGACCTTCCGGATCGCTCATGGTGGAAACTATTTCCGGCGGTTTGTTCAGAAGAAGATAGATTCGCTCTTTTTCCGGGCGCAGCAGCCTTCCATTTACCTTGATGTGATCGCGCGATTCGTCGGCCTTAGAGCCCATCTCGGTGACGGTGTGTCCATTGACCGTAACCATTCCCGACGAAATGAGTTCTTCCGCGTGTCTTCGGGAGGCGATCCCGGCGCGCGCGATAATTTTCTGGAGTCTTTCTAGCATAGAGTTCGATGCAAAATCGAAGCTACAGATTAGCACGGAACTGGAAATTGAAGGCTGAAGCGGGCGGGTCAAACTTGAATAATTTCGGAGGCTAGCTTCCGGGTTCTGATGAGCCTTTGCCGCCGGATGCTGACGCGGCTCGTACGCTGTCGGTTTCGGGCGAATTACTTTCGGAGTTATCGGCGTTTTCATTGTGCAGTTCCGCGGAGGCCGCGGCCACCTCAGCTTCGATCGGATCGTCTGGAACGCTGTCAGCGGCTTTAGTTCCCGTCCCTGATGCGGCGGGCGCTACGGAGGAGTCTTCAGGCTCGGTGGGGGCGATGCCGGTGTCGTCGCCAAGCGCGGCTTGCGCCAGGGCTTCAAATTCTTTCAGGCTGGGGAGCTCGTCCAAATCGAAAAGGCCGAAGCGCATCAAGAATTGTTTCGAAGTGCGGTACAGAATCGGCCGGCCAATCACTTCTTTGCGGCCTGCGGTGGTGATCAATCGCTTTTCCAGGAGCGTCTTAATGACGCCGCCGACGTTAACGCCGCGGATTTCGTTGATTTAGGGAATCGTGGCCGGCTGCTTGTAAGCGACGACGGCAAGAGTTTCCAGCGCCGGCATGGTGAGGCGCAGCGGGGGCTGCAGGCTTTTGATAAATTTGCGGACGACGTCGTGATGCTGCGCTTTGGTGTAAAACTTCCAGCCGCCGGCAACTTTGCGGACTTCAATTCCGCGATCGTCGGTCTGGTAGTTGGCGACAAGGAGATCGAGGGCGGCGCGAGCTTCCGCTTTCTCCACACCCAAAGCTTTCGCGATTTGATCGAGCGTGGCAGGCTCGTCTGCTGCGTAAATGATGGCTTCCAGCGCGGCTTGAATTTCTTGGGGCGTCATGGTCAGAGATATTGCTCCTCAATTTGTGACATGGCATCGGGGCCGGCGAAAACGGCGTCGAACATTTTGTGTTTGCGCAAACAAATATCGGAGAAAAGTTCTGACTGAACGAGCATGACAGCCTGCATGCGGACCATTTCGAGAACGGCGAGTAAGGCGACGATCATGGCGTTGCGCGTCTCGCAGGTTTCGAAGAAATCGATGAGGGATATGGGCTCGTCGTTCGCGGCAAGACGCTGGCGCAGACGGTCCATCATTTGCGCGATGGTTACGGTTTCGTGGTGCAGCTCGAACTTCTTGACGTCTTTTTTGCGCTCCAGGATTTGCTGGAAGGTTTTTACGAGATCTACGAGCGAAACGACTAGCTCGCCTTGGACTTCGTCACCGGTGTACAGCGTACGGTCGGGATGGGACCAGACGTGATCCTCTACTTGCTGCTTTTGATAGAGAAGCTGGGCGGCGTTCTTGAATTTCTCGTGCTCGAGCAAGCGGTGAACCAGTTCGTCGCGTGGATCTTGCTCTTCCGGGCCAGCGAGCGGATCGGGGGGCAGGAGCATCTTCGATTTGATGTGAATCAGCGATGCGGCCATGTAAATAAAATCGGCGGACACGTCGATATCGAGTTTTTCGAGCTGGTGAAGGTAATCGAGATATTGCTCGGTAACTTTTGCGATGGGAATATTGTGGATGTCCATCTCCTGCTTGCGAATTAAATCGAGCAGAAGATCGAGCGGGCCTTCGTACACCGGAAGATTAATGCGATAGGGTGACGCCATTCCACCTTCCTCGATTAAAGATCAACAGAAAGAGCGGATCCCTCGCTGCGCTCGGATGACAACTGTTTTCACGCCCTGAAAATTTGCACCATGGGAAAAGCTTCAGTGCTAAACGCTGAAACTCCAGCGCAAACCTGAGCTATGTTTCCGCGGGCTTGCGCGCGTCGTCCCACTTGAATATGGCGTTGCGTACGCTCTGCATGGTTCGCTTCGCGGCCTTGCGCGCGTTGTCGGAACCGGCATCGAGGATATCCCAAACTTGCTGCGGATGCGCCTCAAATTCTTTGCGGCGTGTCTGAATGGGCTCGATCCATTTGATCAGGTTGTCGGCCATGGCGTTCTTGCATTCCACGCAGCCGATGCCTGCGGTGCGGCAGCCTTGGTCGGACCAGGCGATTACATCGGGCGGCGAAAATAATTTGTGATAGGCGAAGACAGGACAGACTTCTGGGCGGCCGGGGTCTGTGCGGCGGACGCGCTGCGGATCGGTGACCATGTGTTTGAGGATTTTTGTTCGGATTTCGGCAGGCGGATCGCTTAGCCAGATGGCGTTGCCATAACTCTTGGCCATGCGGCGACCGTCGAGGCCGGGGAGGCGCGGGGTTTCGGCGGCCAGGTAGGCGGGCTCGCGGAGTACCTGACTCATTTTCAAGTACTCGCTAGCTTCCTGTACTTCGTCGATGAGGTTCGTAAAACCAACTTCAAGTACATGTTTTCGAAGAGCGGCCTTGAAACGCGCGAAAGCGTTGAGGTCGGAAGCGGGAATACTATCGACCGCTTCCTTGGGAAGGCGGTTGCGTAATTTTTTCAGGAGTTCCCTTTGCTGGGACAGATCGTCCTTTATTTCGAGGCCGAAGTTTGCGTTGAAACGGCGGACTATTTCGCGAGTGAGCTCAACGTGAGGAGCTTGATCTTCGCCGACCGGAACGAGCAGCTCCTGGTTTGGCTCGCCGTACATTACGATGTCGGCAGATTGGAGCAACGGATAGCCGAGGAAACCATACGTACCGAGGTCGCGATCTTTGAGATTTTCGATCTGCTCTTTATAGGTTGGGACGCGTTCGAGCCAGCTTAGCGGCGTAATCATGGAGAGCAGCACGTGCAGTTCGGCGTGTTCGAGAACTTGCGATTGAAGGAACAACGTGGACTTGCTGGGGTCGAGTCCAACGGCGAGCCAATCGGTGGCGACTTGCAAAGTATTTTCGGCGACGGACGAGGTGTCTTCGTAATGCGTGGTGAGCGCATGCCAATCGGCCACGAAGAAAAAACATTGGTATTCTTCCTGAAGCTTCAGCCAGTTTGAAAGGGCGCCAAAGTAGTGGCCGATGTGAAGACGGCCGGTGGGGCGCATACCGCTGAGGACTCGTTTGAGCTTAGCCAACCTGACGGACTCCTGCGGCGCGAGATTGGGCGCCGGCGGGCGCGCTGCGCAATAAATCGCGCGCGATCACGATGCGCTGCATTTCGCTGGTGCCTTCGTAAATTGTGAGCACGCGAGCATCGCGGTAATAGCGCTCGACGTCTGTCTCGCGGGAATAACCCACGCTGCCGTGCACTTGAACGGCGCGATAGGCGACGCGATTTGCCATTTCGCTGGCGTACAATTTGGCGCGAGAGGCGTACGAACCGAGGCGCCGAGAGCCGGGTTCGCGGGATTCTTTGTCGCGCATAAATGCGGCGTAGTGGGTGAGCGCGCGGGCGGCTTCGATTTCGGTTTGCATGTCCGCGAGCATCCACTGGATGGCTTGATATTCGGCGATAGCCTTTCCGAACGTGCGTCGCTGCTTGGCGTAGCGAGCGGCAGCTTCCAGGGCGCCTTGCGCCAAGCCAAGCGCTTGTGCGGCGATGCCGACTCGGCCGCCATCGAGCGATTCGAGCGCGATCTTTAGGCCTTGGCCTTCTTCGCCGAGGCGATTCTCAACGCGGATGCAGCAATTATCGAAAACGATTTCGGCCGAAGGCGAAAGGTGCAGGCCCATTTTTTCTTCGTAACGGCTGATGCGAAAGCCGGGCGCTGATGGTTCAATCAGGAATGCGGTAACGCCGCGGGCGCCTGCGTCCGGATCGGTCTTAGCGAAAACCAAGTACACGCCGGAGACTCCGCCGTTGGTGACCCAGGCCTTGGTACCGTTCAAAACGTAATGATCGCCATCGCGTACGGCGCGGGTTTGTATGCCGGCGGCGTCAGAACCGGCTTGCGGCTCGGTGAGGCAGAATGCTCCTAGTATTTCGCCACGCGAAAGAGGCGTGAGGTATTTCTTCTTTTGGGCTTCGTCGCCAAATTTCCAAACGGGGACACCGACTACGGAATTGGTGACGCTGAGAACGACGGCGGTGGACGCGCAAACGCGCGCGACTTCCTCGAGCATTAGCGCGTAGCTGATGGTATCGGTTCCCGCGCCGCCCCATTCTTCCGGCACGAGCATGCCGCAGCACCCCAGTTCACCAAGCTTGCGGAGTTGCTCGGCGGGAAATTTTCCTTCGCGCTCGTACTCACGCAGAATCGGGCGCATTTCCGTTTCCATGAACTGGCGGACGGTGTCGCGGATTAAAAGTTGGTCGCTGCTGAGTGAGAAATCCATCGAAAAGTTTACGCTGCGATGCTAGCACAACCGCGCTGCACATCGAAATGCTGCGGGCGAATCATTTGCGCCCGGAAACAAGCAAACCTAATCGTTTATTGGGGAGCTGGGGTTTGCGGCTCTACAGGTTTTAGCGTCGTGGACACCTTTGATTTATGGCCGGGCTTGACCGTCACCTTGTCTTGCTGTGGCGCACAGCCGTCTGCGGCGATGGTGACCTGGTAGGCGCCCGCAGGCAGGTTTTCCACGGTGAATTGGCCGTTCACGTCGGTTGCCACACTGGAGGCGACACCGGTCTTTACATTTGAGACGCTCACGCGCGCTCCGGCTAACGGTCCGCCGTGCTTTTCGGAAACTTTGCCAGTGATCGAACCCGTCGGAGCTGTCGCGTTTGAGGTCGAACCGCTGGCGGCCTGCGCGTGCGATCTGCGCGGACAAATGGAAACGAAGAGGAGGGCCAGAAAGACTATCCCAACGCGTTGTACGCGGCTGGGAGTCCTATGAAAAGCTGATGATGGATTTAAGAACGGCATTAACGGAAGCTCCTATAGTTTTAACAGTTCGCGAAGGCGTTTTGTTTGCGCGCGCGATACGGGGATCTCGCTGGCTCGCTTGTCGTTCATTTTCAGCATGAAGCTGGATTTGAACCACGGCACGACTTCCTTGATGTGATTGATGTTCACCAAATACGAGCGGTGCGGGCGCCAGAAACGGTCGGAGTCTAGAGAGGCGCTTAGCTCTTCGATGGTGCGATAGTTTGAGACGCCTTCGAAGTCGCGAGCGAAAATGGTAATCGTTCCATCCTGAATGGCGGCGTAAATCATGTCCTGCGCGTCCACCAAGAACATGCGGGCTTGCGATTTCACCAGCAGCTTTACCGGCTGAGGAGCCTTTTGCGGAGAGGCGGAAAGTTGGCCGACAAGATTTTCCAAGCGCTCGACGGGCGAGGTATGCGCTTCCACCATTTTCTTTGCACGCTGAATGGCTTTGGCAATGCGGGCTTTGTCGAAAGGCTTCAGGACGTAATCTACTGCGCTTACTTCGAAGGCTTGGATAGCGTAATTGTCGTAGGCGGTGGCGAAAACGATTTGCGGAATGCGAAGTTTGCGTTCTACTAATTTCTTCAGGACGCCGAAACCGTCAAGGCCGGGCATTTGTACGTCTAGGAAAACCAAGTCAGGATCGTGCTCCTTGATGAGCGCGACGGCTTCCAAACCATTTTTCCCTTGTGCGATGATGTTGATTTCAGGGAAACCCTTTAACAAGTAGGCGAGTTCGTCGCGCGCGGGGCGCTCGTCGTCAACAATGACTGTGTTGATGGGCATGGATTCGATGGGTAGTATATGCAAGCGTGACTGGTGCGGCAAGGAAGGCGGCGTGTACGCTTGAACGCTCGGGCTCATACTGGGATCTTGCGTGGTCTGATAGTGCCGCGCTGAAGACCGCGGCGCTACATTTAAACCTTGCGTGCGGGCGCGCCGTATTGAATGGCGATGAGGCTTTTTTGCGTTTACTGGAGATTAGGTGACTAAGAAAAGGGCTTTGGCTAAGATTTTGAGCAGTAAAGTCATGTTCAAGGGGCGGGTCTTTGGTGTCCGGCGAGAAGAGGTTATTGAGCCGGGAGCTGTGCGGGCTGCTCGCGAGATTGTTACACATCCGGGTTCGGTCGTCGTGCTGCCGGTTTTTCCGGATGGGCGCATTCTGATGATTCGGCAATACCGGCAATCTGTGCGGCAATATCTTTGGGAATTGGTGGCGGGGAGTAAAGAGGCGGGCGAGAGTTTTGAGAGGGGAGCGCACCGAGAGTTGTTGGAGGAAACCGGCTACACGGCTAAGCGGATGCGTAAAATGCTAGATCTGCTCCCTAGCCCAGGTTTTTTGACGGAGAACATGGTGATTTTCCTGGCCGAGGGGTTGCAGTTAGGGAAATCGCAACCGGAGGCGGACGAGAAAATCGAAATGCGGATATTTAGTCTGCGCGAAATGGAATCCTGGATACGCGCGGGAAAAATCAGGGATGCCAAGTCGGTGGCTGGAATTTTGTATTACGCTCATTGCATGCGGCGCGGACGACACAAGAAGTAATTCGTGCTCACAAACACCAAGTCAGCGGACAGTATCGCGCGATCTCTCTAGAATTAAGGACCTGTTCTTTCGGACAGTTCCCTACCAGAAACGCAAACCACCTTGATTCCTTAGCGATTTACTTTCGCCTGCTAAGCTTGATTCGGCGGAGGTGTGCTATGGCTGATCCGGCACTTTATAAAAAGGTTTATGAGATTTTGAAATGGTCGAGCGTCGCGGCGCTGGCACTAACACTGATTTTGGTTCTGCATACTTCGCCGGCTCCGAATATTCCCTACAATGCGAACGCGGCAGCGAGCGCGGAACAAAAATTTGAAGCCGCCGATAAGGCCAAGGCCGCCGGGCAGCCCAGTCAGGTGCGGTTAGATCGCAGCGAACTAAATTCTTATTTGGCGCAGAATCTTCAGTTCGAAGGCAAGCCCGCGACCGTGCAAGCGCCGCCACAGGCCGCGAGCATGGATAATATTCCAACCGTCGGCAGTGCCGTGCCGCCGGACGATCCCGCTGGAGCGTTTCCCGGCAGTGAGCAAGCCACCCTGGAACAAGTGCAATCGACAGTGAAGGACGTCAAGGTGGATATGGACGGTGACCTGGTGAAGGCTTACGTTATTTTCGATTATCACGGAAAAGATTTGTCGCTGGAACTGGACGGACATCTGAGCGCGGACAGCGGCTATATGAAATTCGAACCGGTGGCGGGAAAACTCGGCGCGCTGCCGCTGCCGCAATCGACTCTGCAGGCGGCGGTGGACAAGATGATGGCATCTCCTGAAAATCGAGAGAAGCTAAAATTGCCGGCAGATATCAGCGACATTCAGATTCAGAATGGCCAGGCAGTGGTGAAGTATAAATAACCTGCGATTTCTACCGGATAATCATTTCGACCGATTGCGCTCGTTAATGGCTTTCATAGTAGCTTGAGCCTGTTGCGCAATCTGAGGCGACATTCCATCGACACCGCGCGCAAAGTGCGCCACATCCGGCAAATCGTCCGTACTGCCAATCAAATAGAGCGCGCGCAGGGATTCCCAAACGGCACTCTCGCTCGGCAATAACGAAAGAATAGGCTGGCCTGTGGTTACGTTTGAGTCGTTTGCAACGAGCCAGCGATCCAGGGCGCCGGGAACGATTGAGCGCACTTCCCTTTTGCCCGTTGGGGATTCGACATGCGCCACCATCGTTCCGGTATTGATTACATCCCCCGGCTTTAGGCGGGCGAGCAGCTTCCCATCGAACGGCGAGTTCATCTGGGACGGCTTAAGCATGGCGACAATTTGTGCGTGGCCGGAATCGTCTTTGAAGCGGACGAGCGAAAGAGCGGCGTTGCGCTGAACCATCACGTTAGGGTCGCTGAGAAGTTTCAAGAGCGTTTGATGAAAGTCGTCTGACGAATTGTCCTGGCCCATTATCCATGCGTCGGTAATGCGAATCTCGTTTACCGGGTCGGCCGCAAGCTGGACGATTTGCGGATACCACTTGCGAACGGCGGGATCTCCGGCTTCAATCCGCAATTCGAGTTGCGTCAGGGCGTGTTGAATATCGCGGGGATGAGCGTGGTCAGTTAGGGCTTTTGACATCTGGCTATCGTTGAGAGGGCGGCCAAACCAGGTGGCGTTCCAGAACAAAAACGGCATGAGCACGAACAGAAAAGCGAGCGCCACAATTCCAAGAGCCCAACGGCCACCAAAGGAAGTTTGAGCTTTTGCGGCTTCTGCCATTCGCAATTAGTTTACAGGAATGCGCGCACAAGCGGCGATACGATCGTGGATGCGGCCGGAGCACCGATCGATGTAAGAGAGGTGCGCAGATTTAGCTTTCCGCTGGCTTGGGCGGCTCTGCGGGCGCGGGTTTTGCTGCCGGCTTTGCTGCCGCAGGCGGCGGGGGCGGTGGAGGAGGCTGCAACGCAGCGGGAGCATGCGAAGGCTGCAGCGGAGGAGCGGCGGCCGGCGACGTCGCTGGAACCGCGGTCGCAGGCTTTGGCACGGCTGGCGTTGCGGCCGCAGCGCTTGGTGCTGCCGCTTTTTGTGCCGCTGCCTCGGGCGCCATGGTTGCTGAATGGCGGAAGAACGGGAGCATTCCGGCTTGATGCACCATCATCAGAATCATGAGGCTGAATATTCCACCCATCATCAGGCAGATGAAGAGCATCATGATGCCGTCAATGCCGCTCGTGAGCAGGCCGCTGGCGATGTCCCAAATGATGCCGACAAGCGCCAGGACAACAAAGAGGCCGCAGATGACGCTGAGTTCGATCCAATTTGCTTTGGGTTTTGTGGGTTCAATTCCCATTGTTGAGGAGGTCATCGGGTGAATTTATCGAAAATCATCCAGCCAAGCAGGAGCGGAATGTGAATTACCGTCGCATGCATCAACCACTTCGCGCGAACGTTGGTGCGTGAGCGATTGGCCCATAGCGAAACTTGCAGCAAAATCATTCCCAGCACGAGAGCGCCGAAGAAATACGGAATTCCGACCATTCCTACGACAGAAGGCAGCAAGCTTACAGGAACCAAGATCGCAGACATGGCGACGATTAGCCGGAACGTGGCATCGCCTTTGGGATCTACCACCGGCAACATCTGGATTCCGGCTCGCGCGTAATCTTCGCGGTACATCCAGGCGATGGCCATGAAATGCGGAAACTGCCACACGAACAAGATGGCGAAAAGGATCCAGCCGCCTTCAGAAAGCGAGCCACGGGCGGCGGCCCATCCGATTAGCGGAGGCAACGCGCCAGGGATGGCGCCCACGGCTGTAGCAAGCGTTGTGCGCGTCTTCAGCGGCGTGTAAAGGCCTAGATAAGACAGGCTGGTGGCGAGCGCAACCATGGCCGCGGGAAGATTCACTGCAAGCACCAGCCACGCCGTGCCGAGAACTATTGTGATGGCGCCGAAAATCAAAACCTCAATGGGTTTCAGGGCGCCGGTTGGCAACGGGCGCGCGGCAGTGCGACGCATTACGGCATCCATGTCGCGCTCTACGTATTGATTTAGCGCGGCAGTGCCTCCGGCAACCAACAGGGTGCCGATAAGCGTGTGGGCGAGCCTGGCCCAGTCCATCGGGCCGGTAGAACCGAGGTAGAAACCAGCGACCGTCGTTATCACCACTAGAAACGTAACGTCCGGCTTGGTCAGAACGACGTAAGCCCACGGCTTTTCGAAAGCGTTGATGGCGACGACGCGCGTATTGTTCATCGAACGTTGTCCATAGTTCAGGCCCTTGAACTCTCCGGCCGGGTGCCGCCGGCTCGCGTAGATTCCATGGCCGACCTTAACGCGACAGGTGCATTAGGCCGAATCAGCCGATAGCAAGATAACGTCAGAACAACGCTGGAAGCAAGTGTAAGAGCGCCGACCAGCACATGCGCGACGGTGACGATAACGTACGACAGGGAGGGCTGTACGGAGTGCATGGCTTGCACCACGGCCCAATATGCTGCGATTCCGAGAAGAACCTGGGTACCGAGAAAAGCCTGGAGGAGAATTCCCGGCCGGCGCAGGTCACGAACCTGACCGAAGCGTTTGCGGACAGAGCGGCAGGTCCAGATGATCAGGACGGTGACCACTACGAATCCAATCAAGTGCGGCAAAATCCCGAACGCACCGTGGCGGAAGCCGGCGCCCAAAATTAACTGAACGAAGATTGCTGCGGCTGTGATGGCGGCTAGGGGACGGAGTCGAGGCGAGCCGCGATCATCGAGCGATTCTGAAGCGTTTTGCCACCAGGCACTAGTGAGCAGAGCGAGGCTGACGACTGTGACGAAAAAAATCTGTGCGAGCGTGGCGTGCATCGTTGCTGTGACTGCGGGGTGGCCTTCGAGCACACGCAGGGCGCCGAGTAGAGCTTGCGCGGTGACCAGCAGCAGCGCGGTCCAGCCAAGTTTGCGCGCGGTTTTAGCGCCCCGGCGAGCGAGCCACACAGCCAGAATCACGGTGAGGATTGTGACGGTTGCGGCGAAGACGCGGTGTGCGAACTCGTAGCGGATGCCTCCGACGAGCGGCGGGATGACTCGACCATAGGCCAGCGGCCAATCGGGCACGGAGTCGGCGGCATCATTGCTCGTTACCAGCGCACCTGCCATTAACAACAGCACGGTAACCGACGCTGTAGCCACGGCGAAGCGGTGGAGGCGTTGAAGTTTTTCAGCTTCGGGCATTATTAAAGCGTTTCCCTCTGAATGATGAAAGCCGATGTTGCGAAGCATTTAGCTAAGAACAGCAACGGAAGTGAGTTGGAGCTCACCTCCGTTGCGGAGTTCAATGCAACGTGCTGCGAAACCGCCTAAGAACTAACTAATCGCCAGACGCGGCGGCCGTCTTAAACGTGAAATTGAGCGGCTTCGATTCTTTTGCGCCAATCGTCACGGTCTGATCGGACGTGCCATACTTTTCGTGCCAGGCTTCGATGGTGTACGTTCCGGGCGGCAAGTCCTTTAGTTCAAATTTCCCATCTTTCGGAGTGATGGCGTAATAGGGATTCTTAAACACGAAAATATAGCTTTTCATCCACGGATGAACATTGCACTTTACAGGTATGGCGTTTTCCGCGCGGCCAAAGGTTTCGTCAATCGGCGTAGCGCCGGGAGGCTGGGATTTGTTCCAGTCGCGATTATCTTTTGGCATGGGATGAATGTTGTGAGTGGTTTGATCGTCATTCTTGACCTCGAAGGTCTGGCCGGTCATCAGAGCGACGATGTGTGGGTCGTACATGCAGCCTTTCTGGTTGAGCACGACGGGGTCCTTGGGCGTGTCGAACGAGTAGTCACTCAAACCTTCTTTCACATACACGACTACGTTAGCGAGGTCGCCCTTGTCATCCACCACAACTTCTGGCGGCACCACCGGGCTTGGATGCTCTTTTTGGCAATAGGGTTCGGCGCTCATATTGATTGGCTTGGCCGGCACGGGCTTGCCGTCGAGCGTCACGGTACCGCTGACGGAGCCAACAGTGGAAGTGTCCACGACCTTTTTGGCGTTCGTTTCTGCCACGGGCTTCTCGTTCGTCTCGTTATTCTGCTTGCCGCCGCAGCCGGCAATGGCAATCGCCAACACGGCTGCCAAGGCTAGATTAAAAAACTTGGTCTTCATTTGGAACAATTCCTCCTTAGTAAAACGGGGTTATTCTAACAATTCCACGACTTTATAAGGCGCAAATTCTTTTGAACACGGGACCGCGTAACGGTACCTACTTCTTTCCGGCCGCGCCTTTCCCGCCTGCTCCGCCGGAGGATTTCGTGCCTACGCTCGCGGGGGCTGGAGACTTTCCAACCAACGCGGCTTGTTCCTGCGTCGTTAATGTAAACATGTAGCGGACCAGCAAGTCCGCCTGGTCACCCGTGTAATGCTGGACAGAAGCCGGCACGGGGCCTGCGAAGACCCAATGATCGCCTTCCCTGCGGAACAACCCCGAAGGCATGGCGGTGCCGGGAATGATTTTCGCGGGATCGATAATCCACCGCTCGGTCCAGGCCGGTTGCAGACGATCGCGGGCCATTAGGAAATTTGGCGCGATGGCATTTTTGTCGTGCGCTTCATTGCCGGTCATATGGCATTTCAGGCAAGGCGCAGCGGGGCTCGTGAACAGCGCGCGGGCCATGGCGCGTTCATTGTCATCCAAAGGCTGTACTTTTGGAGGAATGAAAGGATCGGGCTGCGATGACATGGCTTGGAAAAAGAGCACAAGTTTGCGAATTTCGTCATTCGAGAGATAGAACGTGGGCATGCGCACTTGCAAATACTGGCGTACGCCGTTGCGGTTCGTATCTGTGATGCTGAGCGACGGGTTGGCCAGGAACTGCCGCAGCCATTCCGGATTCACGCGCGCGCCTTCGGTGGTGAGAACCGGAGGCAAGTTCGCTCTATTCTCACCTTGATAGAAAGGCAAGGTCTGCATGACGGACTTCTGGCCGACGGCAATTTGATGGCAGCCGATGCAGTTGTACTTCGTGACCACCCACCAGCCCTCTTGAATGTAACGCCGGCGGTCGGCCGGTTTGTACATATACTCCGGCGGCAACGTGGGATCGGTGCTACCCAGGAGCATGCTGACTAAGGCTTCTACATCGCCATCGCCATAAAGATTCGGCTTGGGCATGCGCAGCGCGTCCATCGGGTTCGCGTGATATTTACCCTGGTCGTAAACTCCCGGATTTTGAAGTTTTTGTTCGAAGAAACCTTTTGCGTCGTACCAGGGGCCGCGCGGGGAATCTTTACCGTTCGGAAGAACGCCTCGCTTGGCATCTTCAGTCCACAGGGCGAAATCAAGACGCTCGATGGGCTTGCTACCTTCGTTGGTAAGCTCGGTGCCGATGCGGCCTTCGTCTTCAAGTCCGCTGAGTTCGTGGCATCCGGCGCAACCGTAATGCCGCGCGAGGTCCCTCCCTTTCGCGGCGAGCTGCGGATCATCCATGTAATCGGCCGAAGCGTACGACGCATCTGCATGTTTCTGCGCCATCAAGTAGGTGGCGATGTCGCGGGCATCGTCCATGGAGAGACGCAGGCTCGGCATCACGGTAGGCTGTTGAACGACTAGCTCGTGGCCGTCATTCGGACAGCGTGAATGATCCAGATCGAAGACGTAGGGGAGATTGTGTTTGGCGTAATCTTCAGGACCCAGATCCTTCTTTTCGTAAGGGCAATACGGACGTGTGCGCTGGCGTGGGTCGTGGACCCAGCGGACCACGTAGTCGTAATTTTCTTTTTCGCCGACGCGGCTCAGGTTCGCGGCAAATGTGCCGCCGACCGCTGACGAACCCTCGCCCATGGAGTGGCACGCGAGACAGCCGCGCTCTTCAAAGAGTTCTTTGCCATGGGCGGCGTTGCCTGGCGCTTGATGCTCAACCGGAGGGCCGGTCAGTCCAGCTTGCCAGATGAAAGCTGCGAGGGCCTGGATCTCGTCTTGCGAGAGACGGAATTGCGGCATCTTGGTAGTGGGCCGAAATTCGGTGGTGTGGCCAATCCAGTACGGAATCCATTCTTTGCGCAGCTTTTGGCGCGCTTCTTTCAGATCCGGACCAACTTTTTTGATTTCCTGCAAAAGATTGTGGCTCTGCTGCTCGAGAGATTCCGTTCGAGCGTCCATGCGGCTGATTTCGACGGTGAGATTGTTGGCCTGACTGTTGAGCTTGTCGGCTGTTGCGTTATCGGGGGCGGCGTCGGCTTGCTTTTGCAAACGTGGGATCGTTAGCAGATCATCGGTCTTAGCTTTCGCGAGCTGCAAAATTGTCTGGCGGGCATTGACGAGCTGCTCGTCTTGATTGTCGAAACCCTGGAAGCGGTGGCATCCAATGCAACCGCGCTGCCGGTAAAGCTGCTTTCCTTCGTTGAGCACGGGGGCGTGCTCGGTGACCATGTCCGCGGAATGGCACTGCTGGCATCCTGCGTTGTAATTTTCCGGATAATACAAGGGCCACAGCCAATGTTCGTAACGGCCATGTCCACGGCGAACCGAATCGATCGCGCGGCCATTTCCGCCGTGACATGGCGAACATCCGAATTTTTCGAGCGGATGCAACGCCATCAGTTCCTGGTCGGGGTGACTGGAGAAAGGCGCGTCGTTACTTTTGGTCATTCCGAGGTCGGCTTTCGTCAGAGTCACCTGAGACGGGACGTATTTCGGATCGGCGCCAACGTGGCACGACTCGCAGCGATCGACGAGACCAGCGCCGCCCAAATTGTTGATGGATGCGCCCGACGGGTTTACGTTCACCTGAATGATACGCGCGTCGAAATCTTCCATCGACTTGCGCAGGCCGTCGAGCGAAGTGGAACTCAAACCGGGCAGATGGTCGGACACGTAGAGGGTCAGTTCGGTCTGTGCGTCCTTCGCGGGCTGGTCAACTTCTCCGCGCTTTGCAACGAGCGATGCGCGCTGCGCCATGATGCTGGTAAACGTGTCGTTCAACTGGTCAGCCGTAAAAACTTTGTTCTTCTGAACCTGGCCATTCCCTATCGGCCAATCCACTTTCCAGGTGGAGTTGCGTCCTTCCTGCAATTCTTTCAGGCGCTTGGCCTTTTCGTTTTTATCGTTGGCGGGGATAATTTCGTATTCGTAAACCAGATGGCCGATCTTTCCGCGTTCGTCCTTGAAGGCATCGCCAATGGCTGCGCGTTGTTCGTCCAGGAGGTCAATTTGTTTGGCGATTTCGTCATCCTGGGATTTTGCGGCTTGTTGGGCGCTGGCGAGCTTTGCGGCGAGAGTTTTATATTCCGGAGAGGAGTACACGTCCGCTTCTTCTTTCTTCTTTTGCTTGATGTCTTTGCCGAGGTAATCAGAGTAGGCCTTGGCGAAACGGGTTTGATAACGCCGCCAAGGCTGCAGTCCATAAAACTCGACGTAAAAGGACCAGGCGACGGTGAGGATTAGAAGGAGCGAAGCGATCAACAGCGGAAAGGTAAACGATCGATTCTTGATCGGATCATCCGGCGCTGTGTCAGGTGAACGATCAGGCACCCTTATTCCTCCGTTTTCTTTCTGCGGCGTTAGCGGCCGAGTCAGACGGCATTAAATACTGAACCATGGCGTCACCCAGATGTACTTAATGGTGAAAACCAATCGCAACAGAATTTTAATCGGCAGTGAAACCATGAAAATCAAAAACGTGTACATGGTCACAAGCTGCAGCAAGCTCATGCGCTTATAAATCTTCTTACTGAATTCGGTGCGCATACAGAGCCAGTGGACCAGCAATGCCGCGACGATGAAAAACAACACCAGCGGGAAAATTCCAAAAAGCGCGCGCGCCCAAATCGCCGATTGGTCTCTGCTGGTGTGGAAAATTGGGGCGAGCCACGACCCATCGATCCCGACGACTTGGTCGAGATTTCGATTCACCGCATAATCCACACGTTCAGCGTCCCAAGTTTGTCCTGGCCAAAACCACATCCATCCAGGGCCGCGAATGAACGTTCCAATCACGATCATCAAAACCCAAAGGCCGATGAAGCCGACGAGAAAGGTCCAGATGGAAAATTTTCGCTGCTTGTAAGTGTAGTAGCCATTCCCGAGCGGATTCGCGTCGATGTACGGAATGACCATCAGGCCGACGATAATAAGCGTCGGCATCACTACACCGGCGATCCATGGATCGAAGTAAACCAGCATTTCCTGCAGGCCCAGGAAATACCAAGGCGCCTTCGCCGGGTTCATGGTCACATTGGGATTGGCCGGCTCTTCGAGCGGAGCATTCAGCGTTAGTGACCAGGCCATCAAAAGAACGGTTACCAGGATGGCTACAAGAAATTCCATGCGCATCAAGTAAGGCCAGGTGTGGACTTCCTTTTCCCACTTGGGATCCCACTCTTGCGTCTTGCGATATTTGGTTTTGGCGGCTTGCGCGTCGGATTCTAAGATTGCGATGAGCTTATCGTTGGCAACGGCCTGGCGCAGCGCGTACCACATATAAAAAGGGGCGAGGAACAACAGTGCCACGATGGGCACGTTATCCGGCGCGGACGCGATTTCCCAAATTTGGCGAAAGTCAAAAGGCATCGATTCGTTCTGTCCTTTAGAAACCTTCCCGCTAAAACTTAGACCTAACCCATGCCGCTAGGCCGCAAGATTACCGGCCGCGGACTTCTCTCTTCCTTGATTTCCGATTCGAGCATCACCGGCGCGGGACCTGATATTCCCCCGTCTTTTCGCACGCGCCAGAAATGGATGCCTAAAAATATCGCGACGATCAGCGGAATTGCGATGCAATGCCAAATGTAGGCGCGCAGCAAGGCATTGGCATCCACGATCGAGCCGCCGAGCAAGGCGAAGCGCACGTCGTTGTACGGCGTCATGCCCATTTGCGCGCCGAAAGGCCCTTCATTTCCTAACAGCGGCGTGGCGCGCGCCATGTTCGTTCCAACGGTGACGGCCCAGAAGCCCAACTGATCGTCCGGGAGCAAATATCCGGTGAAACTCAACAACATCGTGAGCACCATCAGCAGCACACCGACGCACCAGTTGAACTCGCGCGGCCGTTTATAGGAGCCGGTCATGAACACGCGGAACATGTGGAGCCAGACCGCAATGATCATCAAGTGGGCGGCCCAGCGGTGCATGTTGCGAAGCAATTTGCCGAACGGGACGTCATTCTCAAGGTAGAGGATGTCGCGAAAGGCCTGTATTTTCGTCGGGTGATAATAAAACATCAAGAGCACACCGGTAAAAGTGAGGACGATGAACAGATAAAAAGTGATTCCGCCCATGCCCCAGGTGAAATTGTATTTCGTTGCGTCGCGATTAACTTTAGCTGGGTGCAGGTGGAAGAAAACGTTGGAAAGTACGCTGAGCGCGCGGTTGCGCGGCTCATCGTCATGCTTAACGCGGAATATTGAGCGGTAAAGCTGAGTCTTTTCCGGCTCTTTAAGTTCGGCAACCTGCTGCTTGGCTTTTTCCTCCAGCGTTTCGCGGAGCGCTGCAGCAGAATCCTTGGCTTTCTCTAGGACGCCGGTCTTCTTACCGTCGCCGTTTTCTTCGGGCATCCACCAGACCCCTTGTCCTGTTCAAATCTTGGCGATCAAATTCACGCCGCCTTGGTGCAAACCAAGCCTACACGTTCAAAAAGGCTCCTGGATCGTTGAAATGATTGACGCCTGCACGCGGATCGTCCACGAACAAGCGGCTCGTATCCACCGTAATTTTCCCGGTAGGATCGAGCTGCACAAAAGAACGGTCCATGGGACGCGGCGCGGGACCTTCAAAGTTCACGCCTTCACTGTCATAACCGCTTCCGTGGCAGGGGCACTTGAATTTATTTTCCGCCGGCTTCCATTCCGGAGTGCAACCGAGGTGCGTGCAGCGCGCGAAAATAACGAAAAGACGGTCCGGCTCCCGCACCACCCACACGCGGTTGGTCATCAAGAAGCGTTGATCGATGCCCAAAGCGAAGTCGGAAGGAAATCCGATGTCGAAAACGGTATTGGGTTCGTAGAGCGCGCGAGGAAAGAAAAATCGGAGGAACATCAGGAAATTGACGCCGAGATAACCCCAAATGCACGCCCAAATGACGCGACGGCGGGTCGTGTTCACCGCTTTTACCGTCGATTTGGCGTCCAGCGCAGCAGATGCATTTGCTGCCGGCGCCTTGGAGGGCGCGCTGGTCGTTTCCCCGGACTTCCCGTCAGAGATATCTGGCATCGGCCCGTTTAATTACGGTCATCAAATCCTAAAAAATATAAAGGCAACACGAAGTCGAAGCAAGAACATTGGTTTATATGCCGTGGGAATCTCTGTGTCAAGTGGTTACGAACGTTCCGGTGACAAATATTTCTGGCTTTTCTTATCGTGGACGGCCGTTCGCACGCCAATCGCGGGCGGGTTATTGCGGCTAAGACACTACCGAGGAGACGCCGTTGCGTTTTCCAACAGCGCGAAGAACCAAATCTGCCAGCGCCCGGATTAAAAGCGGCGAGTCATTCAGCGCCGGCATCATATGAAATTCTGTGATGCCGAGAGATTCCGCATGTGCTCGTGCCTCGATATTAATTTCGTGGAGGGTTTCAATGTGTTCGGTTAGAAACGAAATGGGAATCACCAGAACTCTCTTGATGCCGCTACGGGCGAGCTTATCGACGGTATCGGTGAGCGAAGGCTGAATCCATTTCTGCGGCCCTACCTTGCTTTGAAAACACAAGAGGTGAGGATTGGGCCACGCGCCAAGTTCCATAACGAGCTGAACCGTTTCTTGAATTTGTTTCGGGTAAGGATCACCCTTTTCGACCAGGGTGAGCGGCAGGCTATGGGCACTGAAAAGAAGATGCACTTCATCGGGGTGCGGCCATTGCTGCAATACACCATTCACGCGGTCAACGATGGCCGCAAGGTAGTCAGGATGATCATAAAAGTGATCGACGAGATGGACCGGCACCTGAGTTTTATAAAGGCGATTCCATTCCTTCAAGCTGCTGCCGGTGGTGGCAAAGGAGAAGTGTGGGTAGAGCGGAACAAGTACAAGCTCGTCGTGCGGCGTGTTCTGCAAGGCGCCCACCGCTTCTTGAGTATCGGGATGCCAATATCGCATCGCCACGATTGTTCGCGCGTGAATATGTGGGCGCAGCTCCAACTGAAGCGCGATCGCTTGCTGCTCGGTTAAACGGCGAATGGGGGAGCCGCCGCCGATTTCCGCGTAATGCTGGCGAACGATTTTCGAGCGCGTGGTAGAAATAAGTTTCGCAAGCGGCTTGCGCGCAAGGAATGCGCCGGGGAAATTTATGATGTCGGGATCGCAAAATAATCTATAGAGAAAGGGCTCGACCGCAGCTTGGTTATCGGGTCCGCCCAACTGAAATAATATGATGGCGATTTTCTTCGGCCCATCCATAACGCACCCCTTAGAAAACTACCTCCCACGCATTTGCTGTTTCAAACTTTCGATATCCTGACGCAGTCGCGCCAATCGCCGGGCTATAGATACTTCATACACGAAAAAAACGGCCCACACGACCATCCAAGCAGCAAACAAATTTTCGAAATTCTTCATAGCCTCTCCTTACCAATAGATGACGGCTCAAGATTCAGGGTTTCATACTCCATGCGAAGTTCTTCAAACTCCCGGCGTAACTGCTCGAGCCTGTAACGGTCGATCAGGACAAGAATCATCACTCCCATGACGGCGATGACGCAAAGCAGAAGAACTTTCCCAATCACGGGGTCCAGACCGGATCCCGAACCTCCCAGAATCACTGGCTGCGGGTGTTGCGTGCGCCATAAACGATTGGAAACGTAAACCAGGGGCGCATCGAGGAACGCGAAAATCCCGAACACGGCTGAAAGAGTCGCCTTTTTTTCAGGATCATCCAGCAGGCCGCGCAACAATAAATAGGCAATATAAAGTAGCCAGAGGATGAAGGTGGTGGTCAGGCGCGCATCCCAGGTCCACCATATTCCCCACACCGGCCTGGCCCACAACGGGCCAGTGGCCAGGCCGATGGTGCAGCAGACTACGCCAACTTCTACGGCCGAGACGCCCCAGGAGTCCCACGTAGGTTTGTGCGTAGCTAAATACGCGATGTTCGCGATAAAAGCAACGGAGAGCGCAGTGAACATCGCCATCCAACTTGGAACGTGGAAATAAAAGATGCGTTGGATGAGGTGCATGGTTCTTTCATCGGGCGCGATGAAAAGCGCCGCATATCCAGCGAAGAAAATCAGGCCGGCGACGAGGATTGTGGCTGCGTAGCGAGCCTTCATCGAATGCGTCTCATTATTCCTCAATTAAATAATCGCACAGAAGCCAGGACGCCGTCAGGAATACGATATCAAATCCGGCAAGCAACGCGACCCAAGTGCGGTCGAGCTCGGGCTGTTCCACGAACAAAGAGGCAGTGGCTTCGACGGCCGCGATGAGCAAGGGAGTCAGGATCGGCAGCAAAAGAAGCGGCAAGAGCAATTCACGAAGACGCGCATGTGACGAAATTGCGGAGAAAACGGTTCCAGTGACGGTTAGGCCGATGGTGCCGAGGATCAAAACGAGGATTAGCGGGAGGACCACGCCGGCCAGCGATACGTTGTACAAGACCGAAAAAACGGGAACGAGCACGACTTCTACCAACGACATAAAGATAAGATTCGCGAGCATTTTTGCGGAGAGAATGGCGAAAGGCGAAATCGGAGCCAGGCGCAGGGCGTCCATGGTGTCGTTGAGGCGTTCTCTGGCGAAGGACGGGTTCAGCATGAGCGAGCCGGCGAACAAAAACGAGATCCAAAGAAGGCCGGGACCGTAACGCCGGGATTCGGCCGCGGTAGGATCGAAGGCGAAACTGAAGAGCACCACGATAACCAAGGCGAAGACGATTGTGGCGCTCAAAAGCTCGCGCGTGCGGAACTCCAGACGAAGTTCTTTGCCTAGGAGAATCGCGCAGGAGCGGGCCGTACTCATTCAGGCGTCCGCTCGTAGCGCGGCAAGTAATGGGCGTGGATCACCTTGCTCCCCGCTGTCGTGCTGTACGGTGCCGGCCGCCAACACTATCGCGCGTGTGGCCAATTCTAGCGATTCGTTTCGGGCGTGCGTGCTCATTATTACGGTGCAACCGTCTTTGCGCAGATTCTCGAGTGTAGCGCTGAACCATGTAAGACCCGCGCGATCCAGTCCGGCGGCCGGCTCATCTAGCAAAAGAACCCGCGGGCCGTGTAACAGCGCGCGGGCAATTGCCAAGCGTTGGCGCATACCACGGGAAAATGTGCGCACCAGACTCACGGCGCGGGAACCCAGCCCACAGGTCCCCAGTGCGTTTGTGACACGAGCAGAAACATCATCGAGACCGTAAAGTTGACCGAATAGTGTGAGATTTTCGGCCGCGGTCAATTCGTCGTAAAGCAACGTGGTGTGGCCCACCATGCCAAGCTGTCTTTTTGTTGCCGAGGGATCCAGTGGTTGACCGGGATGCTCACTATTCGTGTATTGAACTTTGCCGCGCGTGGGTGCTGCGAGCAGAGCGGCCGTGCGCAAGAGGGTGGTTTTCCCCGCCCCGTTTGGACCTAACAGCGCAACAAATTCGCCGGAATGGATTTGAAGCGAGATTCCGCGCAACGCAAAGAAAGATCCAAAACGTTTTTCAATGCCGGCGAAGGAAACTCCAAGAAAGGAGACGCCAGAACGAGAAGTGGAGCGGGTTGCGGGCAAGGCGTTCCGCTTAGCCTCTCACTAAATCGCGTAGTACTTTTTCCAACTGTTGTCGCTCGCGCTCGTAGTCGGTCTCCGTGATGGTCCCGGCTTGGCGGCGCAATTCCAGGCGGAAAAGGCTGTCCTTTAATTCGTCGAGGCTTCCTCGAACTTCGCGATTTACCTGGGCGACGGTTTCAGTCACAACGGGCGCGGGCGAGTGTTTTGAAGCCGCGGGGAATGCAGCCTTCGCTGACACGGCTGCAACGGCCGGAGCATCGCCGTTGGTTGGCATGATTATTTGCGGCCGTCGCCACAAATAAACGAAGCCGAGCGCGAAAATGGAGGCGAAGCCACCGACAAGAATCCATTTCAGGCTGTCGAGACGGGCCGGCACGGTGGTCGCCGCGGCCGTCGTCGCTTCAGCGCCGGAAGCTTCTAGGCGCGAATTCACCGACGCATTGGCGGATCCATCGGGCGGGCTCGAGGCGCCGCCTTCATTTGTTCCCTGACTCGCAGAAGGCATTGGCGCCGTGCCGGAAACTTTTATCGCTAGGGGGGTGTCTGCAGCGACCGCAGTTCTAGTGTAAACATTAAACCCCTGGTCTTGACCTGCGGGAGTAATTCCGTCACCAGAGATCTGGACGGTTGGAGGCGCGGCGATAATTAACCGGTCAGTCGCGTAGGGGGACGTGTTCTTCAGCGTTAACTGGTTGCCGGGATAGGGCACTTTGTAAGAGATGCGCACGCCGCTTTCGCCGGGACGAAACGGAAAAGCGATAGCCCACTTATTTTTGCCCTTTTCGATGGTGCCTTGAACCACCGGCATTCCCGCTGAACCCCACGCAGAGGCTTGATTGAAGTCTGCGCCGTCGGGGATCGAAAAATTGAACGATCCATCGGCGCGATAGAACGCGACGGGCGGCTGTGTCTTGTTCTCGATGGCGTATTCTTCGCCGACCATCAGATCGGCTCCGTTTGGTTGCACAATGATCGCATGATTGCTGACCGCGAATGCGGTGGGCCTGTCCGTGGGTTCAAAAACTTGCACGTCAGCGGTAGTCTTTCCCGGTGGGACTGGCTCGTGATAATTCACGCCGCGGTAAACTACGCGTATGAGCATTGGCGCCCCGGCGCCTAGGCCGGCATTTTCGAACGAGTAATGTCCGGTGGAATCTGTTTTGGTATTAGCTACCGGCTGCATTCCACCTTGCAATTGAATCAGAATTACTTCTGCGCCAGAGGCGGGCTTGCCAGTGGTGCCGTTTGTTACGGTGCCCGAGACCGAACCGGCCGCAGCGAGGGGAGCTAAGGCGGCGGACATTGCGTGTCCCAACAGAACAATCGTAACGACGCGTACGATTTCAAACTTAAAAAGCCGAAGAATCATTAACGCTGCACCTTTGAGGTTGCCGCTTGACGAGTGGCCGGAGTAGGAGTTCCACCGGTCAATTGATCCATGTCCGCCAGTACGCGAGCCGCTTCCACTTCGAGCAATCGCTTGGTTTCTTCGTAATCCGCTTCCGAAAATTTTCCAGCCCGGTATTCAAATCGCAGGTCACGCAGGTTCTCGTAAATCGCGTCGCGACGCTCTAGCAACTGGTCGAGCTTCGTGCGATGCGGCGCTGAATCGGAAGCTTCCGGCTGCACCATGAAAATAAAAACGACGGTAGCAGCGGCGAGTAACGCGCAGGCCACGGCGATATCGACGTTACTCATCGTATTCTTTTCCGGATTCGCGCTGAGCGCGGGAGAGAAATTCGGAGGAAACGCCCGGCCCGGACGCTGTCGCGAGCGTGGCCCTATTCCGCCAGCGGCGCACCACAAACCAGACGAGAATCAGCGCTAAGATCGGCATAACAACGGGAGTAACCCAAGCTGCCAGGTTGAATCCTCTGGCAGGCGGGACGATCAGCACGGTCGGCCCATATTCCTGCACGAAAGCCTGCAAGGTGAGGTCGTCGGATTCATTGCGGTTCACGCGCTCGTTGATTTCTTTTTGCATTCCCTTGGCGGTGTCACACGGACCCGAAAATGAGCCGCCCGTGTGATTGCACCCCGTGGCGGAATCCTGGCACCCCCCGCACATGCATTTCACGCGCCTGCCGAGCTCTTTTCCGCGCTCGGTCTGTTGGGCGCGCAACGGAGACGTAAACGGCGCCTGCATCGCGACTAAGAGAGCGGCGAACGCGATGAGCAGCGCCTTCACACGCGAGGAACGAAACTTTGCTCGACGATGCCTAATCACTAGCGTCACCTCTTTGAGCAATGGCACCGATCGGCGCCGTAGTCGTCGAAACTCGCTCGCCCCAGGACTGTTCAGCTACCGGTCGGAGAACTAAAACCGTCCGCCGATTCGGCAACATGGCGAGTCCTGTGCCGAGAACCACCACAATGCCGCCAAACCAAATCCATTTTACAAGTGGATTGAGATACGCGTGGATCACCGGCTGGCCATTTTCAGGACTGCGTCCCGCATACACAATATAAAGATCGCGCAGCGGCGAGCTTTGAACCGCAACCATCGTTTCCGTCACCTGGCTGGAGAGAAAAAACCGTCGCTCCGGGTAGAGCATCATTTCCGACTTGCCGTTGCGGAACACTTCCAGCGTAGCGCGCTCGGAATCGTAATTTGCATTCGCGACGCGGTCGAAATTCTGGCAAAGAATCGAGTAGGGCCCGATATTCAGCGATTGCCCGATCGCCATTTCCTTCTGGACGTCTTTATTGAACGGCACGCCCGCGATACCAATGAAGATTAGCACCATTCCAAAATGCACCACGTACCCGCCGTAGCGGCGAGTATTGCGCATAGTCAATTCGCCCACGGCAGAAATCAGGTTTGAGCCGTCTCGCGCAGCAATTACTCGTGCACCGCGGAAAAATTCCGAAAGAATGGTCAACGTTACAAACACACCGAGAATCAGGCAAATGAGCGAGTAGATATCTCGAAAACCGAAAATCAACGCAACTGCTCCCGCGACGACACCGCCGAGCAGAGGCCACGCAAAGTTTCGTTTTAGAGCGTCAAAAGAAGTCTTTCGCCACGCAAGCAACGGCCCGACACCTGTGAGCAATAGGAGAAACAACGCGATGGGTATATTCACCTTGTTGAAAAACGGAGGGCCCACGCTGATTTTGCTTCCCACTACCCATTCGGAAAGCACCGGGAAGAGCGTTCCCCACAGGACTGCAAAACAGGCCGCGAGCAAAATCAAATTGTTAAAGAGGAAGCTCGATTCGCGGGACACCAGCGAGTCCAGTTGATTGTCGCTTCGCAGGTAATCGCGATTCTTCCAGTAGGACGCGAAACATACGACGAACACCAAGACAAGAAATCCGACGAACCAGTTCCCTATCGAAGATTGCGCGAAGGCATGCACCGAACTGACCAAGCCCGAGCGCGTCAGTAGCGTCCCGAGAATGCACAGCATGAAGGTGGTGAAGACCAGCCAAATATTCCACACCTTCATCATGCCGCGCTTTTCCTGCATCATCACGGAATGCAAAAACGCTGTTCCGGTGATCCAGGGTAGCAGCGAGGCGTTTTCGACCGGATCCCACGCCCAATATCCGCCCCAACCGAGCACCGCGTATGCCCAATGCGCGCCGAGCAAAATCCCCACGCTTTGGAAGCACCACGCGATCATGGTCCAGCGCCGCGTGATGTGTATCCATTTCTCTCCGGGATATCTGCCGAGCAGCGCCGCCAGAGCAAAAGCAAATGGGACCGTGAATCCGGTGTAGCCAAGGTAGAGCATCGGCGGATGTATCACCATCTCCGGATATTGGAGCAAGGGGTTCAAACCGTGGCCATCGGACAGCGCCGAGACTCTCATCACACCGGATGGATCGGCGCCAGCGAGAACAGCAAAAGGGCTAGCTACGAAATTATTTAGCGTGAGGAAAAATGTCTGGACGCCTGCCAGCACGACGCCTACGTAGGGCATCAGCTCCGGATGTTTGTTGCGATTGACGAGAAGAGCGAAAAACGCGTAGGTGGAAAGCAGCCAGGTCCACAAAAGCAGCGAGCCTTCCTGGCCGGCCCACAGAGCGGCGAACTTGTAATAGAAAGGCAGAGCGCGATTGCTGTGCGCCGCTACATACGCCATGGAAAAATTATCAGTAAAGAAATAGTACTCGAGGCAGCCGACCGCGATAGTGACCAGGATAAAAACTGCCAATCCAGCATTGCGCGCGCTCTTCGTCAGCAGAGTCTTACGCGTCACGATGCCCGCTATGCCAGCGCCTATCGCATACACCGCAGCCAGCAAGGCGAGCACAAGCGCAAAAGATCCCAAGATGTCCAATGAAATCCCCCGCCGATCGATTCCCCGTTATGACAAAACTAATTCGCTGCGGAGCGCTCCGCTGGCGCATTCGACGTTTGCGCAGGCTGCGGGCCGCCGGCCGTTTGTCCGGGGGTCGCCTCGTACTTCGATGCGCACTTCGCCTGCACCTGCTCGGCTACGAAGCGATTGTCCGGCCGCAACTTGCCTTCGACTAAAGCCTGCGCCCCATCTTTGAATGTATCGGGAAGAGGGTCGCGCCCAAGGTAACTAACCGCCAGATCCTTGCCTTGCTCGGTGAGGACAAAATCAACACCGCCCGGGACATGTGAAATGCTTCCGTTGCGCACATTGCCTGAGACGCGCATCCGCTGATGCAGCGTCGATCCGCTAAGCCCGGAAAGCTCCGAGATCGTGTGGTAATAAGTCTTGCTCTGCGTGAACCCGACGTAGGCGAGAGACACGAGCGTGGCCACGATAATTGCCGAGCCTACGAGGAATTTAGAGCGGACTTTCATTTTCCTTCTCCTGACCCACACCCATCCGGATAAACGGGAACAACAGCGGGATTCTAGCACAATGGTAGGGCAGGCTCGATATGTCTTACATTCTCTAAATACGCTGTTTCAGGGCTGTGAAGAGCCGACCAAAGCGTCCGCTTCTGTGCGAATAGCATCCCAGGCACGTTGAATGTGTGGCAGTTCTGTTTTGGTTTGGGCCACGCAAAACCGAATCGTGTACTTGCCGTTTAGCCGTGTGTGCGACAAGTAAAGCTTGCCGCTGTGATTCAGCCGCCGCAAAAGTTTCTCGTTCAGTTCGTCAGAGGCTTTGAGTCGAAAACAGATCAAGTTCAGCGCGGCTGGCGCGATTAGTTCGAAACGCTGATCATCGCGAACCCAGCGCAAAAATGTTTGGGCCAACTCAACATGGCGCCGGATCAGCCACTGAAGTCCCTCCACACCGTAATGTTGTATGACGAACCACAGTTTCAGCGCTCGAAACCTCCGGCCCAACGGCACGTGCCAATTGCGATATTCGAAGACAGCATCCGATCCGCTCGCCTGATTCCGCAGATATTCCGGCAGCACGTCGAGACTTCGCGTCAGCGTTTCGCGATCAGCTACGTAAAAACAACTGCAATCGAAATTCGTGAACATCCATTTGTGGGCATCGAAGCAATAGCTGTCAGCGAGTTCTAAGCCCTGTTGGATGTGTCTAAATTCCGGGCAGAGTGCGGCAGTTCCGGCCATGGCTGCGTCCACATGCATCCACAGATTGTGTTTCTTGCAGATCCCTCCGATAGATTCCAGGGGATCGAGTGCCAGCGAGGAGGTGGTTCCGATCGTCGCGCATACGATAAAGGGAATCTTGCCGGCGTGCTTGTCTTCCTCGATCGCTTTCTCGAGCAAATCCGGGCGCATAGCGAAGTTCGAATCCACATCGATCAAACGCAGATTGCGTCTTCCGATTCCGGCAACCTTCACGTCCTTTTCGATGGAGGAGTGGGCTTGGGTGGAAGTGTACGCCACCAATTCGTCACGACAGCCGTCTTCGTTGCTGCGAAAACCTGTGGCGCGTTCTCTCGCGGCCAGAACAGCGCAAAGCGACGAACTCGAAGCCGAGTCTTGGATCACGCCGCCGCCTTTTCCGCTCGAGAGAAACGCCTCAGGTAGTGCGAGCATCTTGGCCAGCCAATCCAGAACGAGCGTTTCGAGCTCGGTGCATGCGGGGCTGGTAGCCCACAGCATTCCCTGCACTCCCAGCCCGGTAGAGAGCAAATCTCCGAGCACGGAAGGCTCGGATGTATTCGCAGGAAAGTAGGCAAAGAAGTTCGGAGATTGCCAATGTGTTACACCCGGCATGATTTTCGCATTCACGCTGGCGAGAATCGCGTCGAACTTTTCTCCTGACTGTGGAGGGTCGGGCGGCAACGACTGGCGAATCTGACCGGGGACAACTTGCGCCAAGACTGGATAGCGTTCGACTCGCTCATAGTAATCCGCGATCCAATCGATTAGGCGCTTGCCAGCGTCACGGAATTGTTGCGAGGTCATGTGCCGGGAGGGTTCCACGATGTCTCCTTAATCACAACGGGCGATCCAATACCTGCAAAACAAGCGCGCAATTATAGCAGCGCGAAGCAGGTAAAGGTCCTCAAGTGGCGCAGACGCATCGGCGGGAGAGAAATTAGATCGAGTGCGGCAGCGCGGCGGAGAGTTGATCGCTCAACGAAGGAGCGCGCCCAGTGGTAGTTACCTCAGACATTCCAATAGGCGACGAAAAAGGTACGCCATGGTTAAGCAGCAGTCGGTCGCGCAGTTCACTTCGTTCGAAAAGCGGGATCACTTTGGCCAAGGAAGCGGAGAGCAGCGCGACGTATTTCGGTTTATATGATTTTTCAATGCGCTTGATCAGAACTGGTCCAGCGCGTTCCATGGAAGCGGCCAGCGCATCGGGAGGTTCGATTGGACATTCCACCGCATTCGCTAGATAAAATCCACGACGTTGGAATTCAGCGAGAGCGGATTCTTCGGTCATTTCGGAATCCGGGGCCAAGCCGGAACATCTCACAATCTCGTCGAAATAGTGCCAGGAATTTTTTGAACGTTCCTCGCGATTGCCGGCAGGCCGATAAAAATAATCCTCTGAGCGCGACGGTGGAGCGGCGTCAATCAAGAGCACCTGAATATGAATGGGGCGGAATCGCGTGGCGAGTTCTAATCGCTCGATGCGGCGACGGATGTGGGCGTCGTCGGCTGCCATACCGCAACCATCACAAACGGGCATTTTTCTTCCTCGATGATGAAATCCGATTACGAAGGATGGCACGACCAGGAATTTTGTGCAAACGTGCCCGTGAAAGGCGCCTACGAGGGCCTCCGTTTAGTGACTTTCTTCGTCGCGAGGGGCGGCGGTAACGGCAGGGGCTTCAGCCAATGATTCCGAACTAGGCGCGGTCTTCCCCAATTTTGCGCGGAGGCACCCCACTAGTTCAGGCGCCAAATTTGAAATGGCCATACCTTCAGAAACCAGGAACTTGCAGCTTAAGATTGGGCGAGGCTGGTCATCATCAGACAACTGGCAATCGACCCGGCAATATTGGCAGTCCTGGTTCCAACAAAAGCGGCCATACGGAATTGTTTCAGGGCTAATGAACTGAAAAGCGCGCAGGAGCGAATTTCGCTCGGGCACCAGAAACGTTTTTCCAAGGATGCTGATCTCCACAAGCTTTTCGTACGGTCGAAAGACGTCCGACATGAGAGGTGTCCCCGTGTTTGCCACCGGCTGCTCCCTACCCCGTTAATTTTGATGTGCAACTAAGCTAAATCACGGGGAGGCGCGGAGCAATGGAAACAGGCTGGGGCGTGCTCAATACTCCAATGGCAAGTCTATTATGCTCCTTTCGGAGGCGAACGATGAACGAGATCTGGTGAGATTTCCTTAGGGGGCCTAGCTACCAGGGACGAAAACCACAAGAGTGTAAGCTCCTAGCGCGATGCCAAGAGGTCCGTCGATCAAAGCGAAGACACTGGCTACGAGCGCCGTCAGGCGACTGGCGCCGGTCCGTCCTAGTAACGCAAGTGCGGCTAGAAGCGCAAATATTCCGGCGACGATGTTGAGCACCATCGCGAACACTAGGAAGACGTGAAAAAATGACATAAGAGCAAAAGGGTTGGGCACGCGCGTGATCAGCGCTCCCCACATCAGCGTGAGGGTAGCGCTATATATCAGAAGGAAGACAGCGCCAGCAAATCTGAGAATGGCGTAGAACAACCATAGTACGCCGAGAGTCCGGTACGTTCCCTCAGGTTCAATCGATGTTGGCACTGCATCCATCCAGTTTTCGCGAAGCTACATTTTTCATATCATTAGAGGACATTATTCATGAGAAGGTTACGACGCGAAAGTTGCGAGCAGCCCGCATTGGCTTAGGCGAAAAACTGGCCCATGTGACGGAATTTCTGATATCGCTGCTCGACTAAGCGCTCGGGAGTTAGCTGGGACAGTTCGTTTAACGAGCGCGCTAGCACCGGCTCGAGCAACCTAGCGGCTGCCTGATGGTCGTTCTGTGCGCCGCCATCCGGCTCGGGAACGATTTCGTCGATCAATTTCATTTCGAGCAGATCCGGGGCTGTAATCTTCAACGCTTCCGCCGCTACTTCGGCCTTGCTCGGATCGCGCCACATAATGGACGCGCATCCCTCCGGCGATATGACCGAATAAACGGAATTCTCGAGCATGTAAACGCGATCGCCCACTGCGATGGCCAGCGCGCCGCCCGAACCGCCCTCGCCAGTAATCGTGACTATGATCGGGACAGGCAGACGGGACATCTCGCGCAAGTTGAAGGCAATGGCTTCCGCCTGGCCGCGCTCTTCGGCGTCCACGCCGGGGTAGGCGCCTTGCGTGTCGACGAAAATCAAAATAGGACGGCGGAATTTTGCGGCGAGTTCCATAGCGCGTATTGCCTTCCGGTATCCTTCGGGCTTGGCTTGACCGAAATTGCGAGCCAGGCGTTGCTTGGTGTCGCGTCCTTTTTGATTTCCGACAATCATCACCGGCTTGCCGTGAAACGTAGCCATTCCAGTAATCAGCGCGGGATCGTCTGAAAAATTACGGTCGCCATGAATTTCGCTGAAATTTTCAAACAGAATTCGAATGTAATCATCGGTGTAAGGGCGTTGCGGGTGCCGGGCTAGCTGCAATCGCTGCCAGGCTCCCAGGTGCGTGTAAAAGTCGTGTTTCAATTCTTCTACCTCGCGGCGGATACGTTCGATTTCGACCGTGGTCTCTGCGGTTGGGGTAGCGAGCCTGCTCAGTTCCGCCACATCACGCTCGAGAGCGTCAATCTCCGATTGCCGTTCGCGGGCAACTGCGTTTTTATTTGTGACCGCGGCAGCGTTCAGATTATCGCGAGGTTCCGGAGGTTTGGGTGGGGCAAATTGCTCGATCTTGGTCTGGAGTTTTCGCGATTTGGCTAACTCGCGCCTGCGTCGCAGCCGTTCCCGAGCTTCCCGGCGCTTGCTCATGGCACCACCGCGACCGAGTCAGTACCGCAGATTTCGCGCACGCGCTCCAGCAATTCTCGATCGGCTTGAACAGCGCTTCCCGTTTCCATGGTGGCTTCCGTGCCGTCGGAGTTCACCAAGTCGAACGCCACGCGGCAACGTCCCGGCCTGCTTGAAAAAAGCTCCTTCAATGATTCGAGCGCGCTGGGGTCCACAGATCCGAGATCGACGCGTACGCGCAGCAAGCTTGGAGCGCGGTCTGTGATTTGGTCGAGAAGACGCGCGTCTGAAACAATAAGTCGCGTGCCGACATCTTCAATCGCAACACGGCCCTTAGCGAGCAAAGGCGTATTGGTCTTCAGAATCATCTCCAGTTTCTGATAGGCCTCAGGAAAGACGAGCGCTTCGATCACGCCAGTGCGGTCTTGCAAAGTCAAGATGGCCCAGCGCGCGCCGCGCCTCGATCGCATGGGCCGCGATTGCACTATGATACCGGCTACAAGAACATCTTCGCCGTTGCGACGCGTTTCCATGGTGGAAAGTTCAACTGCGTTCAAGTCTTTTAAGCGACCGGCATAACGATCCATTGGATGGCCGGAAATGTAAAAGCCCAAAGTTGCATATTCTCCGGCGAGAAGTTGTTCTTCCGTCCACTCGCCGGCTTCGGGCAATGAATTCTCATTCCAGGATTCAGAGACATGCTGAGCAGAGCCGACACTAGGCATGAAAAGTCCACCCTGTCCGACGGCCCGCGCCTGCACGCTCTTTTGGCCGCGCGCAATTGCCTGGTCGATTGCTGCAAAAAGCCGGCCACGAGAAGCTCCCAAGCAATCGAGCGCGCCTGCCTTCACCAAACTTTCGAGCACGCGCTTGTTCAGGCATCGAGGCTCGATGGCCTCGCAAAAACTGAAAAGACTTTGGAAACGAACGCCGTCTTTCCGGGCTTCGCAGATCGCTTTGGCCGTGTTCTCACCGACGTTCTTAATCGCCGCCAAACCGAATCGAATGTCGTCACCGACGGGCGTGAAGTACAGTCCACTTTCCTGGACACAAGGCGGCAAAACCCGAATGCCCAGACCGCGAGCCTCATTGATGTATTTCACAACTTTCTCGGTGTTCCCTGCTTCCGAGCTGAGCATGGCAGCCATAAACTCTACCGGAAAATGAACTTTCAGATACGCCGTCTGATAAGCCAGCAAAGCATAGGCGCAGGCGTGAGCTTTGGGGAAACCGTAGCGCGCGAATTCTTCCATCAAGTCGAAAAGCTTTTCAGCTTTCTTCGCCGGAACTTTTCGCGCAGCACAACCCGTCAGGAATTTTTCGCGCTGCGCCGCCATCACTTCCACTTTTTTCTTGCCCATGGCGCTGCGCAGAATGTCCGCTTCGCCAAGCGTAAAGCCAGCGATGCGGTTGGCGATCTTCATCACCTGCTCTTGAAAAACAATTACTCCCCAGGTTTCCGAAAGGATCTCCTCGAGTTCCGGGAGGTCATAAGTGACCTTTTTCTTACCGTGCTTGCGCGCGAGAAATTCATCGATCATTCCGCCCTGAATGGGACCCGGGCGATAGAGCGCATTCAGCGCCGTGAGATCTTCGATACGCGTGGGCTGATAGCGCTTGAGAATGTCGCGCATCCCATGCGACTCAAACTGAAATATTCCGCTGGTATCCCCACGAGCGAACAACGCGTAGGTCTCGGCGTCATCGAGCGGAAGCGTGGTCAAATCGAAGTCTACGCCGCGATTCTGTTTGATCATGTAAACGGCGTCTTCAAGAATCGTCAGAGTGGTCAGGCCCAGAAAATCCATCTTCAAGAGCCCGATGCGCCCCAGGGCATTCATGTCGTACTGCGTCGTGATTTCATCCTTGCTGGACTTGTAGAGCGGGACGATTTCCGTAAGCGGCTGCGGTGAAATCACAACCCCGGCCGCGTGCGTAGAGGCGTGACGTGCCAGACCTTCCAGGCGCAGGGCCACTTCGATTAACTCTTTTACCTTTTCATCTTTTCGCGCGGCTTCAAGCTGTGGCGATTGCTTCAGCGCTTCTTCCAGCGAAATATTCAGCGTGAGCGGGATAAATTTGGCCAGGCGATCTACGTCGCCATAGGCCATATCAAGCGCGCGACCAGCGTCTTTCAGCACCGCTTTAGCCGCCATCGTTCCAAACGTAATAATTTGCGCTACGTTTTCCGATCCGTATTTTTGCCGCACGTAATCAATCACTTCGCCGCGACGGCGCATGCAGAAATCAATATCAATATCAGGCATGGAAATTCGTTCGGGATTTAGAAAGCGCTCGAAGAGCAAGTCGTATTGCAGCGGATCAACGTCGGTAATGTGCAGCGAGTAGCTCACCAAGCTTCCAGCCGCCGATCCTCGTCCGGGCCCGACCGGCACGCCCTGAGCGCGCGCGTAATGGATGAAATCCCAAACGATCAGGAAGTAACTGGAGAAGCGCATCTTCTTGATCATTTCAATTTCGTCGGTAAGCCGCTTTTCATATTCCGCCAGCGAATGCCGCAGGCGGTTTTCTTTCACCAGCCGATCGATTTGGGGCGCGCGTGATTGAAAACCTTCGCGTACCGTTTTTTCGAAATAGGAATCGGCGGTATCGCCTTCCGGCACTTTGAATTCCGGAAACGGATTGTTGACGCGCTGTATCTTGACGTTGCAGCGTTCGGCAATGGCCACAGTGCGCGTCACTGCGTCAGGCAACTCGCGAAAAACTTGCGCCATCTCTTCGGCGGTCTTGAAATAAAACTGGTCTGTCGCAAATTTCATGCGCTGGCCGTCGCTCATGGTCTTGCCAGTCTGAATGCACATCAAAACTTCCTGCGCGTGCGAATCGGACTGGGTGAGATAGTGGCAATCGTTGGTAGCCACCAGCGGAATGCCACTCTCTTTGGAGAGCTTGACCAACTCGCGGTTTACGCGAATATCCTGTTCGAGCCCCTGGTCTTGAACCTCGAGGAAGAAATTGCCTTTGCCGAAAATGTCGCGAAGGCGGTACGCGCTGGTCTTAGCCTGTTCGTATTTGTCCGCCAACAGCGCGTCCGCCACTTCGCCGCGAAGGCACGCGGAAAGCGCAATGAGGCCTTTGCTGTGTTTTGCGAGAAGCTCATGATCGACTCGCGGCTTGTAATAAAAACCATCCAGATAGCCAGTCGAAACCAGCTTCATCAAATTTCGATATCCTTCATCATTTTCACAAAGCAGCACAAGATGGTTGGAGCGTTCCGCTTCCGTACCGCGGTTCTTGTGATTATCCGGAGCGACATACATCTCGCAGCCAATGATCGGCTTCACACCATGCGTGGTAGCTTCGTGGTAGAAATTCGCCGCCGCGAACAGGTTGCCGTGGTCCGTGACGGCAACGGCCGGCATACCGCGGCGCGCCGCTTCCGCTGTTAATTCACCGATTTCGCAGGCGCCATCGAGAAGAGAGTAGTCCGTATGTAAATGAAGATGAACAAAGTTTGAAGAATTCATGCCTGAACTATTCTAAACCAGTTGACAGATTCGAGCATCGCCAATTGAGCCTTTAACAAATTGCCTTGGTACACCGGACTTGCGACGTGATTCTCTTCAGCGGCGTCCCGATTTTTTTGCTGTGCGCGACTTTGCTTTGCCGCTTGCATGCCCTCGTTTCTTGCCTGTTGACGCCTTGGATTCGCTTTCAGCCTTGGCATGTTTTGCGCGGGCCCTGGCTCCAATTGCCGCAGAAGCCGACTGCGATTGTTTCGCAACATCCGGAGTGCTCTTCGCTGAGCCCGCAGATGCTGTAGCCGCGGCCGCCGGCTTAGACTTATCCTGCTCCTTTGTTTCAGCAGCGGCGGATTTTCGTTCGCCCTTCTCTGCCTTGCGCTTCTTTTCCGGTTTCTCGATTTTCTTGGGTTCGTCCTTGATTCCCGCAAGATTGCGCAGAATTTTCGTGCGCTCTTCAGGTAACTTCCCCTTCCCACGCAACTGCATCTCAAACAATTGCTCGATCACTTTGTCAAACTTGGGACCACGCGCAACTCCTAGCGCGTCGAGCTCCGCCATAGGAAGGGATTGCCGCAACGGGCGCCATTTCTGTAAGTAGCTGCGAAACTTTGATACCGCTTTCGGATTGGGCATTTCCGTTTCGATAAAAGCCATCATCTCGGGTGGAAGCGACGCAACGTAAAAATAAGCGTCCTTCGGAGCATTCGTTTTTCGTCCTTTCAATATCTTGACGACTTTCTGCGCCTCGGGGACGAGATCAGCAATCGCCTCGATCTCACGCGACCGAAAATCCATATTACGCATTGCCGATGCCGCTTCCCGCGACTTCAAACGCCCTAGCGTGTAGTACAACACGGGATATTGGAGACGTGGACGCAGCCCTGCGGAGTAAAGATTCGTTCGTACTTTCGCCAATTTGTTTAGGCTGTCGTAATCTGGTTTGCGCTTCTGCAGACTTGGATGAATCAACCCAAGCAAGTCATGCTTTTCCCACTCCTTCAGGGTTGCGACTGGATTGTCTTCACGCGCAAGGGCGCGCAATTCATGTCCAACGTCTTCCTGTTGAATATTTTTCTGCATGTCGCGCTGCATGGCCAGATCAAACCATTCCTGAGTGCGCGGCTCCATTTTGAATCCCATGCGCGCGCAGTAACGCAAAATGCGCATCAAACGGATAGGTTGATTCGTAAATCCATGAATGGATAAAGAACGAATTTCCTGTTTCTCAAGATCGGCGAGTCCATTCATCGGATCAAGCAAGAGTCCGCGCGACTGCGTATTCAACGAAATGGCGATGGCATTCACTCCGAAATCCCGGCGGCGAAGATCTTCCATGACGCTGGAGAAGCGATATTCCGGCTTGGCGCCTGGCCGTTCGTAAACATCCTCTCGCGCACCACTTATGGATCCGTCCACATCGCCGGCAAAAATCAACTCGTAATGTCGCAGCTTTTCAGTTTCCCAAACTATGCGAGCTCCGCCTTTTTCCAGTTCCTTCACCATACGAAGCGGATTCCCTTCCACGGTAAAATCCAAGTCGCGGATCGGCATGCCGGAAATCAAGTCGCGAACGGCGCCCCCGGTCAGATAAATATTCACGTCCTGCGACCGCGATAGCTCCTGTACGCGCTCGAGTACAGCGCGCTGCTCGGGCGACAACCGGCTTTCCAGCAAGTACATATAATCGGGCATGAGTTTCTATGCCTCCTAAGGGCACGCCAATTATTCAGGCGCGCGGATGATGCGCCTTGTAAACTTTTTTCAATCGCTCTTCAACCACGTGGGTATAAATCTGCGTGGTAGAAATATCCGAATGGCCCAACATCAATTGCACGGAACGAAGATCGCCGCCCCGATCGAGAAGATGCGTAGCAAAGCTATGCCGTAGCATGTGAGGCTTCAGGGACTTTCGAAGTCCCGCTTTGCGCCCATACAACGCCAACAATTTCCAAAAGCCTATGCGGTCCAATTTGTTGGCGTTGCGATTAACAAACAGATATTTTGAGGTCCGTTCTCCGAGAATTTCCGGGCGGGCCTTTTTCAAATACTCCCGAATAACGGCTAGCGCTCTGCGCCCAACCGGTACCAGGCGTTCCTTGTTCCCTTTTCCAATGCATCGCAACGATCCTGCTTCCGCGTGCAAGTCATCTACGGCGAGGCCGCAGAGTTCTGAAACGCGCAGGCCCGCCGAATAAAGCAGTTCGATCATCGCTTTGTCGCGCAAGCCGACCGCCGCGGACACATCGGGCTGCGCGAGTAGTCGCTCAACTTCCTCCACACTCAGAAATTCCGGCAAACTTTGGCGGAATTTTGGCGATTCCACGCTAGTGGCAGGATCGTCCTGGATCAATTCATCCGTTAAAAGGAAGCGGAAGAATTGGCGTATGGAAACGAGATGACGCGCCACGGACCGCGCATCGAGTTTTCGGGCATACAGAGCGCCAAGAAAATCAACGATGTCCCCGCGCTTTACCTGCGCCGGCTTCCGCAGTCCCTTTTTGGCAGCGTATTCAACGAATTTAGAGAGATCTCGGCGATAGGCGTCGATCGTATTCTGCGAGAGCGCCTTTTCGACGCGCAGATAGTTTAAGAACGATCGAATCTCAGGTTCCAACGCTTAGCCTTCCTTTCTCTTGGTCTTCGAAAACTCAAATTCAGACTTCTATTCCTCCGGCGGAAACAGCTCCGGGTTCCGCGCGACGCAACATCAGAAATAATTCGGGTAATTCTTCGCAGCGCAAAATCCAAGCCAAGCCAAAGTAAATCGCGACGGATCCGACGATCATGGCCGCCAACAACCCGGCCTGCGACAGAACGCGTTCGATGTTTGCAAAGCCGGAAAACCGAAGCGCCGCAAAACACGCTCCGGCCATCACTGCGGCGCAGATACCCATCTTCGCGATCGAGGCTACCATTGCGCGCGCTCCCAATGCTCCGTACCGTCCGCGGAATATGTAAAACAGCAGGGCGAAATTAAAATACGCGGCGAGCGAACTGGCCAGCGCTGGGCTGGCGTTCCACAAGTAGCGCGAAAAAGCGAACAGCAAGATAACGTTGAGCGCGATGTGCAAGCCGAGCGAGTAAACGCCGACGCGCGTCGGCGTCATCGTGTCGTGAGTCGAATAATACATGGGCGTGATCAACTTGATAGCGGCGAACGCCGGCAGGCCCAGCGAGTAATACAGCAGGGCATGCGCGGTGAGCGCGGTCGACTTCGACAAGAAGTTGCCGTGCTGAAATAAAACTTTGGTTATCGGCACACGTAGCAGAATCAAACCCACGGAGGCCGGAATCGTGATGAAAGAAACCACGCGGACCGCAAACTCAAACGTACGCTTCATCTCGTCAAATTTTCCATCGGCGACTTGCTGAGCCATAGTCGGAAAAATAGCAGTCGACAACGCCATGGCGTACGCGCCTAAGACCAGTTCCATCACGCGATCTGCAATATACAGCGATGTAACGCTGCCGATCGGCATCCGCGGAGATAGCGCAAATATCGTATCGACTAAAGCATTCACCTGAAAGATGCCCATTCCAAAAAAAACCGGCGCCATCAATTTCCCCACCTTGCGCACGCCTGGGTCCTGAAACGAAACATCCGGGCGAAAACGCATCCCGCGATTCCGCAGCGCCGGGATTTGCATCGCAAGTTGCAGCGCCGATCCCAACAGTACTCCGAGGGCTAACGCCAGTGCCGGAGTACGATAGGCTTCTGGAGCCAGGCGAAGGATCGGCTTGTAAACGACCCCGAGCGAAAAAACAATAAAGACCAAATTAAACAGGACCGAAGTGGATGCGGGCAGTCCGAACACATGAAAGCTATTCAGAATGGCCGCCGCCAGCGCCGCCAGGCCCATAAAAAAAACACATGGGAAGATGATGCGATTCAAAAAAATTGCCAAATCCCAATGAAGACTACTGGCGCCTAGCAACGTAAAAATGCCGATCACTTGTTTCGAGAATACACACCCAAGCACAGCGACGACCGCCAAAATCGCCGCCATATCCCAAAATATCTTTTGTGCAAACTCCCAAGCCTCAGCCCGTGTTTGGCCCCGAAGGTAGCCGGTGAAAACCGGGATAAACGACGCTCCCAGCGCTCCCTCCCCGGTCATTCGACGGATCATATTGGGAAAGCGAAAAGCCAGGATGAAGGCATCAGCCGCGGGCGACGTACCTAGGAGCAGGGCCACGCGTTGATCCCGTAAGTAGCCGAAAATGCGGCTGATAACTGTAACTAGGGCTATCAGGGAAGCAGACTTTAGAATCTGTCCTTTAACGGTCAATCGGCGGTTGCTCCGTCGCTAACCCTTTAAACACCAACGACTTGACAAAAATTCACGTAAGGATAACATAACCTGGGTGGCCATAGCAATAAAATGCCCCAAAAACAGCGTTTTCACGCCAAGGCTGGCGTTACGGTGAAGAAAAGCATGCCACGTGCAAAAAGCCTAGCCACCGCCTCTACTCATAAGAAAGTTATCGTACTGCTGGTCGACGGTAGGTCAGTGAAAGGCTACCTAAATCCGGGTTCACTAGGCTCGGCAGAAAAGATTGACCTGCTGTCGGCTGAGGGAGAGCATCGTGCAATCGATCTTCAGGATGTTAAATCGATCCACTTTGTGCGGGAGTTCCTCGACGCGCTTGCACCTGAGCGGAAGACTTTCTTAAGCCGCCCTAAACTCGATGGGCTTTGGGTACGTTTGAGGTTTCGAGATGAGGATGTGATGGAAGGCATTGTCGCCAACGACTTGCTCGATCTGTTGGACAAAGGCGTTCAACTCACTCCGCCAGATCTACACGGCAACACTCTGCGTATTTTTATTCCGCGCTCGGCACTTGCAGAAGTGAGGGTCTTGGGCGTGGTGGGCGTCGCCCGCCGAGCGCCAGCCGATTCCCGGGCCGCTGCATCTCAATCCAAACTGTTCACCGAGTAAGCACTAAAGCCGCTCGCGATCGCCGCTTAGCAGCGGACGCTCCTCTTGTTATACATTGGCTGTGGGCAACGAGCTTACGAGGAGAATCAAATCATGAAACTTGGCGATATCGCCCGAAAGCTGGGCTGCGAACTTAACGGTGACTCGCATATCGAGATCACCGGTGTCGCGGGAATTGAGGATGCGAAAGCGGGCGAGTTGACGTTTCTCGCCAATCGAAAATATCGCCCTTTGCTAGCAACTACGGGCGCCTCCGCCATCATTGTGGCTAAAGAAGATTCTGGCTCTGGTCAGGTCGCTAAGTTGCTTTCGGCGAATCCACAATTGGATTTCGCGAGGGCCATCGAGCTCTTCCACGCCGCCCCTGGGTATGAGCCTGGTGTTCACCCGACGGCTGTCATTGCGAAATCCGCGAAAATCGGCGCAGCGGCTCACATTGGTCCTTACTGTTTTATTGACGAAGACGTTCAGATCGGGTCGAACGCGGTGCTGCACAGCCTCGTCAGCGTTTATCGCGGCGCAAAAATCGGCGATGATTTCTTTGCTCACTCCCGCGTAACGGTGCGTGAAGGCTCGCGCATCGGAAATCACGTGCTTCTGCAAAACGGTGTCGTGATTGGAAGCGACGGCTACGGATTCGCGCGTCAAACGGCCGGACCTTGGTACAAAATCCGCCAATCCGGTGTAACCGTGATCGAGGACGATGTGGAGATTCAAGCCAACAGCGTGATTGACCGTGCGACCATCGGTGAAACACGCATCGGTCGCGGCACAAAAATAGACAACCTGGTGCAAGTGGGCCATGCGTGCAAAGTTGGCGAAGATACCCTGCTTTGCGGCCAAGTCGGACTCGCTGGCACGACGCGCGTCGGAAATGGGTGCATTCTCGCCGGTCAGGTCGGCGTCGCCGGTCATCTCACGATCGGTGACGGTTCCACGCTGACAGCGCAGACAGGCGTCCCGAATGATGTACCGGCTGGAGTGGTTTATTCCGGCTACCCGGCCATGGAAAACTTAGCGTGGCGCAAATCGGTGACCGTCTTTCATCGATTGCCGGAGCTTCAGAAAGAAGTGCGTGAACTGCGCGAAGTTGTCTCGAAATTAACTGAGCGGCGCTAATTAACAGAATTGCGATCCGCTCGGGTGCTAGCTTCCCTGGTCTGTGAACTTATTCGTTCTCCGAATCGTCTGCTTCTTTTCGCGGCTTTTGTTCCTCCGGCAACCCCGCAGCGACAAGTTCTTCTACACGCGCAAGCAAATCCGCACGCTGTTCCAAAGTGTAGGCCGAGGCGTCCACAGCAGGTCCAAAACGTATTGTGACTTCTCCCGGACGCACGGCCCATTCTCCCGGACGCATTAAATCCTGTGCTCCGACGATCGACACCGGTGCCACCGGGACTTTTGCGCGCACCGCCATCAGGAATGTTCCCTTCTTGAACGGCAGCATGCGCCCGTCACGGCTGCGCGTTCCCTCCGGATACACGGCAAATGACAAACCTTCTTTTAGATATCGTAATGCCGTCTCCACGCTCGCCGCGGCCGCTTCCCTGTTTTCGCGCTCTACCGGAACGAAGTGTGCCAGGCGCATGGCTTTCGAAAGGATTGGGACGCGAAACAATTCGCTTTTAACCAACAATCCAACGCGCCGCGGAATCATCGGAACGAACGCCAGCGGGTCCATGTTCGAAACATGGTTCGCCGCAAAAATGCAGACACCCGCGGGGATATTTTCCGCGCCTTCGACCCGCACGTGAACACCCGCGAGTCGCACCGATGACGCGACAACCTTCATCGTCGCGCGATACATAAAATCCGCGCTGCCTGTCAACAAGCTCCACAGAATTAGCCACGGCAGCACCAGAAGAATTCCAAGCGCGAGGTAAACGACAGCGAGGATTGTGCGAATCATGAATCTTGCTTAATTTACAGTCCCGCGCAGCCAGCCTTCCCGAATTCGTTTCTGCCTGTCAGAAACGTGCGCGACCTCGAAAATCGAATATTTCTTCGTTTCATTCGATCCGAGCGCGAACGAAATATCCAATTCTTTGCCATCTCTGTGTACACGCAACTTTACGATTTCTCCCGGCGAATGCTGCCGCACCCACTGCGGAAAAAATGCCGGCACCGCCTCGCCGTTGAGCTCCAGTAGGACGTCACCGACCAGAAGACCAGCCGCTTCCGCTGTGCTGCCCGGGACGACCTGCGACACCACCGCGGTGGCGCCTCCGCCGCGCCCGCCCACGGTCCAGAAACCAAGGTCTGCCATGTTGTGTGTTTCAACTTTTAATTCCAAACCGGCAGCGCCTAGAAATTTGTGGTACGGTATCTCGTCCACACCGGAGACAAATCCGCGGAAGAAATCGTGCAAATTTCTCCCCGCAACTTCTTCCGCCACAGCTCGAACGCCTTCCGTATCGTCATAATATTTCCCCTGCTTCGCATAAGTCTCGTTCATGCGCGTCAGCACGCTATCGAGAGACTTGTGCCCATCCGTGGCGTCGCGGATGACCAAGTCCAGCATTTCTCCGATGATCTGTCCCTTGTTGTAGTACGAAATACTTCTCTCTGGCTGCCGATAATCGTCGTATTTTTCTAGCCAGGCATCCAGGCTGGATTCCTCCACGCTCTGCCACAGGTGCGCGGGGCGCGAATCCAGTTCGCCAATTTGCGCAGCTAAGTCGGCATACAATCTTTCTTTCGGCCAAATTCCTGTCCGCTCAAGCGTGTAACTGGCATAGGTATTCGTCACACCTTCGGCAAACCACAGCGCCCGCGTGTATTGTTCTTTTGTGAAATCCACGGGCTCAAGAGTCTGAGGACGTATGCGTTTTACGTTCCATGCGTGGAAAAATTCATGCGCAGCTATGGTGATCGCGCCTTCAACCGAGGAAGCTCCAATCGCGGTGCAGTTGGCGTGCTCCATCCCTCCACCGCCGGCTTCCGGATATGGCCCAATGTGGAAAAAAAATGTGTACTCCTGAAACGGCGCCCCGCCCATCAATTGCATTTCATACGAAGTAATGTGCCGCAGATAATTCTCCAACCGGTCGCGACGCCACTCTTTCGCATCTACTACCACGCGAAAGTGCGCGCCGCCTTCATCGAATCCGAAATCTTCAAATTTCCCAATTTCGGCAGGCGCGTCCACCAGGGTGTCGTAACTCGTCGCAGAAAACGAATTCAGCGACTTTCCAGCTGGCAATTCCGCAATTGCTCGCCAGCCAGTGGGCACATCGTCAAATTCGACAGTAGTGTCTTCGCCGCGCCGGTCCGGGATGTACATCAGAACTTCTGCAAAATTCACGAAGGCGTGCTTGGTGTTCAACTGCGAATTAAACGGTCCCGCATCGTCCCATGGGATCGAATACTGAACCTTGATCGACGTAAATGGACTGGCGCCTGCTCCATCGTCGCCAATCTCCCATGTCTGCTTATCCAGCTTGCGAACTTGTAATTTCTCGCCGACATTGCCAGGATCACTCAACGTATTGGCTTGCAGGTCGCGCACTCGATACGAAAAATCGCGCACCTGGTAGAGCGCGTTCCACGCAGGAACGGCCACTTTAATCCCAGGAGCTAGGTGTGGAATCGTCATGGTCACTTGAAAGCAGTGCTGCTCAGGATTCTTCAACGAAATTTTGTACTCGATCGTTCCAAAAGCGGGGTGCGCGCTGAAAAGGAAAACAGAAACGCAGCAATAAGATAAGACCCAAACGGAACTCTTTTTCATCGCCGCGTTCCCGCGAGCGATTTCAGTCTCTCAAGGACCTTGCCGGAAAGGCCATCGAAGCTTCCGTTCGACATGACCATCACCACATCTCCGGATTTCGCATTTTCTGCCAAATATTCAGCAATTTCGTCAGCGGACTCAAATGCCTTAGCCGGGCGTCCGCGTTCGAGCAACGAATCCGCGATCTGCTCGGGAGATAATCGCTGGTCTTCTCCCAAGAGTTGCGCGCGGTTCACGGGCCCGATTAACACCGCATCGGCAACCATCAGCGCTTGGGGAAGAACATCCTGAAATATTTTGCGGCGCATGGTGTTCGAACGCGGCTCGACCGCAGCCCAAATCTTTTGTCCTGGCCAACGTGTGCGCGTGGCCTCCAGCGTTAGCTTGATGGCGGTAGGATGGTGCGCAAAATCCTCCACAACCAGCACGCCTCGCGCTTCGCCTTTGATTTCCATCCGCTTGCGGACGCCTTGGAATGTGGCGAGCGCCTGTTCGATGGCCTGGCACTCCACGCCGCGCCCGTATGCCAGAGCTGTTGCCGCCAGAGCGTCCAGCACATTATGTCTTCCGGCCAAGGGCATTCGTATGCGGGTTACTTCACTTCCGCGAAAAACCACGCGAAATTCCGTAGCGGAGTCCTGCCACAAGAGGTCGCCCGCCTGCCAGTCACAACCGGCCGTGAGTCCAAATGTTTCCAGGGGACAAAACGTTTTCGCACTGACGTCTCGAAGCTCGGGGCTCTCGCCCCATATCAATATGCGTCCGCGCCGAGGCACCAGGTTGACCAAGCGGCGAAATTGCAACGCGATTGCGGCTAGATCCGGGAAAATGTCCGCGTGGTCGTATTCCAGCGAAGTAAGAATCAATTCGTCCGGATGATAGTGCAGGAACTTGGGGCCGCGATCGAAGAAGGCCGTCTCGTACTCGTCGCCTTCGATGATGAACTCTTCCCCGCCGCCAAGTCCGTAGCTTTTGTCATTGAAATTCGGGATCACGCCACCCACCAGAAAATCCGGACGGCGGCCCGCCATATGAAAAATCCACGCAAGCATCGCGGTGGTGGTGGTTTTACCGTGCGTTCCGGCCACCACGATGGACGTATGCCCGGGAATGAAATATTGCTCCAGAAGCTCCGGCATCGAACAATACGGAATTTTTTCGTCGAGAATGTACTCGATCTCCGGGTTGCCTCGCGCCACAATATTGCCAACCACCGCCAGGTCCGGTGCCGGCTGTAAATTCTCCTCAAGAAATCCTTCGTTCCATCGAATGCCCAGGGAGTCCAGCAAGGTGGATGCAGGCGGGTACACATTCAGGTCGGAGCCTGTAACGCGAAATCCGCTCTCTTTTAACATTCCCGCGACCGGTGCCATCGCTGAACCGGCGACGCCCAGTACATGTATGTGTTCGGGTTTCTGGCCTAGCATTCCTGCCTCGCTGACAATTGCGTTCTCATGCTCTGCAGGCCGCTTCCAGTGTTTCGAGCCTTGCGCCTTTGCCATCCGCATCGTTCGCAAAGAGTCGCGCACGAACGCCTAACGGCAGAGTCAACATCGGCCGCGTGGTGTGCCCGATAGCCGCGCCCCACACGACAGGAAATCCAAAGAAATTCAGTATGCGCTCCGCCACGTCTTTGACGGTTTCTGTTCCGGCCGGCCCTTCGCATTCGGGAAATTCTCCGAGGACCACGGCGGATACTCCGCGAAATTTCCCTGCCTGTTTAAGATGCATCAGCGCACGGTCCACTTGCCAAGGCTTCATGCCTCGATCTTCAAGAACCAGAATTGAGCCGTGCGTATCGAGTTCCCAAGCAGTGCCCAAAGTCGTTTCAATCAGAGTAAGACAGCCGCCCAGCAGCGTGCCGTCAACTTTTCCGGGAACCAGTGTTTCAGTACCCTCCAAGTCGATTACCCAGCCATGTCGCGTTTCGGAAATAGCGTTCGTGAAACTTTCGCGATGGTATCCTTCGGGAGCACCTTCTCCCTTGTCGAATCCGGAAGCAACCATGGGCCCATAAAAAGTAACCCAGCGAAATTTCTGCCACAGAAAAATTTGCAGCGATGTGAGATCGCTGTAACCGAGCAAGATTTTCGGCGCAGCGAGCGCCACGCTCAGCCCATCGAGCAAATAATTCGATCCGTAGCCGCCGCGCGTGCAGAAAATAGCCCGCGAGTCAGTCTCTGTGAGCGCTTCTTTTAACGCCGTCACGCGATCGGCCGCCGGTCCCGCAAAAAAGCCATCGCGTGCCAGAGTGCTGGTTTCGTCAAATTTAATCTTGTAACCCAATCGCGCAAGTTCGCCGCTGCCTGCTTCGAGCCGATTGCCATCCACGGGACTTGCTAGAGAAATGATGCGAACAACATTCTCTGGTTCAAGCACGGGAGGCTTAAGTGTCTGCGGCATGGGCGCAAACGAGAATAAGGAATTTCCGACAGGTAGTCCAGCCGACAAGCGCGCCAGGTTTACATCCCAGCAGCGCTGATCAATGCGTCAGAAGGTAGTCAGGGTGAGCACTACGTCTCCGTATCCGCTAGTGGGCGCGGTGGGAACAGGCGAACTGGAAGAAAAACCCGCGACACGACCGCTTGCAATAATCGATACGGGCGAAAATTGATCAACGCGCAATGGCGTAGCGTGCGACGCATTCGCCGGAGTTGCGACCGCGACGGTGCGAGCTGTGCAGGAACTGGTCACACCGAAGCAGGTGTCGCGCACGAAGAGATATGTTTCCACAGAGTACGGGCGCTTCGCGATCATCGAAATTCCGGAAAGGAAGCTGATGTAGCGGCCGGAAGAGCTGATCCAAGGCGCGAATGCATCGGAATTCGTTGAGACACCGGCGGTTTCAGGACTGATTAAAGTTGTCGCCGGAGTGCATCCATCTGAAGCTGTCGCGCCTAAACAGGTGTCACGCAGAAAAACATTCGTCTTTGATTTCGAGCTCTCGGCCACAAGGTTGGACGCGCTGGATTGAAAGACTACGAAGCGGCCATCACCGTTCACAACCGGGGTTCCGCTTTGCCCGTCAGCAGGCTTGCCGGTGGAAGACACTGAAATTGCAACAGCCGAAGGAACACAAGAAGCCGGAGCATCCCATCCCGCACAAGTATCCTGGAGCAGCACCTGAGATGGCTCTGGCGATGAATTGGTTCCGAACACCACAAACGCGACATATCGCCCGTCTGCGGAAATGGAAGGATTTTCACCTTGAGATCCGCTGGCGGCATATTTTGCCTCGACAGGAATCTGCTCCGTTCTGGGGACGCACGACTTCGAGGCGGTTGGCCCGGCGCACATGTCGCGCACAAACACCTGAGACCCCGCCCCCGTTTTCTTGGCGACCAGATTCGCAGCCGCTGAAGCGAAGGCGATGAAGCGGCCGTCGGCGCTGATCGAGGCGAATCCGCTATCCCCGCCGCTTGCTAATTCTCCGGAAGCATCTACCGATACCGCTTCGGTATGGGCGGCGCACCCAGATGGCACGTTAGCTCCGTTACAAAGGTCGCGCACAAAAAGATTCATCGTGCTGGCGCTAGACTCGGAAGAGGTATGCAAGCTCGAGACAAGATTCGTGGCTTTGGATTCGAAGACGACGAACCTGCCCTCCGCGCTCATTGCCACCTGATTGCCTGCCTCCGCATTGGGCGCGCTTCCATCCGGCGCAAGGTCAACAGCGATGGTCTTAGCGGCACAGCCGGTAGCGCTCATGCATGTGTCGCGCACGAAAATATTTCCACGAGCGCCGTGCGCCACTATATTTCTTGCTCTCGAGAAGAACGCGACGTATCGGCCATAGCTGCTTATCGCCGGCGCCGCACTCGCTCCGTCAGCGGCACCACTCGTCGCACTCACGGATGCCACCTTGGGGAAAGCGGAACCGCTCGTCGTATAGTTGAAATCCACGGAAGGTGAATACAACTGCGTGTCGCCAGGCGTCGTGTTGTAAACGCTTATGCTCGCGAATCCAGGAGAAGCGATATTAGATCCCGCTACGCTAGCGGTTAATTGAATGGAACTCACGAAGGTAGTCGTAAGCGGTGCGCCGTTCCACGCCACAGTCGAGCCAGCTATTTGCGTCACACCGTTGACAACCACCGGCGCGACGTATCCCGAACCGTTCACCGTAAGAACGAAATTGCCACTACCGGGAGAAGCGCTTGGCGGCGAGAGACTCGCGATGAATGGTGTGCCGTTCTGTAAGCCGTTAATTACAAAAGTGGCTGCAAGGGACGGACCGCCGGGTTCCGGGTTCGACGCTGTAACTGCGGCAATGCCTGCGCTTGCCACGTCCGAGGCCATAATCGTGACGGCGAGTTGCTGCGTAGTGGTATTCAGAACGCTCGTGCGCATCGAGCCGTTCCAAAAAACTTGCGACTGGGGCTTGCTAATAAAGCCGGTGCCAGAAATAAACAGAGTGAACGTTTGACTGCCCGCTGTGATGCTGGACGGAAATAGGCCGGTGATAACCGGCGTAGGATAGGTGATCGCTGTGGTGCTCGTGCTCGAGCAGCTCCCGAGCGGCAAGGCGCATAGGAGGAGTGCCAGCAAAGCAGTCCACCGCAAACGCATCAGTTACGTCCTCCTATAATTTGCACGGAACCCTGCGGCCGCACATGGTGACAAACTGGTCGAGCGGAACGGGAAAACCGAAACGCCTGAAAATATAACAAAGACCTAGAATTGATAGCACCCCATGCGCAGTCCGTCAACTCGGATTCAATTTTACCGGCATTGGTTGGCCGTCAAAGCGTGTCGTGTACATAAGGACATCAGAAGAATCTATCCCTCAAACAGGCCGCACATCGCAGCGAACTTTCAAAGCGGCTAGCTTTTCCATCAAATCGCGTTCTTGCGGATAGGTCACGTCTGCGTCGAACTCTACAACGATCCCTTCCTCACTGCGATGATTGTGCCAGCGGTGGGCCGGAATCCCGGACTGTTCAACGATCTGATGCGCTCGCGGGAGCAATGTCGGATCCTCGCTGGTCAATCGGAAAGTCACCAGACGCATGTGGAATCCAAAACGCTCCTCTGCGACGCCAAGAAATACTAGCGCGACCAAAAGAATCAGCGTCGAGAAAATGGCAGTCATCAACATGCCGGCGCCGACCGCCATGCCCACACTGGCCATTACGAAAATTGTCGCCGCGCTGGTGATTCCCACCACGCCTCCGCGCCCGCGAATCACCACTCCGGCCCCAATAAATCCGATTCCCGGAATAATTTGCGCCGCAATGCGCGTGTGATCGCCGCCCACGCTTCCCGCCATTTCGTAGGAAATGATCGTAAACAGCGCGGCGCCAAAACAAATCAGCATGTTGGTGCGCAGGCCGGCCGGCTTGTGACGTAACTCACGCTCGAGCCCGACCACTCCGCCGAGCGCACCTGCGAGCAACAAGCGGGCAACGATGTAAGAATTCAAATCGTGCAGCATAAATTTGCTCAACTAAAGTTTGAACGTTGTAAGTTTCAGAAAGCGACGCGCCCGTTCGGTTATTTCTCGGCGCGTTAGTTTGGTCAGGCGCTCAAGCCCGAAGCGTTCAACGGCGAAACTTCCGAGCACGGAGCCGTAAACCATCGCGCGGCGAAGCGTTTGGTCATTAATTCGCCCTTCGCCCGCCAAGTAGCCCATGAAACCACCCGCAAAACTGTCCCCAGCGCCTGTAGGATCGTGCACCTCTTCCAATGGGAATCCCGGCACCGAAAACAGAAAGTTATTGTGCACCATCAAAGCGCCATGTTCACCGCGTTTAATCACCAGAGTCCGCGGGCCCATTTTGAAAACGTGTTTGGCTGCGCGCATCAAATTATGCTCGCCGGTTAGCTGGCGCGTTTCATCATCATTAATCATCAAAATCTGGGTGTGTTTAAGAGTTTCGCGTAATTCGGCAGGGGTGCGCTCGATCCAATAATTCATGGTGTCGAGCCCTACCACTTTCGGCTTGCATTTCATTTGCTTCAGAACCGATCGCTGCAGCGTCGGATCGATGTTGCCCAAGAAAATAAATGACGAATCACAATACGTTCCCGGCAAAGTGGGCCTGAAATTTGCAAACACATTTAAATCGGTCGCCAGCGTCGTGCGCTCGTTCATGTCCTTGCTGTACCGCCCGGACCAAAAAAACGTCTTCCCCGTGGCATGCTCCAGACCTTCCAGGTCGATTTTCCGACCGTGAAAGACAGCCTTGTCTTTAGCAGTAAAATCGTCTCCCACAATAGCTACCACGCGAACGGGCGTGAAATGGCTGGCGGCAAGCGCGAAATAACTCGCGGCTCCCCCCAAGGTGCGTTCCACTTTGCCATGCGGCGTCTCCAAGGCGTCGAAAGCGACCGAACCAACAACCAGTAGTGACATTCACTCTCCGTTTAGGAAATATATTTGCCGATGATGGGTGCGAGCCTTTTTTTCGCGGCGGCAGAAATCGCTGCGCGGTGTGTAAGAATCGCGTGCGCAAGAGCCGAACCGCACTTGCAACTTCGCGCCTCCGGCAGTTCGCGCACTACTTCGCGCAACACGCGCTGCACGTTCGAGGTATTGCGATTTAAATTCTGAATAATTTCGTCCAAGGTAACGGCGTCATGGTTAGGGTGCCAGCAATCGTAATCCGTAACCATGGCGATCGTGGCGTAGCAAATCTCCGCTTCGCGCGCCAGCTTCGCCTCCGTCAAATTGGTCATCCCAATCACGTCGAAGCCAAGCTGTCGGTACGTATGCGATTCGGCCAAGGTCGAAAATTGCGGACCTTCCATGCAAACGTATGTTCCGGAACGATGCGCTTTCACGCCGGCCCCGTCGCACGCATCAGCAATGTGCGCGGCCAAAATCGTGCAAGTAGGCTTGTCGAACCCCACGTGCGCCACGACTCCGCCACCAAAAAACGTTGCGACACGCAGGCGTGTGCGATCGAAGAATTGATCGGGAATCACGAAATCGAGCGGCGGCAAATCATCTCGAAGCGAACCGACTGCGCTGACAGACAGAATTCGCTCCACTCCAAGCATCTTCAGCGCGCATATATTTGCGCGGTAATTTATCTCGCTCGGCGTTAAGCGGTGGCCGCGCCCATGTCGCGCCAGGAAGGCCACGCGGCGTCCTTCGAGCGTGCCGATCAGGATTGGGTCAGACGGATCGCCGAACGGCGTTGGCACCCGCGTCTCGCGGACATCCGTGAGTCCCGGCATCGAGTAGAGACCGCTTCCCCCAATAATCCCGATGCGAATCTCTTCTTTTACGCTTTTATTCTTTTTCTTCCTTACCTTTCTCGCCATTTTCACCTTTCGATTCGTCTACGAATCAATCGTCACCGGTTCCGCTTCCCATCTGCCGTCGCGCTCGCGCAAATACCCCGCCGGCACTTTGGCATCATGGGCAAAGAGCGCAATCCATCCCTCTTTCACCGCCTCCGGAATCCATTTCTTTTTGTTTTCGAGCGTGGTCACCGGATACAAGTCGAATCCCATGATCCACGGCAGCGCCAGGTGAGCCGTAGTGGGCACAAGATCGGCGAAGAAAAACGCAGTTTGACCGCCGCCGCTGAGCTTCACGCACTGCATGTTTGCGGTGTGTCCTGGGACGCGAATCAATTCCACTCCAGGCGCTATCGCGCGGTCGTCGACCAGAAGGGACCATTTGCCGGCCGCCTCAAGCGGGACATAATTTTCGAGCAGGTAGCTTGCGCGATCTCGCTCGTTCGGATTTTTGGCGTGCTCGTACTCACCGCGCTGAACCACATACCGGGCGTGTGGAAATGCAGTAACGACTTTATCTTTTTCCACGCGCGTGTTTCCGCCGCAATGATCGAAGTGCAGATGCGTGTTGATCACGATATCGATTTCGTGCGGATGCACGCCGTAATCGCGCAGCCTCTCGGTCAAATGCGGGCCGTCCAGCGCATAAATATCGCGCCCCTTTTCGTCCCATTTTTCGCCAGCGCCCGTCTCCACCAAAATGGTCTTGCCACCCGCACGCACCAGCAGACAATTCATCGCCAACTTGATTCGGTTCCTGCCATCCGCCGGAATTTTCTTTTCCCACAGGGGCTTTGGAATGACGCCGAACATTGCGCCACCATCCAGCCCCAAATGGCCGTCCACCAAAACGTGAAATTCCAGTTGCCCAAGTTTCAAGATTTATCTCCGAGTCCCGCGCGTGACAGAATTTGATTCACTGCGCCGTAAGGATCCATTTTTCGCTCCGCTACCTGCGAAGCAATTCTATCGAGTTCGCGTTCGCCGAGTTGGTCACCGACGACGCGTTCCATTAATCGCGCCTCAAGTAGTTGAAGAATCCATTCTTTCCAATGCGAAATTTCTCGCGCTTTCCGATCGTGAGTTTGCTCGAAATGGGTTTTGAAAAGAGCGATCTGTCGGGCCAATTCGTCCACACCTTTGTTTTCCGTAGCCACAGTGCGCACGACTGGCGGCTTCCATCCTTGTCTCTCCGGCACCAGTTGCAAGATGCCTCGCAGTTGCTGTTCGTAACGATCCGCGCCTTCGCGGTCACATTTGTTCAGCACGAAAATGTCGCCAATTTCCATCAATCCGGCTTTTAGACTTTGGACGTCATCACCCATCCCGGGCATCAGCACGACAATCGTACAGTCAGCCAGACGAACGATTTCGATTTCGCCCTGTCCTACGCCCACTGTCTCGATCAAAATCATTTGTTTTCCGGCCGCGTCCATCAACAGCGCGGTGTCTCTAGTAGCTTGCGCCAATCCGCCGAGGAAACCTCTCGTCGCCATCGAGCGGATAAATATGCCCGAGTCGGTTGCGTGACCTTGCATTCGCACGCGGTCGCCTAAGATCGCTCCGCCAGTAAAAGGGCTTGACGGATCCACGGCAATAATCCCGACAGTCTTTTTCTCGCCACGATAATGACTAGCCAGACGATCCACCAAAGTGCTCTTGCCGGTTCCCGGTGCGCCGGTGATTCCAACCCGGTAGGCATGCCCCGTATACGGAAATAGCTGGCGGAGTATTTCCTCCGCCTCGCGCTCTCGATTTTCAATTGCGGAAACCGCCCGCGATATCGCGCGTACATCACCGGCGCGCACCTGCTCGGCCCAATTGTCGACAGAAACGGTCATCAGAATTAGGCGATCAGCTCAGAGAGGAATCGGCAGCGTAGAGCGAACGGCGCAGAACCAGGCGTGGTTTTTGCAGGCACCAAATTTAACCTTTTCCCAAAACCTGTCGCGCGATTACCAGCCTTTGGATTTCGCTGGTACCTTCACCTATCGTGCACAACTTCACATCGCGATAGAATTTCTCGGCCGGATAATCCTTAATAAAACCGTACCCGCCATGAATCTGCACGGCTTCGTTCGCCACGCGCACAGCCACCTCACCGGCATAGAGTTTCGCCATGCTCGACTCGCGCGTAAACCGCGTATCGTAATTTCCCGCAGCAATGGCTTGGTCCGCAAGCCAGGCAGCTTGATACGTGAGCAGCCGCGCTGCTTCGATCTCCATGGCCATATCCGCGAGCTTGAACTGAATCGCTTGAAATTCCGCAATCGCCTTGCCGAATTGTTTGCGTTGCTTTGCGTACCGTACGGAGGCTTCGTAGGCGCCCTGCGCCATTCCCAGCCCGAGAGAAGCGATCGAGATGCGGCCGCCGTCAAGAATTTGCAGGCTGTTTACAAAGCCTTCGCCTTCTTTTCCCAGCAGATTTTCTGCCGGCACTTCGCAATCACTAAAAACCACCTCACTGGTGTCGCTTGCACGCAGACCAAGTTTGTTTTCTTTTTTGCCTGGCCGGAACCCGGGAGTTCCTTTCTCGATGATGAATGCTGAAATCCCATGGCTTTTCTTCGCGGGGTCCGTTACCGCCATGGCGACGCACACATCCGCATAATGGCCGTTCGTAGTGAACGTCTTTGAGCCGTTGATCAGCCATCGGCCATCTTTCTTCAACGCGGACGTGCGCGTCCCCCCGGCATCAGAGCCAGCTTCCGGCTCCGTAAGCGACCAACAGCCCAGCTTCTTGCCCTGTGCCAACGGCACCACGTATTTCTTTTTCTGTTCTTCCGTTCCAAATTTATAAATGTGGTTGGTGCATAGCGAATTATGCGCGGCCACAATAATGCCCATCGATCCGTCCACCCGCGATAATTCTTCAATAATGATGGCGTACTCGATGTACCCCATTCCCGCGCCGCCATACTTTTCCGGAAATATCACACCCAGAAAGCCCATCTCAGCCAGTTTGGGAATAATCTCGGTGGGAAAATGGGATGCTTCGTCCCATTCCATTACATGAGGAAGGATTTCACCCTCGGCAAACGCTCGAACCGTTCGCCGAAGCTGCTGTTGTTCGTCCGTTAGCGAAAACTCCACATCACCTCGCAAAAATAGAGCAAATTGATTCCAGGATGCATCTCTTTTATACCATAGGAGTTTGTGCGCAGATAATCGCGCCGCCCCCGTCGGAACCTCACCGCCGGTGGTCTGGACGCACGATAGTATCTGCGCTTCGTGCGCGACCACACCATCGCACATTGGGAACAAGAATCAGGATGGTCGTCAGAAATGGCAATAGGGCGAGAGCTCCGTATACATTTGCGCCGAATACGGCTGGTTGCCTAATATCTGAAGACGCTGGGGACTAGATCGGCAAACCATGCACTCGCTACAAAGTTGAGGAAGGCTTCACAACATGCAGCTCCTGGTGCGCCGAATAGCGCCATCGGACAATTGAACCGCGTTTCACGGGCCTACCAATCGACTTTGTGGCCTTTGTTTTGCTGGTCTAGCCACTGCTTCAATGGCGCGTAGTATTCGAGAATGGCGGTCGCATCCATTTGCTTCTCGCCGGTTAATACTTCCAGAGCTTCTGGCCACGGACGGTTCTGTCCCATGGCGAGCATTTTGTTCAGACGCGCGCCCGCTTCTTTATTATTGTAAATCGAGCAGCGATGCAGCGGCCCTTTGTAACCCGACTCGCGGCACAATGCGCGGTGAAATTGGTATTGGAGAATCGCCGCAAGAAAATAACGTGCGTAGGGAACGTTCGCGGCCACGTGATACTTGGCACCCGGATCGAAATCTTCCTCGCTGCGTAGCGAACTCGGCGCGATGCCTTGATACTTCTCGCGGAGTTCCCACCAGGCTTTGTTGTAGTTTTCCGGCGTCACCTTGCCAGAGAAAACTTCCCAGCGCCATTTATCAATCAGCAGGCCAAAGGGCAGGAACGCCACTTTGTCCAAAGCTCGTTTCATGAGCAAGCCAATATCAGAAGATGCCGGCGGAACATTTTCTAGCAAACCAATTTCTTTCAGGTACTCGGGCGTGACGGACAGGGCTATGGTGTCGCCAATGGCTTCATGGAATCCGTCATTCGCGCTGTTGCGAAATAGCGGAGGCTGCTTGTCGTACGCGCGCTGATAAAAGTTGTGGCCCAGCTCATGGTGAATGGTGGTGAAATCGTCAGCCTTTTGCTCGATGCACATCTTGATGCGCAAGTCCTCGACGTAATCGATGTCCCAAGCGCTGGCGTGGCAAACCACCTCGCGATCGCGCGGTTTGGTAAACATCGAGCGTTCCCAAAATGTTTCAGGAAGCGCGGCGAAGCCCAAGGACATGAAGAAGCGTTCACCGTAGTGCACCATTCCCACCGGTTCGATTTGCTTGGCTTTCAAAATCTCTGTTAGATCGTACCCGGGATCGGCATCGGCCGGGGCCACCAGCGGATAAATATTAGTCCAGTCCTGCGACCACATATTTCCCAGCAAGTGCGCGGGAATCGGACGGTCTTCGCTGACCACAACTGGACCATACTTCTTTTCGAGATTCCAGCGAACGTAGGCGTGCAGCGAAACATAGAGCGGTCGAACCTGCTGCCAAAGACGGTCGAGTTCCGCGGCGAACGCATCCGGCGCCATATCGTAATTCGATCGCCACATCGCACCGACATCGGCGAACCCTGTCTCGTGCGCGCCTTTATTCGCCAGTGCAACCATTCGCGCATAACGTTTGCGCATCGGAGGCGCAATCGCATGCCAGCCTTCCCAAGCACGCTGAAGTTCTTTGGGATCGCGGCTGGTGGCCATCAAGTGATCGAGGTCGCTCAACGAAAGGCATTTTCCTTGCGGAGCATCGGGGCACCACTTTCCTTTTCCATAATCGCTTTGCAACGATGCATTAAGCTGCGAAAGCTCGGTACTCTCGGCGGTGTCGCGTGGTGCGGGAATGTCCACTGAAAATCTTATTAATTTCAGTTTGCGGGCTACGTCTTCGGGAAGTTGCAAACCCTCGTAACGTCGGGCCTGCGCAGCGAGTTCGGCAGTGGCCGCCTTCACGGCTTGGTCCGCTTCTGCGGCCATCTCCTCCGTGTCTGGCGTAATAAATGTCTCTTGCACCCACGACGCGCGTTGGGCCCCGACCCATAGCGGCAACAGCCGGTTTTCCGCGGCCTCCACAAATTGGCGGGCCTCCTCCGCGGTGGGCGCCGCTGATTTCATTTGCGCGGGCTTGGTTGCTGCCGCGCTCTTAGGATTTGCAGTATCAATTGTCATTATGTTGTTAGTTCTCCTCGCCGCCACCAAACTAGATGCGATGATCAGGCAAAATATTCCTAGAGTGGCCGCCCTACGCTTGGAAAACTCCTGAGAACTCATCGCTATGGTTTTCTCCGATGGAGTCAGTTACCCCGATTAGACCCCATTAGTGATGCGCCGCTGCAGGCGCACTTGCGCGCACGCTCAGAACATCGTTCATGGCCGCCCACGCTCTCTCGACCCCAGCGCGCTGCACATCGCAATGTGTAACCATACGAATGGAATATTTATCTGTCGGCCCGCACAGAATTTTCTTTTTGCCAAGGTCAGTGGAAATTTCCGCCGCCGTACGACCCGTTCCGCGAACGTCAAAAATCACGATATTAGTAAGGACTTTTTTCGGATCCAGCGAGATACCTTTTATGTTTGCCAGTCCGTTCGCTAGAAACGTCGCGTTTTCGTGATCGAGGTGCAAATTCTTGGGAGACTCTTCCAATGCAATCAGTCCGGCCGCGGCAAGGACGCCTGCCTGGCGCATGCCGCCACCCAACAGCTTGCGCGCGATATGCGCTTTCTGAATAAACTCCTGTGATCCAACCAGCATGGACCCCACTGGCGCGCCCAAACCCTTGGACAAGCAAAACATAACCGAGTCACAATTCCTCGTGAGAGCTGCGACGCTTTTCCCCAGCGCAACCGCGGCATTGAAAATGCGTGCACCGTCCAGATGCACTTTGAGCCCCGCTGCGTGCGCCCGCTGGCATACGTCCTCGGTCACCGCGGGCGGATATACCGTGCCGCCATGCATATTGTGAGTATTCTCCAGCGTGACCAGTGCGCTTTGGGAGTAATAGTAGGTTTTGGGACGGACCAGCGGCTCAATCAAGTCCCAGGTAAGAATTCCATCCGGCGCAGGAGTGGTACGCGGCATGCATCCGGCAATGGCGGACATGGAGGCGAGCTCATACTGATTCACGTGCGCGCGCTGCTCGCATATTATTTCCATGCCGGGTTGCGTCCAGGTTTTGATCGCGATCAGGTTTCCCATCGATCCGCTGGGGACAAACAACGCCGCCTCGCGCTCAAAAATTTCGGCGGCGCGTTCCTGCAAGCGATTAACGGTAGGGTCCTCGCCGTAAACATCGTCGCCGACTTCGGCTTCTGCCATGGCGCGACGCATCGCAGCAGACGGCCGCGTGACCGTGTCGCTGCGAAGATCTACAAAATCTGCCGTGCTTTTGTTTTCTTGCGAAGCTGTGTGCACGCTAGCTCCTTAACCCAGCAATTCGACAAAAACATCATTCGAAATAGACAAACGGTCTGGTGCGAGCCGCAACTGCGCGCCATTCAATTGCAAAAATCCCTGTTCAGCCAGCGGAGCGATGCGATTCCGTAAGTTTACGTCATACTCACGCTCGATCCGCTCCAGGTCAACTCCGTCAAGTTGCCGCAGACCCAAGAACAATTCTTCTTCCAGCGCTTGTGCCGATGTCACCGTTTCAATTTGTTCGCGCGGCGAAATTCCCTGCTCGATGCAGGTCACGTAGCGGGCTGAATCGTGCAGGTTGGACCAACGCTTCTCGCCGTCAAACGAATGCGCCCCGGCGCCGAAACCAAGATATGGTTTGCGCTGCCAGTACTTCGAATTGTGGCGCGACCGCATCCCCGGCGCCGCCCAGTTTGAAATTTCGTAATGCTCGTATCCCGCTGCTGCCAGCCGCGCGCACGCGGAGTCGTAAAAATCCGCAATCGAATCGTCGGCAGGAATCTCAGCCGCGCTGTACCGCTTGCCGCCTGCCAAAGATTCCGCACCCAGTTTGCTTCCCTCATCAATTTCAAGCATGTAAATCGATAAATGTTCCGGCCGCATTTGCAAAATTTGCGCGACTGACTCTTCCCACGTTTCGGCGGTTTGATGTGGCAATCCTGAAATCAGGTCCAGGCTGATATTTTGAAATCCGGCGTCGCGCAAAATCGTGTTAGCCGAAAAAATATCCGCACGCCGATGCATACGCCCTGCCGCCTGCAATTCAGTGTCGTTGAAAGATTGCGCCCCTAGACTAATTCGATTAAATCCCGCGTCCCTCCACGCGCTCGCTTTCTCCGGCGTGATAGTTTCTGGGTCGGCCTCCAACGTAACTTCCATCGATTCTGAGGAAAAATTGCGATAAAGCGAGTCGAGAATTTTTCGTAGAAGCGTTGCGTCAAGGAGACTCGGGGTTCCACCGCCGAAGTAAACCGTATCAACGGTCAACGGACGCGCCGAAGCGACGGCGCGAATCTCATGCGCGAACCCGACAGAGTCAAGATGATTGTTGAGCGATCGGTGAGTTTCAATCTCGCGGCAAAGCGCCTCAGCATAAGGCAGATAGCGGTCGCGCGACACCACACCCGTGTGAAAATTACAGTAAGTACACTTGCTCTGGCAGAACGGTACCTGGATGTATATACCTTGCGTCATCGTTCGCATTGTACATCAGCTACACTCAAGCACGGTCTGGCGCGACTACCTTAGGCATCGGAAACGATCTTAACGCGAAGTTCACGGTTTCGCGGACCATCAAACTCCGCAAAGAAAATAACCTGCCACCTTCCCAGCAATAACTTCCCGTTGTCGATCCATAAAGTTTGGGAGGACGAGGTTAGGGCGGTCTTGATGTGGGAGTCGGAATTTCCTTCCTCATGTTTGGAATAGGCGACCTTGGGAACCAGTCGGTCGAAGGCTGCTTCAATTTCTCGGGCTACCGCGGGGTCATATCCCTCATTCATCAAAACGCCCGCTGTGGTATGAGGCACATAAAGGCAGCACAGGCCATTTTGGCAATTTGACTCGTTTACGGTTGCGCGGATCTGTTCGGTTACATCCTGGAGTTCCGTTCGCCGCATAGTTTTTATCTTCAGGGTGAAGATTTGAGATCCTTTGAGGCGGTTGGAGTTTTTCATGAATTCATGCCCTGCAGACATTTTAAGGACTTTTGTATTCCCGGGCGCGTTATTGTTGGGAAACGGCTGCAAGTAAGAGCCCGTCACTGCACAACGCCAGAGTTGTGTAGCGGCTAGGTGTTTAGCCACCGTCGACCGCCTATGGAAATAATCGACTGCCGAGCCATTTGCAGGTTGATTCCCCGATACAGTAAACTTCTCGATTCCAATCAGCACAGGGGGCTTTCATGTTGGTGGTGATGCAATCTCAGGCGACCGAGGAGCAGATCCGAGCGGTCTGCGATCGTATTGAGTCGTTGGGATATAAGGCGCACCCCATTCCCGGCGCGGGCCGTACGGCGATTGGAATCACAGGAAATACCGGCACCGTGGACATTGCTTCAGTCGAAACCATGCCTGGAGTAATTGAATGCATTCCGGTAAGCAAACCCTACAAGCTGGTCAGCCGAGACGTAAAACTAGAGGACACGGTCGTGCGAATTCCGACTCATTTGGGCGACGTAGTATTCGGCGGAACGCAAGTGGCCATGGTCGCGGGCCCTTGCGCGGTGGAAAGTCGCGAGCAAACTCTTAGAATCGCAGGGCATGTGAGCGCTTCGGGTGCACGTTTGTTCCGAGGTGGCGCTTACAAGCCTCGCACTTCTCCCTATAGCTTTCAGGGTCTTGGCGAGCCCGGACTGAAAATTCTGGCGCAAGTGCGGGAAGAATACGGGCTCGGCATCGTAACCGAAGCGATCGACAACGAATCGCTCGACCTGGTGGAAAAATATGCGGATGTGATCCAGATCGGCGCACGCAACATGCAAAATTTTTCATTGCTGAAACGCGCCGGACGTTCTCAAAAGCCGGTGCTGCTAAAACGCGGAATGTCCGCTACGCTGGATGAATTCTTGATGGCGGCTGAATACTTAATGTCCGAAGGCAATTACAACGTAATCCTATGCGAGCGCGGCGTGCGCACCTTTTCTGATTACACGCGAAACACACTCGACCTGAGCATTGTTCCGGCGGTGCAACGGCGCAGCCATTTGCCGATCGTGGTTGATCCTTCGCACGGAACTGGTCGGCGGAATAAAGTTTTGCCGCTTTCTCGCGCGGCCGTGGCGGCCGGAGCCAATGGAATTCTTGTGGAAGTTCATCACGATCCGGACCATGCGCTTTCCGATGGACCTCAATCGATACTGCCCGACGAGCTGAACCAATTGATCCACGAAGTCCGCCAGATCGCTGAGGTTTTAGGACGCACAATCAACTGAGCGATCAGCGATTTTTTGTCTATGAACGGGCCTCTCCACATATACTTCCGCAATTGAGATGAAACTTCGCGTCAACGCGCGCTTTATCTTTCTACTACTGCTTCTTGGCGGGCTAGCTTTCCGCGAGGTCGCGCTGGAATTGCGGCCGTCTTTCTTACGGCCGGGACTTCATCTTTTCGCCTATGTGGGAAATACTGCCGACGGAACGCTGACGGCCGTCGATCTGGTGAAATTGTCCACGGTCTCGGCGATTCCGGTTGGCCCGGGGCCAAGTGGCCTGCGCTCACATCCTACTCGCGATGAAATTTGGGGGTTGAGCTCGGCCGGCGGATACGTATGGGTGCTCGATGCAAAGTCAAATCGCATCGTAGCTAAAATTCCTGTCGGTTCTGAACCCTACGCACTTGATTTTTCCCGGGATGGCCGTCGCGCGTACATAGCTGCCTCGGGATCAAACGCTATCATTGCCATTGACTGCGCTACGAAACAGGTTGTGGCACGAGGAAGCGCGGGACGCCGTCCGTGGATTGCTCGCGTCGCTCCATCGGGGAAAATCATAGTCGTTTCAAACCGGGATGATTCGTCCATTTCTATTCTGGACGCGGCGACCTTGGCTTCGCTCGCAGTGGTTCCAGTAGCGAAGCAGCCGGAACAGTTGGCTATTCTCCCCGACAGTTCCAAAGTATTTGTCACCTCCGGTACAACGAATCAAATCTCCGTGGTGGATCTGAATCGGAATGTGTTGCTCACGAATCTTTCGTTGGGCGGAACACCCGGCGATCTAATTTTAAAACCCGATGGAGGCGAGCTTTACATTCCGTCGGCCGACGCGCACGGCCTTGTAATCGTCAACACGCTAACGAACGAGGTTGGTGATTTCATGCTGCTGGGGATGTCGCCTGCGTCCGGTACATTTTCTAATCACGATCAGGAGCTTTACATTTCAGACTCGGCATCGGGACACGTAATTCCGATCGCTGTGGGTGTCCGCCAAGCCGGTCGTCCGATCCCCGTTGGCCAAAATCCGCGCACATGCCTGCTCACGCCTGGAGGAGACATTCTTTTGGTTGTTGATGTTGCGTCCAATGATTTGGCGGTGATTCGCGCGAAAACATCCGCCTTAATAACGCTGATTCCCGTGGGTGGCCGGCCTCGCGACTTGGCGATCAAAATTTTCTAGTGATACCGTTGGATTTTCCATTAGCTCTGGAGCCGATTCCCTACTGAACAATCAGAGTCAATGCGCGGTCGTGCGAGTTGCTCCCCCTGAAGTTGCGGTCAGCTAAGCGATTAAGTGGTGGCTTGCGTGCCGATGGATCCGTTCTCGCCGCCAGAAGCCGACATCGCAAGGGCAAGTATCAAGAGCATCAGAAACCCCTGCGTCAGGTAAATCATTCTGACTGGGAACAAGCCTGCAAACGCAGGTATTAATATAATGGCGTCGCAGATTCCAAGTGGCTCAGGTGGCGCTCCAGGCAAAATTCTCTTCACCTAAATTCAGCTCGAGCATTCCGTCGATGGGCAGGACATCAATGGGGAGGCCGCCTTCCCATAATGCAACGCTTAGTAGCAAAGATTTGCGATTCTTCAGGTCAAACAATTCGCGCGCTAGGCTCACTTCAATGATTTTGTCGTAGGCCGCCGATACTACCGATTCTGGGCGCAACAAACAGGCTCCCCCTTGTTCCAGGATGCAGCCTGCGAATTTGCCTCTGGTCACACGCACAGTAAGGTGGGTTTCTCGCGAATCCCATAGGGTTAAGCGGAATTGAAAATCGGGAATATCGGCGATCGCTTCGGTAGGGTCAACACGCAGGTAGAAATGCTCGGGCCCGAATCCGTAATGCAATTGGCCTAGGACGCAACTGCGTCCGTGCATGCTGCCGCTGCGCTGGTCGGTAACATAAAATCCGGCGCCTAGCCATTCGAAGTAGCTGCTCTCGCGGCCGTCCACTTTGACGTCTAAGAAAGTTTGCGGAGATTCACGATGCGCGCGTTCCGGCGCACGTTTGATGGGATGCAGAAGAGCGTCGGGAACATGTTCACCGAGCGCGATGTAAACTTCCTTGAGATGTTGGCGATATAGCTCGTCGAATTCCGCATCGTTGGCGGAAGCATGTTCCGGGCCGTACCACCAGCACCAGTCGCTGCCTTCTGCGGCCAGCAGTGCTTCGTAGGCGCGCGTCGCGGAGTCGGCTGATAACGTAGAGCTGGCCGGCGCGACTGCATCGTTTGAAGCGGCGCGCTGTACGATCTTTTCGTACGTATCGCGCGCGTCGCGCAGCAAATCCCAAGCGCGAACATCTTCCGGGTGGCCGATCCACACGTCGAAATTCGCATTGATCCAGGAAGCCGGGAAAATTCCGTCGAGTTTCGGAGCGTCGGGGCGCGCTTCCGCCGCTTCGCTCATGGTTAAGGCATGAATCTCGGGATCGTCCTGCACGCGGCGGTAAAATTGCCGCAGAAAATCCCGGCCGTTCTCAGCGTAAAATTCCCAGGCATTTTCTCCGTCCAGAACAATGCTGACGGTCGCCGGGCTGCCTGCGGGCTGGCGGTCGCCAATCGCGCGGATTCTGCGATGTAGGTCTTCAGCCGCCGCTGTCGCTCCCATGCGGCTGTACACAAAGCCAACGAGGTCGGACACGTAATGATCCCTGAAGAATCCAGTGAGCGTTTTTCCGCCGCGTTGCAAATTCCAAGGTGAATATAGATCCGGACCGTTTTGCGGATAGCCGGAAGCGTCGCGCCAGAAGCCAATGTTTCGCGTCCGGCCGAGCACACCTTCGTCCGTGGCAAACCATTTGAAGCCGAGTTCCATGGCAATTTCGAGCGCTTGATCGGAAACCGATCCTTCCGAGGGCCATAATCCCACCGGCGGTTTTCCAAAGACGCGCTCGTGATATTGCCGCGAGCGCAGCAACTGTTCACGCGCATCTTCCGGATGCCGAAATGCCGGATGCGGCAATGGCGACTGCGGATTCGATACTCGCGCGATGTCCGTGTCACAAAGTAGAGGAAGGATCGGATGATAATAGGGCGTGGTAGAAATTTCGATCTGGCCTCGCTCTGCGGCCAGCCTGTACTCCGGTAACACAGCGCCGAGCAGTTCCAGTTGCTTGTCTCGCAGAGCAGCCTTGTCTTTTTCCGCGTAATTAGCGCCTTTACGCGACAATTCGGTTACTACCGGATCTTTCGCGATGTACTCCTCGTCCATCCAGGCGAGTTGCGAAAGCAATTGCAAATCGCGCCAATCGCGCAGGTCGAACCGCGCAACGCAGGATTCCACGCCGGCTGTTCTAACTTGTGCTTGCAGCTCGGCAAATCGCGGCCAGCGTCGCACGAAGTTTTCGTTCACTTGAAATGCGCGCTCGAGTATTTCGCGTTTCTGCGGAGGCTCGAGCGATTCCGTTGGCGCAAAGGCCAGCTCGAACCACGGTTCCTGAAACTTGCCGCTGGCGTATTCCTCAATTTGCGCAGCGAGTAGCGGGACGAAATTGAAAGTCGCATGTACCCCGGGGAATTCTCCCAGAATTTTCACCATGCCCCAGTAGTCTTTGAGTGCGTGCAAACGCGTCCACGGCAGCATGTAGCGTCCGGTGAACGGCTCGCGGTACTGCGGTTGATGCATGTGCCAAAGGATGGCGAGATTAACGCGGCTCAAAAGAGCGGGCCTTCCGTCTGCATCGACACCTCAATAAATTCTCGGCGCAATCTAAAGCTGCTTCCCGTTTCTGCGCCCCATTCTCTTACCATGCTAGAATGACCGCGCGCAAATATGCGCCTGCTTGATAAATATATTGGCCGCGAAGTAGCCTCGCATTCCATCCTTGGCCTCGCTGTCTTCACTTTCGTTTTCTTCGTGCCGCAACTTGTACGCTTGATGGATTTGGTCGTTCGCCACTCTGGTGGCATCGGAACAGTCGCTCTTTTGTTTCTCTGTTCGCTGGCGCCGGTGCTCGCATTCACCATTCCGATGGCTGTGCTCGTGGGAGTTCTTATCGGGCTCGGCCGGCTTTCTGCCGATAGCGAGATCGTCGCCATTCACGCTTCCGGCATCAGCATGCGCCGGCTGCTACTTCCCATCGGATTCGTAGCAGCGAGCTGCGGGCTCCTGACTCTGGTGCTTACGTTCTGGATCATCCCGCTATCCTGGCGCACACTCGGCAAACTTGAACAAAAGGTTCTTTCTTCCCAAGTGCCTTTTGCGGTGCAGCCGCGTGTGTTCGACGAGCGCTTTCCGCACTTCGTATTATACGTACAAGATGTGGAAGCCGCGGCCACACGTTGGCGCGGCGTTTTCCTGGCCTCGTCGGCTCAAGCTAGTGCCACATCGAATATAACGCTGGCACAGGACGCGCAAGTAGTGGCCGGACCGCAACGGGACCAGATAGAACTTCATCTCGGCCCCGGCGGCACGCACGATTACGATCCCCACGAGCCGGACCATTATAGTGTCACCACCTTCGGCAAAAGCGATATTCCCATCGACATTTCGGCTTCCACAAGCGCCATCAAGTCCACAGCGTTTACCGATGCTGAGAAATCCGTCTCCGGGCTTTTGGCGGATAAAGGGCCAAACTGGCGCGACGCGCGCGTGGAGTTTCATCGACGTATCGCTTTCCCCGCCGCGTGCTTGATTTTCGCGCTCTTGGGCGTTCCGGTTGGAGTGCGGCCTCGCCGCGGGGGCCGAGCGGCTGGACTGGTTCTCACCTTGGTGCTGATCGGTGGCTATTATTTTCTTTTTGTCACCGGCGCGCACATGGCGCAGCAAGGATCGCTCGCTCCCTGGGCCGGCATTTGGGAAGCGAACATCGTGGCCGCAATCGTAGGATTTATCTTTCTGCGTCGAATTGAAAACATTCGCAAGCCGAACCGCATCACCGGCGCGTTGGAATCCATTTTTTCGCGGCAGCGAAAGTCCCAGCGCCTGGAATCCGATGCAGCACCCATCCGTATATCGAATGGTCCGATCTCGAATGGCTCAGCGAGCCTGGTTGCCCCCGCACTCAAAGTTCGACAGGAAACAGGCGCCGGCAGCTCTGTAGCGTTCCCCATGCTGATGGACATGTATTTACTGCAGCAGTTCTTTTACTACTTTCTCGTGCTGCTCGCAGGTTTCGTGCTGATCTTCGATGCGTTCACGCTATTCGATCTCTTGGGCGATATTTCCAAGAACCACATTCCGGCATTCATGGTCCTCAATTATTTTCGATACCTCGTGCCGCTCATGGTGTATCAGCTTTCGCCGCTAGCATCGCTGGTAGCCACGTTGGTGACACTCGCTGTTCTGGCGAAAAATAATGAAGTAATAGCCTTCAAGGCCAGTGGCGTGAGTCTCTACCGAATTGTCCTTCCGCTCACGTTGGCAGGCTGCATCATCGCGGCTGGAATGTTTCTTCTGGATGACACCTTTCTCCCCTACGCAAATCAGCGGCAGGACGCTCTTCGCAACGAAATTAAGGGACGTCCGGCACAAACGTATTTTCAACCCGCGCACCAGTGGATATTCGGGGAGAATGACAAAATTTTTAATTACGAACTTTTCGATTGGGAGCGCCAGCTTTTCGGCGGGCTGAGCATTTTCGAGCTCGATCCCAATACTTTCCAGATGCGCCGCCGCGTTTTTGCCACGCGCGCCACTTGGGAGGCCACCGAGAACGCTTGGGTACTCACAGGTGGATGGATCCGCGATTTCGATGGCAACAAGGTCACGCGCTATACGCCATTTAAGGTCAACTCGCTTCCTGAACTAACCGAAGCACCCAGCTATTTCCGCAGAGAGGTTCGCCAGTCGGCTCAGATGAATTGGCGGCAATTAGGACAGTACATCGCAAGTCTGCGCCAGGCAGGTTTCGATACTTCGCGGCTGTCTGTCCAATGGCAAAAGAAGTTCGCGTTCCCTCTAATCGCGGCGATTATCGTGTTCCTCGGCGCGCCATTTGCTTTTCTGGTCGGGACTCGCGGCGCGGTCGGAGGACTGGCTGTCGCCGTCTGCATTGGAATTGTCTATTGGGCGACCGCCGCGCTCTTCGAGGCCATGGGATCGGTTGGACAGTTGCCGCCATTGCTTGCCGGGTGGGCGCCGGATGCGATCTTCGGTTTCCTAGCGGTTTACTTCTTCTTGAAAATGCCGACTTAGACTTTTGAAGTGTTCGTTGAACGCGGGATGGTGCAAGAAGTCCGCAGCGAAAACCGATTCCCTAAGTTCCCAGTTTCTCTTTGTCGCACCACGCGGAGAAAGCTTGAAGTCCCACTGCAATTGTCGGCTGTTCCACAGTTGAAGTATTTCTCCAGCTCACCGTCGCCTAAACTCGAGCTGTGCGTGGCCCGCGTAGAATTCGCGCTGGAAGCAAAATGATCGCGCGAAAGAGTTCGAGCACTCCTTCAACCGCGATTCCTAAAATTCGAAATGGCAAAAGAATTAGCCAAACGATTGGGTAGATGACCAGGGCCAGCAACGCCAGCGGCCAGCATAGGACCAACAATATGCACCAAAGTAAGAACCCCACTATCGCACCTCCTAACTTTTATCTCTGCTCTCGAGTCATGAGATGATACGCATCAGCCAGTAATTTCGTTCCACGGCTGCAACCGAGATTGCACACTAGATCCGTCGGGGCGAGCTACTTGGGAGGCGAGGCTCTCGCTGCTAGCCCCTAGGCGCTAGCGATTTGATCTTTTGAATCACCAGATCGATTCCCACCTCGTTATATCCGCCCTCCGGAATAATAACGTCGGCATACCGCTTTGAAGGCTCGACGAATTCCATGTGCATAGGCCTCACAGTCGCCATATATTGCTTAACGACCATATCCATGGTGCGTCCTCTTTCGCGGATATCGCGCACCAAACGCCGAATAAATCTTAAATCGGCGTCGGTATCTACGAAAATTTTAATGTCCATCAAACTGCGGAGAGCTTCATCGTCGAAGATCAAAATTCCTTCCACAATAATGCTGGAGCGCGGAGGAATTTCGACGGCCTCGCTCAGCCGCCTATAATCGGCAAAATCATAGGTCGGGCGTTGGATAGTCTCCCCCGCGCGCAACCGGCGCACATGCTCTGCAAGCAAGAGCGTGTCCATCGAATCAGGATGGTCAAAATTCAGTTTGATACGCTCTTTAAACGGCAAGCCGGGAAAGTCTTTGTAGTAATTGTCTTGCTGCAAAACGATGACGTTGCTGGAGGAGAGTGCTTCGATAATTCGGCGCGTGATCGTGGTCTTTCCCGATCCCGAGCCTCCGCATATGCCGATTATTAGCGGCCTGTTTTCGAATGGGCGAATATCTGGTCCGGTTTTCCGCGGCGTCACGTCGATCCGCACAATATGCTAACGCTTAGTTCCTGGATTTCTTTGCTTTGTCCTTTTGTCGTTCTTCAAGAACCGCCTGAGCCGCCGCCAGCCTGGCAACGCCGAGGCGAAACGGAGACGCACTCACATAATCCATGCCCACGCGGTGACAGAATTTCACGCTCTCGGCGTCGCCGCCATGCTCGCCACATATTCCAATTTTCAAGTTCGGCCGGGTCTTTCGTCCTCGTTCGATGCCCCATTCGACGAGCAGGCCCACGCCCGCCTCATCAATCGTTTGAAATGGGTCGGAGGTGAAGATGCCTGCCTTGCGCTCATCCACGTATTCCGGAAGGAACCGTCCCGCATCATCGCGAGAAAGACCCATCGTCGTTTGCGTCAGGTCGTTTGTCCCGAACGAGAAGAATTCCGCGACTTCGGCAATTTGGTCCGCCAGTAAAGCCGCGCGAGGAAGTTCGATCATGGTCCCGACAGTGTATTCAACCTTAACTTTAGCTTTCGCAATAATCTCGTCTGCCACACGACGCGTGGCCTGATCGAGAATTTGCATCTCTTTTTTGTCCATGGTGAGCGGATGCATGATCTCAGGTATCACTTTAATCTTGTTTTTTTGACATTCGATGGCTGCTTCGATGATCGCTCGAATCTGCATTTCGAGAATCTCAGGATATGTAATGCACAACCTGCAACCGCGATGGCCGAGCATCGGGTTCGCTTCGTGTAATTGCTCTACGCGCCGCGCAACAGCCTCCGGCGACAAACCTATTTTTCGTGCTAGCTCCGCCTGCTTCGCCGGGTCGTGCGGGACGAACTCGTGAAGCGGAGGATCGAGTAGGCGTATCGTGACCGGAAGGCCATCCATGGCCTTGAAGATTCCGACGAAGTCCCCACGCTGAAACGGAAGTAGTTTTGCGAGAGCTGCTTTGCGAGCATCCGACGTATCCGCCAAAATCATTTCCTGAATAGCTAGTTGCCGCTCGCCGCTTTTCTCAGGATGCTCAAAGTCCTTGAAAAACATATGCTCCGTTCGGACTAGGCCGATACCTTCTGCGCCCATTTCGCGGGCCACTCGGGCATCTTGCGGAGTGTCGGCGTTGGTGCGAACGCCAAGTTTGCGCACTTTATCGGCCCACTTTAGAAGCGTATAGAAGGCTTTGGGAGGCTCCGGACGTATCAGATCAATTTGGCCACCGTATACGCTTCCATCACTGCCATCTAGTGTGATCCACTCGCCCTCGCGGACCGCATGCCCGTTTGAACTCATCGTTTTCTTCTGCAGGTCGATGTCGAGCTTCTCCGCCCCAACGATGCAGCATTTGCCCCAGCCGCGCGCGACCACTGCGGCGTGACTCGTCTTGCCTCCGGTGGCGGTCAAAATTCCTTGCGCGACGTTCATGCCGCCGACGTCCTCGGGACTGGTCTCATGGCGCACGAGGATCACTTTCTCGCCGCGCGCCGCCCACGATTCCGCATCCTCGGCGGTGAAGACAGCTTTACCCACAGCCGCGCCAGGGACTGCGTTGATGCCTTCGACGACTTTGCGAGACGACAGTTCGGCGCGATTCATTCGCGGATCAATCACGGGATAGAAAAGTCGCTCGACGTCATCCGATTTAATTCTTTCAAGTGCTTCTTCAACTTCTATCAGACCCTCGTCAACCATATCCACGGCGATTTGAAACGCGGCCGATGGAGTGCGTTTGCCGGTACGCGTTTGCAACATATATAGAGTGCCGTGCTCAACCGTGAACTCCAGGTCCTGCATGTCCCGATAATGTCTTTCCAGCGTCCGCCGGACACGTTCAAGTTGTTTGTAAACTTTTGGCATGCGCTTGGAAAGCTCGCCTAAGTGCATGGGCGTGCGAATTCCCGCCACCACATCTTCTCCCTGAGCATTGAGGAGAAAATCGCCGAAGAAAGTTTTCTCGCCAGTGGAGGGATCGCGTGTAAAACACACACCCGTCCCGGAATCATCTCCCGTATTTCCGTACACCATCTGGACCACATTCACCGCAGTCCCGAGAAGACCTGTAATCTTTTCCACGCGCCGATAGGTCTGCGCTTTTTCTCCCATCCAGGATTCGAAAACCGCCCCAATGGCGCCCCAAAGCTGTTCGTGCGGATTCTCAGGGAATGGCTTTCCGGTTTTTTCCTGAAAGTACCGTTTATATTCGCCGATTAATTCGCGCCAGCCCTCGGCGGAGACTTCGGTATCGTCTTTTACTCCGAGTCTTTTCTTCAACGCGCGCAAGCGGGACTCAAAATCATCTTTCGGCAGGCCAATTACTACGCTGGAATACATCTGCACGAAACGCCGGTAGGCGTCGAAGGCGAAACGCTCATTCCTTGTGGCACGCGCCAAGCCGGCAACGGAGGCGTCATTCAATCCGAGATTCAAAATTGTCTCCATCATTCCGGGCATGGAGCGGGCTGAGCCGGAGCGGACGCTTACGAGCAAAGGATCTTTCGCATCTCCCAACTTCTTCTTGGTGAGGTTCTCAAGACGCTTGAGATTCTTTTCGACCTCCGCTCGCAGGTCTTTCGGGAACTGGCGGTTGTGCTTAAAATAGAAGTCGCAAGTCTCGGTAGTAATAGTAAATCCTGAAGGAACTGGAAGGCCGATGCGAGTCATTTCGGCCAAACCAGCGCCCTTGCCGCCGAGCAAGTCTTTCATCTCGCCGTCGCCGTCGGCTTTTCCCGCTCCAAAGAAATAGACGTATTTCATTTTCGCCTCGAGATTTTAGTTTCCGTTTAGAATCTTGACCTTCCAGTTGCATGTGACCGATCCGTGAGCAAATATTGTCGGCGCGCCAACAGCTAAGCTCTTGCTTTAATGTGGCGCCAGTCGAATCTTGCTCATTAATGCGATTGTTGAGATAAATCTTTAGCATCCTCTGAAACTAATTCGGAGAAGTCTGCGATCGTGGAAAACTCCTTTAGCAAATTCCCCAACAGCGCAAGCCTATTTTTTCGGACTCGGGAGTCTTCAACCATCACTAGAACGTTGTCGAAAAATTTATCCACCGACGGACGAAGCTCGGATATTACTTCAAGTGCTTCTCGATACTTGCCGGCTTTCTTTCGACGTGTCGCTTCGGCTCCAATCTTTTGAGCCGACGCGTGAAGTTCACGCTCCGCGGGTTCCCAAAGAAGCTCAGGTTCCACTTCAAGCTGCGCTTTATCAAGCTTACCCGCTGACTTTTCCAGTATGTTGCGGATGCGCTTGAAGGAAGCCGCCAGCGGAATAAAATTCTTCGTATTGCGAATTGCTTTTACGGCAACTATCCGCTCGGCCGCGTCCACCAGGTCGTCCGCGCTGGCTGCAAACGCCGCGTTGATTTCGTCGTATGCGAATCCGCGCTTCTCTTTCAGCAGGAAACGGGCGCGCTCCAAAAGGAAATCGAGGACTTGCTTCTGCACAGCTTCCGAAACTTCGATCTTGGGGGCGTGGTCTTTCAACGACTTTGACGCTGCGGAAATTGCGGCGGAAAGGGACAGCGGCAGTTTTCGTTCCAGAATTATCTTCGCAACTCCCAGAGCCGCCCGCCGCAAAGCAAAAGGATCGCTAGAGCCCGTCGGAACCGCACCCACTGCGAAGCATGCCACTAGAGAATCAAGTTTGTCGGCGAGCGAAACAGCGCAACCGGTCAAGTTGCGTGGCAACGCATCGTCCATACCCGAGGGCTTGTAATGATCGTAAACAGCTTGCCAGATTTCCTCGGGTTCATGCTGATCCCGGGCATAGAGTCCTCCTACAATTCCTTGCAGCTCCGGAAATTCACGCACCATCTCCGTCACCAAGTCACATTTTGCGAGTTCGGCTGCACGATCAGAACCTGCCACGTCCGCATGGGAAACGCCTCCACTGAACCATTGCTCGGCGAGCCAACGCGCCAGTTCGCGCATGCGGTCCACTTTGTCGGCGTAACTGCCAAGGCGGGACTCGTATGTAACGGCTGCGAGCTTCGGCAAATAATCTCCCAGCGGACGCTTGAGGTCGGTCTCCCAGAAAAATTGGGCATCGGAGAAACGGGCACGCAGCACGCGCTCATGGCCGGCGCGGACCATGCCTTTCGTGTCGCCGGGCAAATTAATTATGGCGAGAAAATGCGGCGCGAGTTCCCCATTGCGAGTTTCCAAGCCGAAGTACTTCTGGTGGCCGCGCATCACGGTTATAAGAATCTCTTCCGGCAAGGCCAGGAAGGAAGAATCGAATTCTCCCATGATTACGCTGGGATACTCGTTCAAGTAAGTCACGAGCTTTAGGAGATCCGCATCCTCGTGCGCGCGCAACTGTTTCCGAGCAGTCAGCGTGTGAATCTCGGCTTCAATTTTCTTGCGCCGAGCCTCGGGACGGCACAATACAAAGTTCTTCTTTAACTTTTCTTCATAATCATCCGGGCCGCTAACTGGAATGTTTTTCTTTCCCAGAAAGCGATGCCCCTCGGTTTGATTGCCTGCATGAACGCTGGCAAACGAAAAGGGAGCCACTCGGCCGGCGAACACTGCCACGATCCAACGAATGGGCCGTATGAACCGAGACGAGTCGGCTCTAGTCCAGTACATCGAACGCGGCCATGAAATTTCTTGAATGGCTTGAGGCAGAACTGTGGCGAGAATTTCCGCAGCGGGCTTTCCAACTACAATTTGCTTGGCGGCGACGTATTCGCCTTTCGGCGTGTTCACGATTGAAAGTTTTGAAACAGGAATCCCCTGCTTCTCGGCAAAGCTCATGGCTGCACGCGTCGGCTCGCCGACATTGTCGTACGCGACAGATTTCGGCGGGCCAGTGACTTCACGCGTTACATCTTCCTGACGCAAACGAATCTTGCGAACAATGGCGACTAATCTTCGAGGCGCGCCGAAAGTGTCAATAGAAGTTCCGGATTGTTCTTCCGCCAGCAGTCCGTGCGATACAAAATATTTCTGAAGTATCGCTTTAAGCTCTGCGGACGCCTTCAAAATCATTCCCGCAGGAATTTCTTCGCATCCAATCTCGAAAAGAAGGTCGCCGCTAGCTTTCAAAGCGGAAGGTTTTGGTGATTTTGATTTGAGAGGCGAGCTCATGCGCCCCTCCCGGGCGGTTCAGGCGCGAGGGCCGTCCCCGACTGCTGCCGCAACCAAAGTTCCGCAACGCGAACGGCTAGCCTGCGGACGCGGCCAATCATGCCAGCGCGCTCGGTTACCGAGATGGCTCCGCGCGCATCAAGCAAATTAAAAAGGTGGGAACACTTCAGAGTCAGGTCATAAGCCGCCAGAATCGGAAATCTATTGAGATTTTTGGTCTCCGACTTTGGCCAAGCATCCAGAATTCGTTTTGCTTCGGCTTCGTTCAACTCAAATTGCTTGCGCGTGGATGCTGCATCCGCGTAATCGAAGCTATAAGCGGAAAACTGACGCTCTTCAGCCAAGCGTACTTCACGATACGTTTTATTTTTCGACCAACGCACATCAAATACGTTGTCCACGCCTTGCAAGTAGGCAGCGATGCGGTCTAAGCCGTAGGTCAGTTCAACGGATATAGGATCAAGGTTGATTCCGCCGCTCTGCTGAAAATATGTGAACTGGGTTATCTCAAGTCCGTCGAGAAGAACCTGCCAACCGATCCCCCACGCTCCTAGCGTCGGGGATTCCCAGTTGTCCTCTTCAAACCGAATATCGTGTTCTTTCAAGTTAATGCCCACAGCGGCCAAACTGTTGAGATAAAGGTCCTGCGCATTCGCCGGCGATGGCTTAAGTATTACTTGAAGCTGAGTGTGTTTATACAAACGATTCGGATTTTCGCCATATCGACCGTCAGCGGGGCGCCGGCTCGGTTGCGCATAAACGACACGATACGGATCGGGTCCAAGTACGCGCAAAAAAGTTTCAGGGTGCATGGTACCCGCGCCGACTTCCACATCATACGGCTGCTGCAGAATGCAATCCTGAGCCGTCCAATAATGTTCAAGTGTTAGTAGAAGGTCCTGAAAAGACAATCCTCTGGTTTCCATGTTGCGCTGGGCTGGAGAAAATGTATCCCCTACTTTAGCAAATTCCGTCTTCACGCCGTGGGCTCCAGAAGTTCTCGAGATTTCAATTTGCGATCTATCTGCCGTTCAATCACGTCGAGCGTGATATCGGTCAACTCTCGGGCGGCGGAGTCGGAAATCTCGCCTTGTGCAAACTTGTCTAACCGCTGTGCGAGCATCTTGCGCGCAACTACCAACGCTGTAGCCGGGATGACGCGTAACCCCGGTTTGCGACACTTCGCGCAAAATAGCGCCGAAGAACTCCGCGAAAAATAGGCCGGCTCGTTGGAGCTAAGCACCGTCCCGCACCTCGAACAAACATCCAACGGCGGAAGCCATCCGCCAAGCTTTACTGTCCACAACGCGAAATAAGCCAGCGGCACTTCCCACTTACTCGTGCGTTTCACCGCTTGCGCAGTCAACAGCAAAAGTCGAAAATTCGCGTCTGAGGCCTCGCGGTCCGGTAAAACCGCTTCAGTAACCTCGCTAATAATGGCCAAGCCGACGCCCGATTCGTAATCCTTGAATGCGTCAAGGAACGACTCGATCAATTCGCACTGGCTGATACGCACAAGCTCGCGCGTTTCCTTTTCGAAAAACCATATGCGCACGTACGAAAGACGCTCCAGCGTAGAGCCAAAACGGCTCTTCGTTCTGCGAGCGCCCGAGGCAACTCCGCGCACCCTTCCGATGCTGCGCGACAAAAAGCTCACCAGGCGATCAGCTTCACCGAGCGGATAGCTTTGCAAAACAATTGCTTCGGATTCGCGTAATGGCATCAGCGTTCATGTGGCGGCAATTCAGGGTGCGCCGTTGAGTCGACATAACGCGCTCACGGCTGTTACCGCACGCAGGTGAAACAAAAATGTTTATCATAGCGACGCACGCCGCGCAATTGCTAAACATTCGCGCCAGCCGCTTCTAAACTTGAAATCTATAGCGCCTCAGCTACAGTGCTATTCTCGATCGGGTCTCCGATAACTTTAAGAATTAATGTAAAGCATAAGATCGATTTCGTATGACGCGAATTGTTTGAGTCGCCGGCGCAGGAAGAGCAAATGATACCGCTTCGAGACATGACCCGGCGCCGTTCGGTGCCGGTGATGACATTGGTCCTTATCGTTATCAACGTGATTGTGTTTCTCCACCAAGTATCGTTGCCGCCCGCGCAGGCCGAAGCGTTCGTCCGGATTTACGGCTTAGTCCCTGCGAAGATACAGCTCGCGCTTGCCGGTCAGCATTACAGTCTAGCCGGCGCGCTAATGCCCCTCTTCACCTGCATGTTTCTTCACGGCGGCTGGCTTCATATTATCGGTAACATGTGGTTCTTGTGGATCTTTGGCGGAAATGTGGAGGATCGGCTTGGTACGCTTGGCTATTTAGCTTTCTACCTAGTCTGCGGAATATCATCCGGGCTTATACAGACCATATTTTCCTGGGGCTCGCACTTGCCGTCCATCGGCGCTAGCGGAGCGATTTCCGGCATACTCGGTGCGTATATCGTGTTCTTCCCTTCTTCTCGCATACTAACGCTCGTCCCGCTGTTCATCATCTGGTTCACCTGGCAAATTCCGGCGCTGATCTTTATCGGGCTTTGGTTTCTGGTGCAATTCATGAGCGGAATCGGTTCGCTTAACGATCCGCGCGCCGCCTCATTGGGAGGGGTGGCTTGGTGGGCTCACGTGGGCGGGTTCCTCACGGGGATGCTCCTAGCTCGGGCAATCAAGCCAGCGGAGCGAAGCGCGATTTACGATTAAGATCGTCGTCAGGCCGACAGTTGCGGTAACGGTTGAACAAAACGAGCGACTCACAAAATGATTTTTAAGCTTGAAGAACACTCGCAAGTGATCAAGTAATATTTGAACATTCACTTGAACTCAGAACATCGTGCTTGGCGATTCTACTCCGCGACGACTTGTCGACAATCGAAGAGAAGGATTAACCGCCGCCAGCGCTCGAAGGCAGCACTTGAACTTTAATTCCCGAGGGTTGATCTTTACTTCGATACACTCGCTCGGTAGCTTTCTGGAAATCTGCAGGCTTGGCGTCAGGGATATTTTCGAAAACTTGAGGGTTCCGATCGATCAAGGGAAACCATGAACTTTGCACCTGCACCATGATCCGATGTCCTCGGCGGAAAGTATGATTTATGTCTGGCATGGTGAAATCCACTTTTTCAACCTCGCCCGGAGTAAACGCTTCGGGATGCTCGAAGCTCTTCCGAAATTTCCCGCGCATGGGTTCCCCGCGAATTAGCTGCTCAAAGCCGGCAACCTTAATTGTTGGTGGACCTACGTCGTTGGGCGGCGTCGCGTTGGGTACGGCCTCATCGGGATAGTCCTCGGGATACACGTCGATCAGTTTCACAACCCAGTCCGAATCGGTGCTGGAAGTCGATACAAAAAGCCTAGGTGATACCGGACCAACAATCGTAACGTCCTGCTCAAGCGGCTCGGTCTGAAATACCAGGACATCGGGCCGGGTCGTGGCGAACCGTTGGTCCGCGACCATATATTCCTGGGGCACGGAAGTGGCCGGATAGCCGACGAACGGCACCGGGCGATTTGGGTCGCTGACATATTCGTCTGCCGCTCCCGCCACCTCGCCTGGTGCATCGAATGAAAGTTTTCCATGCGCACGAAAATATAATGTTTTGGGTTCAGTATTCTTCGGTGGCCAAGTTGAATACTCTCTCCAAGTGTTAGTTCCCGTTTCAAACACGTAGGCCGCGGGCAATTTCGCGTCAGCGCCACCCTTCAAGTACTGCTCGAAGAATGGAAAAAGGATTTGGCTTCGGAAAAATTGCCCTGTATTGGACGCGAAGTTTACACTGCCGAGGTGATTCCCCTCGTAGCGCGACCAACCACCATGTACCCAGGGGCCCACTACAATTCCGTTGTAGATGTCCGGATTATTGCGGCCGATCGCGGCATGTGTTGAAAAAGGTCCCTGCAAATCTTCCGCGTCAAACCAGCCGCCCACCGTGAGCACCGCACAATGGATGTTCTTCATGCGCGGCGCGAGATTGCGAGCTTTCCAGTAATCGTCGTAAGTATCATGAGCGACCTGGTCATCCCAGAGCCAGTTGGGATCTTTGAAGTAAAGAGCCTTCGCGTCCGATAGCGAGCCCATTCTCAGGAAAAAATCGTATCCATCGGCTGTGCCGAAGTCGAATCTCTGCGAGTTTTTTTGCGGCAAGATCGGCACGGGCTGCGGCCGGAAAAAAGTGTAAAAGCCAAAATTCGCAGCGAGCATGAACGCACCACCGTGATACGCATCATCACCCATGAACAGGTCGGTCATGGGCGCTTCGGGTGAAGCGGCTTTAATCGCCGGATGCGAGTCAATGATGCTGGCGGAGGTGTAAAACCCCGGGTAAGAGATTCCCCATATCCCCACTTTGCCATTATTGTTCGGAATGTTTTTCAGCAGCCAATCAACCGTGTCATACATGTCGCTACTGTCGTCCACATCGTCCTTGGATTTCTTGACGTCGACGTGCGGCCGCATCTCCACAAATGTTCCTTCCGACATATAGCGTCCGCGCACATCTTGATAAACGAAAATATAGCCAGCGCGCTGAAACTCGTCGGAAGGTCCGAGCGTCTTTCGGTATTGATCGACGCCGTACGGAGCGACACTGTAGGGCGTGCGGTCGACCATGAATGGATAGCTGCGTGATGAATCCTTGGGAACGTAAACCGAGGTGAAGAGGAGTTTCCCGTCGCGCATGGGAATCCGGAATTCAAATTTTGTGTAGTGTTCCTTTACATTAAATTCTGGCGCGGAGTCCGCGTGAGCACGCGTCCAAACGCGTGGAACAAACACAAGCATCAAGATGAAGATTAAATATGGCGCCGAACGCCGCATCAAGACCGCCTCCAAGAGATGGCCGATTTGTGCATGCAGACCCTACAATTTAGCGAATTCAAGGTCAAGTGGTTTCGAGCTTTGGAGTCGTATGGCCGACAGTTCTACCGGCGGTTGAGGTTTGATGCAAGCAGGAAAACTAAGAAAATACTTCGAGCTTGTAGTTTCAATGTCCCGCTCAGCAGAAAATATGGTTAGATATTCCAGTTCAATTTTGATTACAGGAGTTGCCATGAAAATCATCAAGCGCGGATTTGTAGCTATCCCAATGGTCTTCCTTTCGCTCATCCTCATTCCGCTCGTTGCTTCGGCCCAGAATCAAAAAGCGCAAGCACCGAACCAAGTCTTGGGCGAAGTACAGTTCATCGGGCCTGACAAAGCTGAGAAAACTGCGGGCGTGTGGATCGACGGCCAATACGTGGGCTACGTCGCAGAGCTGAAAGACGACAAGAAGGTGATGCTGCTGCCCGGCACGCACGAAATCTCCTTTCGCCAAACAGGCTATCTAGATTCCACGCAGTCATTCGTTGTCGAGCCTGGCAAAAAACTAATCGTCACCGTGAGGCTGGACAAAGATCCTAAGGCTGAATACTCGACCGTTACTTCGGAAATAAAGCTCAAGGTCACGCCCGAACGCGCGGCCGTATTCGTCGACGGCTCTTTCGTAGGCTACGTGAAGCAGTTCGGCGGGATGGGACGTGGAATGCTCGTGAGCCCGGGCGATCATCACATCAAAATTGCCTTAGCGGGATATCAGGAATTCAATACGGATGTGAAGCTTTTGCCGAAACAAAAAATCACCTTGAAGACCGATCTGGTTGCGGGCAGCATTACGCAGGCTCCTCCTGCCATCAAGCAGAATTAAAGTTACGCCCTAAGTTACACTGGCGATGTTAAATCGAAGAGTGCGCCGTGAACTTACTTTAGAAATCCGAGTCGACCTGCCGACAAGTGAAGTGGAAGTTAAAGTTCGCGTCAATATACAAGCGGAAGCTGGTCGGAAAAATAGCTCAACTAATGGCTGAGGGTCTACCGGACGCCAGCTTTGGCAACGAAACTACTTAACCAATCTCCGAGCTCGCGCGTACCCATCGAGCCACCTAACTCGGCGGGTGTCTTCCCTTCCCGCAGAGCAGCGTGGACTGCGGCTACGATTGCTTGCGCCTCGGGCTTCCAGCCCAAATACTCGAACATCATTCCCGCGGTGAGAACCGCTCCCATTGGATTCGCAATATTCTTCCCAGCAATCGCTGGAGCCGAACCGTGCACGGGCTCGAACAGTGAAACTTGTCCGGGATGAATATTGCCCGAGGGGGCCAGGCCTAAGCCTCCAGCGAGTTGCGCGCCCAAGTCGCTTGCGATGTCGCCAAATAAATTACCAGTCACGATCACGTCGAACTGCGAAGGGTCGCGAACCATTTGCATCAGGAGGTTGTCGATGTATTGGTGGCTGGATTCGATCTCCGGGTACTCCGCTTTAACTTGCTTGAACACGCGCTGCCAAAGGTCATGGGCAAACGTCATCGCGTTGGATTTATCGCTCATGCACACGCGCTTGAGGTCGCGGGCCTTCGCATATTCAAAGGCGTAGCGGATGATGCGCTCCACGCCCTTGCGCGTATTCAAATCTTCTTGTACTGCAACTTCGTCGGCTGTTCCCTTCTTGAAATTCCCGCCCATTCCAACGTAAAGGCCCTCGGTGTTTTCCCGAAAGACCATAAAGTGGATGTCTTTCTCGGTGCGATCTTTCAGCGGCGTGAACCGCTTGTCGAAAAGAACGCAGGGGCGGGCGTTAACGTAGAGGTCTAACTTAAAACGCAAGCCCAGCAGAATATCGGCAGCATGGACGTTTGTCGGAACGCGCGGATCCCCCATGGCGCCGAGCAGGATGGCGTCGAAATCGCGATGGAACATTTCCACCGCGTCGGAGGGCAAAGTAGTGCCATCGCGAAGATAACGGTCGGCGCCCCAGTCAAACTCAGTCACCGCAACTTCGCGCCCTCCCGAGGCGGCAGCAGATTTTAGTACTTGAACACTCGCAGGAATTACTTCTTTGCCTATGCCATCACCGGGGATAATTGCGATACGTTTTTTATTCGGAGCGGATGAACTCGCTTGTGTCATGGCTCGCGAAACTAACACGCGACCCAACCAGTGTCAACGCGGGCGAATACAGCGACAAAATGAGGCACGCAAATAATAAAAAACGCGGACTCCGAGCCTGCTGAAAAAGCCAGAGTCCGCGCCTGAATTCCAAAAATCAATCTCTTAAAGTGAAACTTTAAATGCCATTAGTGGTGTTCGGGCCAGCGATCATCATGGTCCCAATCCGGATCGGTGCGCCACCTACGGTCTCGACCGTCCCACCACTGGTGGTATGCGGTCCAGCAATGTTCTCGTTCAGCGCGCAGCTCGTGCCAACGGTCGCGGGCTTCCGGGCTATTGGCGCCGTGTTTGGCGACCGCAGCGTTTAGCTTGGCTTCCGCTTTCTCAATCCGCTGACGGCATTTATCTCTCTCGTCGGCATGTGCACGAGGCGCGGCGACCAGGAATAAGAATGCGCTCATCGTTGCGAACGCAACTAAAGTCTGAAGCAAACTGCGATGCCTCCAAGCATTCGTTGTTTTCAAGAAGTCCTCCTGTGGATTCATCAAGCAGATCAGAACGGGTCAGTGACGCGCGAAAGTCTACGGCGTGCCTAGCTGTGAGGCTATACCGCAATCGCTGTATTAAGGATTGCCGAAAGGAGAGAAACGACCAAAAAGAGAGATGGCGAAATGACAGAGCTAATTTTGACTTACGCCTTACTTTTTGCTGGCCGTTGTTTTGGAGAACGCGCACGCGTGTCTTTCTTGCCGTAATGAAGCACCAGGAAAATTACCGCAACAACTGCCGCGATTCCGATGGCTGAAAGCACCACCGGATGACCGTGCTGGTGAATGAATCTGATGATTCCGTGGCCATACCGAGCTGCCAACATAGCAAATATGCTGTACCTGGCAAGTCGTCCCAAAGTCATGGCCGCGAGAAATTTTCTGAGCGAATATTTAGTCGCGCCGGCGGCTAGAACAAAAGGAATCATGGGCATCGGAGGCGGCAACAACGCCGGAATAGCAATCGCCCCAAATCCCCAACGCTCAAAAGTCTCCGTCACCCGCTCCATGTTCTTGTGCGAAAGTCTCTTCTCCAGCGTTTCCTTACCTCCCTTGCGCGCGAGCCGATAGGTTAAGAAATTACCCAGTACGGATCCTACAGTGGCGATTAGCGCGTAAATAAACCACCAATCCGGCTGTTTGGTGGCCAACACAATGGTGAGCACATCCATACTTCCCGGCAGCGGAATAACGGAGGCATCCAGTATACCGAGCGGAATCAGCCCAAACGCGCCGAGATGAAAAATCCAATGCGAGACTTTCTTCGTCGCTTGAAAAGTCAAAAGCACGATGATGGCGTTACTTTCCATTTCGCTGGATCCGGCCTCTGAATCCTATGTTGGCGGTAAACAATAAGACTGCCAATGTCGCAGTCCGGTTACTTCTATTCCAGGAAAAGTACTATTGCCGTAAGCGATCCGCCCCATTATTTTCAGTAGAGCATCAATCCTTCATTGGGCAAAGGAGGATGAATGGCGCCGTCTCTTGCGAGGCAGCGACGCAGCAAGCGTTTACCTTTATCCATCCCGGTTCGAGTGTACGGACGCACCGCCGATGACCGGCCTTTCCGGCACGATGCCGAGACCAGAGCCGTAAGCGTTCATGGCGGGCTGTTGTCATTGGGCGTAAAAGTGAAAACCGGTCAAACGCTTCTGCTCGTGAACAGTGTCACGGAAGAAGAGCGCGAGTGTCGCGTAGTCTTCGTAGGCCGCAGTCTTTGGACTCACAATAAGGTCGGAGTTGAATTCACGCACACCGAAGGCGATTTTTGGCACGTGTACGGCACTCTAGTTGGACTGAAACACGTCCGTGTCGCCGACGAGTCTGTCGACCGATATACCTTCTAATTCGAATTAATTGCATGCAAAAAAGGGCCTCCCATCGCATGGATGTGAGGCCCTGTTATTTTCGTTAGAGCGTTCAGTCTACGAATGCGAGAGTGCCGTTTGAGACGTAGTCTCCATTCGTGGTTCAGGCTGAGCAGGCGGAGCGGGATTCGTCGCCGGCGCAGTCTGCTTGTTGTTATTCTGGTTTGAAGTGGTGCTGTTCGGGTTGATATTCGGATTAGCGTTCGGAGTTCGAGGCTTGTTCTCGTAGCGAGGCCTGAAATCGTTTGAAGACGGCGCCGGGTTCGCACTGTCTGGATTCGGCTTCAACGAGAATCGCACACCGCGCTTCGCGTTTTCGTTCACCGTACGCTGCAAATCCACCTGACTCATGTCGACGCTATTTTCGCCGCCATAGTTCACGTAGTAATGCAGCTGGCCGTCTGCTAGCCAGTAGTCGCTCGCAGCCAGGGTAGTTCCGTCGCTAAGATAGATCAAAACGGTTGGCGTGGTTGCCGCCACATTTCCAGTTACCGGGTTCGGATTGTTATCGTAGCGCCGATAATCCTGGTCAACTGGCGGCGCTTG
>JABDEK010000002.1 GCA_013287135.1 Acidobacteriota bacterium | reverse complement strand
CACGGTGATGGTGGAAAATGTCGCGATTACCCACAGCACTTGGGCCATGCGATTGAATGCGCCGCCGATGATTAAAAGAACGAGGCGTTCCGGGCGCTCCAGAAATCCAACCTTACATAACGGAATCAGCGACTCCGCGCGCGCGCGCGAATAACTCACCATGAAGGAGCTGGCCATCGCCACGGCCGCAAGCGCCATATAGAACGGTCTTCCGATCAGCGTGTAATGAACGACGAGCCCCATGTAAAGCGCGAGGTCCGAATAACGGTCGAGCGTGGAATCCAGGAATGCGCCAAATGCGGTGACGCGTCCGACGCGGCGCGCCACTTGCCCGTCGGCCATGTCCAGAAAGCCGGCGAGAAAAAGAACCGCAGCGGCTTGGCGGAATCGTCCCATGGCGAAAAGAACCGCCGCCCAGGAATTCACCGCCAATCCCAAAAACGTGAACATATTTGGCGTGATTCCAGTGGCGGCCAGGCCGCTTACAACATGGCGCAGCAGCCATCCTCCGCCTTCGCCGATCCAGTATGTGATGGGGCGCTTTCGCGCGGGCTGTTCCGTCGACATCGTGTAAAAATAATACACTGGAAAGGTGCGGACGGATACGCGGTGCGCGCTTTTGTATCAGCAATTCTCACAAATCAATGGTGGAGAATTTCAGTGGGGCTTCAAAGGCATTACAGGAACTCTTGCGGCATAACGTAATTCTGGTTCGGTCACTGCTTGCACTTCTTCTGGAGTGAAACCGGGGGCCACCTCTCGCAGTACCAGGCCGTCCGGTGTGACGTCAATTACTGCGAGGTCGGTGATGATTGTGTCCACACACTCGATCGCAGTTAGTGGATAAGTGCAGGTCTTCACAATTTTGGGCGAGCCGCCTTTGGCGGTGTGTTCCATGGTGACGATAAGCCTTTTTGCGCCGACAGAAATGTCCATCGCCCCGCCGATTCCGCCCGCGCCTTTCGCGCCGGGGACGCGCCAATTGGCTAGGTCGCCGCGCTCTGAAACTTGAAGTCCACCCAAAATGCATATATCGAGATGGCCGCCGCGCGTCATCACGTGCGCATCATCCTGAGAAAAATACGAACCTCCGGAAAGAAGCGTGACCGGGACTTTCATCGCATCAACCAGATCGAAATCCTCTTCGCCCGATTTTGCGCGTGGGCCCATGCCAAGAATTCCGTTTTCGCTGTGAAAGTATACGGAAATATTCGACGGAACGTACGCGGCGATGAGATTCGGAATTCCCCAACCGAGATTTACGTAAACTCCGTCAGGCAATTCGATGGCAGCGCGTTCGGCAATCTGTTCCCGCGTGAGCCGCGATTTAGACATAACGCTTCCCCGCAGCCTGCACGACGCGATCTACAAAAATCGACGGCGTAACGATGGTTTCAGGATCGAGCTCACCCGTGGGGACGATTTCTTCCACTTCCACGATCGTGAATTTCGCCGCTGTAGCCATAATCGGATTGAAATTTCGTGCAGCTTTGCGATAGATCAAGTTTCCCATGTGGTCGGCACGGTGCGCGCGAATGAAAGCGTAGTCCGCGCCAAGCGCTTGTTCCAGAATGTAACGTTTTCCGCGGATTTCACGCTCTTCTTTGCCGCGGGCGATTTCAGTTCCCACTCCGACCGGAGAGAAAAATGCCGGGATGCCTGCGCCGTATGCGCGCATCCGTTCGCACAGGATTCCTTGGGGGACAAGCTCGAGCTTGATTTCTCCAGCGTCAAACTGTTCTTGAAAATATTTCGCACCCGGGCCGGGGAAGGCCGCAACCACTCTGCGGATTTGCTTATTCTTGAAAAGAATGCCAAGTTCGCCTTCGCCCGTCCCGCAATTATTGCTGATAACACTAAGATTCTTCGCACCTTGCCGAGCCAGTCCCTGGATCAAATTGTTGGGGAAGCCGGCCCCGCCGAACCCCCCAAACATGATTGTCGCACCATCCGGTATGTCTGCTACAGCGGCGTCGATCGAGAGACAAACTTTTTCTTTTAAAGGCATCGTGGCGATGTTTGATTTTTTATCATGGATGAGCGGAATTCGTAAGCAGAATACAATTGCGCGGCTCGATCAGTTTTATGCGCGCAACATCGTTCCTGGCCGGATGCGGTCGCTAGATAATCTTTCCGTGAAAAGTACAGTAAGCCCTGCATTACACATCAGCCTCTAAAGTTCCAAGATGCGCTGATGTCCGCAGCGGTCGAAAAGGACGGGCGTATTTGGCTTTCGCTCCCGGCTCCTGGAGAACTGTCTATGCCGCCAAGCTGCAGGACGGGGATTTGGAATCCGCGTGAACCGAAGATTATTCGCATCGCAAAGAATGAGGACAAAATCGCCGATTACGTTTTTCGGCAGCAATTGTACGGTGTCTGACATCACTCGTCTTTACTGGGACTTCGTGAGCCTTACCGCCGATTTGAAAGTAAAACGCGAATCGCTCGCCGCAGCTCGGCGGATCTACGAAGACGTTCGAAATCGTGCGGAGCAAGGAACTCAGGCGACGCTGCAATTGACTTCCGCTCAAGCGCAGCTCGCGACCAGCCGCCAGGATTACATCAATTCCGAAGGCTCGGTGTTGCAGCAGGAATTGCTGCTCAAAGAATTGCTCAGGCGACGCGGTATTTCCGATCCCAAGCTTGCCAAAGCAAAAATTGAAGCGCTTACTGCCATACAGACGCCCGACAACGACACGATCGATCCGTTGGGCACTTTGCCTCAACAAGCCATAGAAAATCGACGGAACTGCTCCTCGCCCATATTCAGCTCGAGAATACAAACATCCGTTTGGAAGGGTCGCGCAACGAAGTTCGCGCTGATTTCGCCTCTACAGTAACCGATGTATTGTTTTGAACAATGGAGCCGAGTAACGTTTGGCTCTTCTTAAAGTTGCGCAGCTACTATTAAGCTCTTATGCCGAAGAATATTCTGATAGCGGATGACAACGCCGGCGTGCGAACTCTGATTCGCACCTATCTCGAAATGCAACCAGATTTTGAAGTTTGCGGTGAGGCCACGGATGGTGTCGACGCCATCGAGAAGATAAAAGAACTCAAACCGGATCTGATTCTTTTGGATTTGGTCATGCCTAAGATGAATGGCGCGGAAGTCGCTTCGATCATAAAAAGAACGATGCCCACAGTTCCGATCATTTTGTTTTCCGTACATGGAGAGAAAATCGGGAAGTCGCTCGCTTCAGCCGTGGGCGTCGATATCGTGCTTTCCAAGCCGGACGGAATCAGTAACCTGGTGGAGAGTGTAAAAAGCCTGCTGTACGTTGCTTGACCTATTCGTAAACTCTTACGTTTGTCGCCAGCCCACTCACAGATGCTGATAGATTTATTGTAGGCGTTCGGTTCTTTTCCTGCAAACGTACCAGGCCGTCACGAGCAACGCCGTACCGAGCAGAAATGTGCCCCCCGGTTCGGGCCTGGTCACCGCCTCGGCCATCCACAAAAACGCCGAATTGAAGTACACGCCGGGTACACGGTCGGATTCAGAATTCGCTTACATCGACGGCCACGGCCATTGTGGCAAGGGCCAAAATTCTGACCCTCTGCTTAGACGGTGAGACAGAACATGCACCCAGGGTTGCTCCCACGATTGGTAGGCGTTTCCCAGAACCCCATTTCGGGCCAACTTCCCAGTAGGCGACAACCCAAGGGCTATTTACGCGGCGGGTGGGTCTTCTCGGGAGAAGCTGGCTCGAAACTTCCCGACATTGCAAACGCACTGCGCAGTTCTTTGTCGCTTGCCTGCGAACTTCGTGGCCAGAGCCTCCGGCCATCTTCCACGGACGGAACCAGGTAGTGAGGGCACAATTTGGCAGTGTGTCGACCGCATCTGCCTAGAGCGAACGCAGAAAATCGATGATTTCCTGTTGCTCCTCAACGGTCAGCTTATTGAATTGTTCAATGACCTTATTGGCCTCGCTGCCGCGGCTTTGGTGAGCCCTGATGGCGTCAACTAGGTTGGACGTACGCCCATCATGGAGGAAGAAGACGCGTTGTCCAACGCCCCAGAGAGGAGCGGTTCGGAACTCGTCGGGGCCAGCGCCGCCTTGCGTAATGCCGTCGGCCAAGCCGTTGCCCATATGGTGCACGAGTAAGTCGGAAAAAAGATTCGCAGTTTGATTGGAAAGCGCAGCACTCGGACTGGTCGCGGAGCCGCTCGCAATCCTGGCTCCTGTGGTAAACGACGGTGTATGGCAGTGCACACACCCAACTTTCGAAAACAAGTCGCGTCCCTTTTCGCTGGACGGTGTGGATGGAGCGGGCGTGGGTGGAGCGAGCAGCCGCATGAAGTTAGCAAACGCTTCGATGTCCGAGATGACCGCGGGGTTCGAAATGCCGCTCGAATTGCCAGCGGTGGAGGGAGGGGTTGTGAAGTTAAGGGTGTCGTTGGGAGTGGGGTTGAAGATACAGCCGGGTGTTTCGTCGCGCTCTTGCGGAAATAGCTGGTTCGAGATTCCCATCTCGACGTTGTAGGCCTCGCCCGCGAACATGAGAAGGGATTTGTTCTGCGCCTTCCACCCGAAACGTGTGATAGTTCCATCGTTGGCACTCAGGTTCACGTTTCCGCTGAGGTGCGCGTTCGCGTGTCCGTGAATACCGAGCGCCGACTTCGTCGATGCGTTTGCCTGCAGGTTGGCAAGGATCGCCAAATCGGAAATCCCTTCAATTAGCCCGGCGCCAAAGACAGGAGTCGGGATTCTGAAAATGATATTTCGATTGCCGCCTTGGCCTGTGAGCGGATTTCCCGCAGGCAGAAAATCGAATTGGGCGATATTGCAGCCGGGGGCGTCAGCTCGCCCCGTGATCACGAAGAGGTCATGCACTTCGCCATCCGCGTTGCCGTTGCTCATCTTAAACCGCGCTTCGCGGATGGGACCGTTCGGCACGATGAACCATGGCACCGCGTTCTTGGCCCCATCCAAAGCGGCAACTTCGGGCAGGGGATTCTTCGCCGGGCTCGTTCCGCCCATATTGGGCTGCGAGTGGCAGGAGACACACTGATTTGAGTTAAAGCGCGGACCAAGACCGTTGTTCGCGCCCTTATTTACAACCTCGATTTCAGCGAACCTCGCCTGGCCATCCAGGAAGAACGCAGTCTCGTCCGCTGTAAGACCCTGCAGCGGACCACCAGCACCCGACGCGCCACCGCGCACGCCTGGGTCTACCGGAGCTGATCTGGTTTGACCCAAGGTGTAGCCACACGTAATCAAGGCCACGGTCAATATTCCGCAGAGACTCTTGGGCCTAAATCTTCCCAGTATCATCATCGCATCACCTCATAAGCCAAGAATGCTGGTATTGTAAACGAATCTCCCACCTGTCTTTGACTCGGGAAGGCATCTGTTCCCAGAACGGCACTTTCTAGACTCGAAAACGCCTGGGCCTCGGCTCCTATTGATTGCGTGGACACTTCGACGCCGATGGGCAAGATGGTTTTCACGGTCTTAGGCGCTGTCGCCGAATTGGAGCGATCTTTGATTGTCGAAAGGGTTCGCGCCGGATTGCGACACGCGAAATCGAAAGGCATCAAACTCGGAAGGCCGAAAGTCTACCTCGACAGCGCAAGGATTGCCGAGTTGCGCGCGAAGGGCCGCTCCTGGCGAGCCGTAGCTCGGGCGATGAGCGCGAGAGCAAAAACTTGCCGAAGGGCGGGGCAGAAATCTACTTCCGGGGATTGATCCGCACTTCTCCGGTAGTGAGAGGGTAAGTGGTTTGATTCGCGAGGATCGTCCCAGTGTTGATCAGGCCCATACTGCCATTGCCGATGTTTCCGGCGCCCTGAATAGTGCTTGCATTCGTTAGAACAGGTGCCGTCCCAATTCCTACGATGAAGCCACCGGGGTTCATGGTCAGCGTGCCCTTGCCTTTGAGGGTCACCTTTCCGTTGATGTCTATGAATGTGTCCAATCCGGGATTCATAATAATCTGGCCGGTGTTGGTGATCGCGCCCACGAGGGTAAGGTTCGTGTTTTGCACAGCGTTATAAACAACCAGGTTTCCCGAGACATCATATTGGTACGAAACAGTCTGCGTGACCCTGGGATTGGTTTGATTGACCGCAGGAGACACTTTTGAGACCACGTTGCCATCGGCGTCGTAAGTAAACGTGGCGGTGCCGGTTTCCGGGTTGGTCGAAAAGGTCAGGCGCGAGAGTGAATCATAAACGAAACTTCGCGGCCGCGAGCTACTCTGCGAGACACCGGTGAGATTGTTCAGCTCATCGTATCTGTCTCCACGACTGAGATCATCTGAACCAAAGCCGTGCGAACGATTTGCGAAGAGGATGCTACTGAACGCGAACTTCATCGCGCGTCTTCAGCTTGCGAGTCCTGTAACGGTGTAGTGGCGTATTGAAGCGGAAATGAGATGTAGCGAAGTCAGCCTATCGTTTGCATGACGAATTGCATACCTTTTCCGAATCGAATATTGCCGGATGTCGAAACCACGAGTGAAATGTGGACCCCGTTGTCGGTGTGAGTTCCGACAGCAAAACCTGGTAATTTGTACGCTCCTTTGCTTTTGTGATCTAGGGCGTCAACTTTTGCCGTTGTAACATCGGTGTGCCCATTGGCAGCCAACTCACCCTCGATTCCAGAAAGTCCGTTCCCGTGATCAAGGGTGTCATAGCTAACGTCCCTTTGCGGAGCAAGCGCTTGAATAACAAGATTGAGAGCGGCCTGCTCGCCGTTTTTAAGCGTCACGCGATCAAAGAGAATTCCAACAGCGCATCGCGAATCTTTCGTTGAATAGGGCTGAACGAAGGCGACATGACCATTGAGAACGGAACCCTTCTTTACCAAAACATCGTGACCCGATTTGATGTCCTCTATCGTTAGGATGTCAACCGGATCGCCCACTTTGGTTTGCGCGGCATCCAAATTTGTGAGCAATCTTCCAAGAACAGATGTTTCGCTGGGTGCTGTGATTGATCGATCCGGCGGAGACTGACGCGGGGCCGCCTGAATTCCGCATGCCGCTAGTGCTCCACCAAAGATTCCCAATGAAAGCGCCGTACCCGAAAGCATGATTCTATGGAGTGTCATTGGGTATCCTCTAGTTCACGAATTGCGGAGAGAGATATATAACTATCTTGTATCTAAATCCAGAAGTATTATTGTGGTAATAATCGTAGTTTCAGCTTATTTTGACTATGCTGCTCCGGTCTTTGTCATCCGATTCGTAAATTTACAAAATGGCTTGAGCGCAGGGGTGGCATTCCGGCTGAAATGACCCGAAAAAGAAAAGTGCGCGAGATTCGGGGTTTCCCGTGGGCGCGCGTGTTGGGACTTTGAGTGGAGAGTGCCGGGCAAATCATATGACATGCAATTGGGCCAATTCCGAAGAGTGTCCCGAACAGTACAGACAGCCACGGTGACGTTGACTAGGATGACGACGGAAAACGTTTGATGGAGGGTAATGTATGTTTCACTTAATCTGGTATGTTCTTATTGGGCTAATCTCGGGGATTATCGCGAAATCGGTGATGCATGTGCACATAACGATCTTCTGGACGATCGTGCTCGGCATCCTCGGATCGATCATCGGTGGCGGCGTTACTCACATGTTTTCACGCCCGACAAACGAACGATATCATCCCGCCGGCCTCGTTTTTTCCACACTGGGCGCGATCCTGGTTCTCTACATCTGTTATAAGCTGAACATCCATTTTCCCCAGGTCAACCCGTTCTAGCCTGAGATCTCTCTGCCGTGGTCACGGGCGATTAGTGTAATTCGACAGCGGTGGGCGATCCATGCTCGACCTTGGATTTCTTTTCGTGTTTCACCCGTAAGGTGCTTAAGGCGTTTAGGCCCATTTTTGTTGGCTTTGCCGACAGTTTAAGAATTTACTGCTTCCGGTAAAAACGTTTTCCGCAGAATCCACGTTTGCACTGAATGGAGTTGATTTTCTGATAGCCTCAATGAATAGGGGACTCAACTGAAGAGGAGACATGCTGATGTCCGAAAACAAACCAAAACTGAGTGATCTAACATTTTTCGCATCTCAAGTTAATTCGGCAATCGCTCCTGGGCAAGGCAAAACGATTTCCTTCGAAGATATTCACGACAATCTAGAAATGGGAAATATCGTGGAATGGCTTAATAAAAGAATTCCTGACGGGGTTGATCTCGGCACGCTCGTCGAAGTTATCTGACGAAGTTCTTCCGCGGCCAGCGAGCCATTAACATCAACGGTGCCACAGCGAGCGCGTATGCCGTTCTTAGGCGGAGGCCTGCGGGCCAAGAAGGCTCACGAGAGGGACTTTCAACCGGAGCCGCCGTTGCGACAGTTAACCGGGAGTTGGCAGCGCGTTGGGCTGATCGCTCATGACCTCCGGAGACATCACTTCACAAGAGGATCTTCGGGAAGCCGCGCGGAGCCTTAGCAGGTACATCGATGAGAAGAACAGCCAAAGGACAACAAAAGTGCCATTTGTGGAAAATCCATCAGAAACCGTGCCGCCTGTAAGTCTTTTAAATTAAGTGCCCGGGGTGGGGGTCGAACCCACACGACGCGTAAGCGTCAGGGGATTTTAAGTCCCCCGCGTATGCCATTCCGCCACCCGGGCTGCCTGATGCAAATCTAACCGATGGAGAAACTTACTGCAACAATGGGGTTCGCCACAAACCGCTTTTGCCAAACGCTGAGCATCTTGTGGTGTTATTCTGGCATCCCGATAAAGCACGGATCGAAAAATACCCCATCTCGGAATACTTGTCGGCGAATTGAGTTTGAGTAGTCCTAGGTTGGTGAAACCCGCTTGGTAAGGTAAGGTGACGGCGATGCAAGGCCCCCTAGGATTACATCGGGTTCATTTCGCTTTTACCATAACGTTCCACTACATCTTCCCACAGCTCACCATGGGCCTCGCACTCCTGTTGGTTTATCTAAAGACTAAGGCGTTGCGCACGGGCGACGAGCATTACAACCGTGCGGCGCGTTTCTGGGCGAAAATCTTCGGCGTTAATTTTCTGCTCGGCGTGGTAACTGGAATTCCGATGGAATTTCAGTTCGGGACGAATTGGGCCGAGTTCTCCAAGACAGCCGGAGGAGTGATCGGGCAAACCTTGGCGATGGAAGGAATTTTTTCGTTTTTTCTGGAATCGACCTTTCTGGGCTTATTTCTCTTCGGAGAGAAAAGGCTGGGGCGAGTCGGTCACTGGTGGGCGGGATTTTTCGTATGGCTGGGCTCGTGGCTATCCGGATACCTGATCGTAGCGACCGACGCTTGGATGCAGTACCCCGTGGGGTACACGCGCGGACTCAACGGAGAGTTTCTGCCATCAAGCTTCTCGAAATTATTGTTGAACAGATGGGCGCTCTGGCAATACGCGCACACCATGCTTGGCGCTATGCAAACGGGATGTTTTGTAATGGCTGCAGTGGGCGCGTTCTATTTGCTGACCAAGCGTTTTGAGTCTTACGGAAAAACGTTTGTGAAGGCGGGAGTGCTGGTGGGAGTTGTCGCGTCAATATTGCAGCTTGCCCCCACCGGCGACATGCAGGGAAAAATGATTGCGAACTTCCAGCCCCCGACCTTAGCCGCAATGGAAGGATTATTCCAAACTCAAGACGGCGCACCAATTGCAATTTTAGGCCAACCCGATGTGCCCGCGCGCAAGCTGGATAATCCGCTGGTCGTGCCAAATATGTTGAGCTTTCTGACTTATCGAAATTGGAAAGCGCATGTGAGAGGACTGGACAGTTTTGCGCAAGACCAGTGGCCCGACCAAATTCCGCTGCTTTATTACAGTTATCACGTGATGGTTGGACTCGGCACGATTTTTATCGCCGTGTTGGTGCTCGCGGCGTGGCTGCTCTGGCGCGGACGTTTGTACACCTCACAATGGATGCTTTGGATTTTGATGCTTTGTTTGCCCCTGCCGTACATCGCAAACACCGCGGGTTGGATGACGGCGGAGCTCGGACGGCAGCCCTGGCTAATTTTCGGCTTAATGCGGACTGCAACGGGCTTCTCGCCGCGCGTGTCCAGCGGAAATACGTTGTTCACGCTGCTAGGATTCATGGGCGTGTATGCGCTGCTGACTATTTTATTTCTCTTTCTGGTTTACCGGGAGATCGAGCATGGCCCTGAGCCGGAAGAATCGAACCGTCAACCGTTGGCCGTTGCTGCCGATTGAGGGGTGAGCTATGGAGACAGTCTGGTTCTGTCTGGTCGCGATAATGCTCGCTGTGTATGTTCTGCTGGATGGGTTTGACCTCGGTGCCGGCGCGATTCATCTGCTGGTGGCGAAGACGAACGAAGAAAAGCGGCAAGTGCTCGCGAGTATTGGGCCGGTTTGGGATGGAAATGAGGTGTGGCTTATTGGGGTTGGCGGAACATTATTCTTTGCTTTTCCGCTTCTGTACGCGTCGAGCTTCAGCGGATTTTATCTGCCGCTGATGATTGTTCTATGGCTTTTGATTTTGCGCGGCGCGTCGATTGAGTTCCGCAATCAGGTTGAAAGCGCGGTTTGGATACCGCTATGGGATTTTTTGTTTTGCGCATCGAGTTTGCTGCTTGCAATTTTTTACGGCGCGGCGCTGGGCAACGTAGTGCGCGGAGTTCCACTGGATGGAAGTGGATATTTTTTCGAGCCGCTGTGGACCAATTGGCGCCTCGGCGAACAAACGGGAATTCTGGATTGGTACACGGTACTTGTGGGAGTGCTGGCACTGTTCGCACTGACCATGCATGGGTCGCTGTGGGTATACATGAAGACGACCGGCGTGGTGAACGAGCGGGCTGGACGCCTCGCGAACCTAGCTTGGTGGACTGTGATTGTGTTCACGATCCTAATTACGGCGGTAACATTCGCGGTGCTGCCGCAGTTACGCATAAATTTTTCGAGATGGCCGTGGGGCTTCATTTTTCCGATTTTGTCGATAGCTGGCCTCTTGGGAGTGCGGTTCGAGTTGCGAGGGCGGAATGAGCGCCGGGCTTTCCTGGCATCTTGCGCCTATCTCACTGGAATGCTTACGAGCATTGTGTTTAGTATTTATCCTATGGTGCTGCCGGCGCGCGATGGCGTACATTCATTGACGATAAGCAACGCGAAAGCGGGGGCCTACGGATTGAAGGTTGGATTGGCATGGTGGATCGTCGGCATGATCCTGGTGACCGGATATTTCCAGTATGTTTACAGATCGTCGTCTGGAAAAGTTGCGGCGGACACAGACCACGCACAAAAATAACGAAAGGAAACGGGCAGGCGAGTGACTTATTTTCTCACCATCCGGCGGAATATATTTTCGCGCATTCCAATGATTATTCCTGCAATCATCTCTCCGAATATTTTTCTGTGCATATTTCTGCTCGCCCCTCCCATCGCCGCGAAACGGATGGCTTCGAGTGCGTAAGCTCATCGTTGTCGTTGGCAGCATAAATTTGGATCTCGTTGGGAACGCGGAGCGCGTGCCGTTACCGGGGGAAACTCTCACGGGCCGCAGCTTTTCAACTTTCCCTGGCGGAAAGGGGGCCAACCAAGCTGTTGGCGTGGCCAGGCTTGGGTACCCGGTGAGCATGGTTGGCAAAGTGGGCGACGATTCATTTGGCTCCGCGCTGAGGGGCGCGTTGCGCAAAGCGGGAGTAAACGTAAAGGCAGTCGGGACGGTGAGAGGCTCGTCCGGCGTGGCGTTGATCAATATTGGCGACGATGGGCAGAACAATATTGTTGTTGTGCCGGGAGCGAATGAGAAGCTGCTGCCGAAAGACATAACGCGGGCCTCCGCAGTGCTGCGCACGGCAGAGATGTTTTTGACGCAACTGGAAATTCCGCTGATCACCATGGAGACGCTGGCAGTTTTTGCTCACAAGAATAAAATTCCGTTGATGCTAGATCCCGCTCCCGCGCGCGAGCTTCCCAAAGGACTGTTGCAATGCGCTACGTGGATCACGCCGAATGAGAGCGAGACGCGCATTCTCTGCGGCCTTAGTGCGAATGAGCCGGTGACTCCCGCTACGGCGGCGCGTTGCGCGGAATTGCTTTTAGAGCGCGGGCCAAAGAACGTTTTGATCAAGATGGGCTCGCAGGGTGTTTTTCTGGCCACGGGCGGCGGAACGCGGGAGATGATTCCGGCCTTTGCCGTGAAGGCGGTGGACTCTACAGCGGCGGGGGATGCGTTCAATGCGGGGTTCGCTGTTAGTCTTCTGTCCGGAGCGGCGCCGGTGCAGGCTGCTCGGTACGCGTCGGCGGTTGCGGCAATTTCTGTGACGCGCGTTGGAGCGCAGCCTTCGATGCCCACTGCTCGCGAAGTCGAGCGATTCTTGAATTCGCAATAAAAACTCGCTAGCGTCCCGTTCCATCCCGCGAAAAATTCTTCCTCATATCGTCATGGTTTGGGTTCCGCGGTCAATTCGGGCTGCGGGAGGGCTTCTCCGCTTAGCTCACTTTGGCGGCGGGCGCGACTGGCGTTGAGCAGGCTGGTGGCTGCGGCGAGTTCGGTCTGTCCGTCCTGCGTATGTCCTTCACGTAAGAGGATTTGGCCTTTCAAATTGTGATAATTCGGATTGTCCGGATCGATTTTTATGGCGGAATCAACTGCAGACAAGGCTTGATCGAACTTCTTTTCGTGTTGGTAAACGCGCGCCAAACCAAAATACGAACTCGATAGGTGGGAATCGCGGCGCAGACCTTCGCGGAAATTTTCTTCGGCTTTGGCGTCCTGCTGCTGGTAGATGTACACGAGGCCGAGGCGGTCATAGTCGAAGGCTACGTCGGGTTCCAGCGCGATGTCCTTTTCAAATTGGTCTTTGGCGCGGTCGAAATCCAAGCGAGCCAGGTAAACGAGTCCCAAATTGAAGTGCACGAAGGGGAGATTGGGATCGGATTTCGCAGCCTGCTCGAGTTCCGCCAGCGCTTTGTCATTTTCCTCGCGGTTCAAGAAAGCTTTGCCCATCAACATGTGATATTCGGCGGTGTTCTGTCCGAGTTCGACGAAGCGGCTGAGAGCGCGATCTTGCAGCTCCGCGTTCCCTGCTTTGTCGGCTGCGTTTCCGAGAACGTAGAGATAATTCAGGTCATTCGATTCCTGCGGCCACAAATCCTGGAGGGCGCGGACTGCGTCGGCATAGCGGTCGGTAAAGAAATAACAGAGGCCGAGCAGGTAGCGGGCTTGCAGGGAGTCGGGTTGGTCGCGCACTACGGATTCGAATGGAGCAATCGCGGAATGAAATTCGTTCTGGCGGTAGTAAATCAAGCCGATGTTGAGACGTATCCCGGCGACGTTTGGTGCGACGTGTTCGGCTTTGTGCAGCAAGTCGAGCGCAGCCGGCCAATTCTGGCGGCGCATGGCGATTACGCCGAGATTTGCGTAGGCGCCAGCGGAGTTCGGGTCTCGCGCGAGCACCTGTTTGAAGGAAGATTCGGCTTGGTCCAAATTGCCGGCGCGCAGGGCCGCTTCTCCCCTGCCGAAGAGTTCCGGGAGGGTCGGTTCTTGCGCCGCGAGGGGAGTTGTGGCGGCAATCGAGAGGAATAAGAGCGCAGCCATGAATCTGCTGGAAATGCGAAGAAAGGCCGGAAAGGGCCCCGAGAAAGTGTCAAGTCGCGCTAGACGATACATGCGGTTGTGGCCCCGGATGGAAAGGGTTAATGGTTTGTTTTCTATAGTTTCTACTCTTAAGCCAGAACTGGGTAGAAATGCCATTCTGCAGAGCGAACCATAGGCTAACTTCACTTTGCGAGAGAAAGTTCGAGGTAGTCCGGCGACTCCGGTCGGAGCCAGCGACTTCTGTGATGAATAACTCCGAGGCCTAACTTCGGGGTCAGCAAAACACCGGTTTTGAGGCTGCCGCCTCCTGTCTTGCTTCCGGACGCTATCCAGCCAAATTTTCATCGCGCCAATAATAGGAAGTTGGGTGTAGGAATACAAGGGTACGAGGCGGTGGACTTTTTATTACCTCGCACTATGGCTTTGACGCTACCCCGCTGTGACTCCCGTTTAGATCCAGAATTTCCAATTCACCGCTTGCGTGGGTTTCCGCTCGTAAAGCAGTCCAATCAGTGCCGAATCGAAAAGTGTCTCTTATTGGACAGTTTTCCGGACGGCTTGCTAGCAGGATGTCTGGATGAAAATGGGGGGACCTAGAGCGAAACCGTCGCTCGGGAAGACACCGCCGAGCGTATTGGTCAGCTTGAGAACTGGAACCAACCGCTAATGAGACAGTGGACCGGGAGTTCTTTCTCGCTACAAATAGTCGCGCAACACGTAAAAACTAATCCCTAGAGAAAAGAGGGCAAGATGAAGCGTCGAGCACACACGTTTGTGTCGAATGCTGGGCTTATGATGGGGAGATCTTTCTGTCCTCTTTTTGCGATCGCAATTATCGGTGGAGCGATGTTTTGGGGGCCTTGGGTGAGTTTGGGAATCACGGTCCTGGCGTTCGTTACTGCAATGAGGTTCGTGTGAGTCGAGATGAAGGGACGGCTTCCGCGAAGTCAAACCGTGGGCACCTCCTCGCTCATCCGCAAGACCTGCACTGCGTGATCTTCCACATCGCTTGTCTGGTTGCGTATGCTGGCGCGTTCTGGTTTTACAAGCATCCCAAGCTTGTGGGCATCACGGGCCCGTGGTCCCGAGGGGCCTTTGTGGCAGCTTCGGCGATTTTGCTGGGCTGGATTTCGGGAATTAACGTCGGCGTCAATTTTCACAACCATTCGCATCGCCGGATTTTTACTTCGCCTTTCATGAATCGATGGTTCGGCAGATTCTGGACATTTTCGGGCGCTTGGCCATCATTCTTTTGGGAGTACACCCACACGGTTCACCACGCCAACCTGCTCGGCAACGGAGATTGGACTCTTCCAAAACGGAATGCCGACGGCTCTTTTGAAAGCTTTCAACGCTACGTGCTGGCACATTGGCCATGGCGGTACATGGTCCACCTGCGCAAGGAATTGATTTCGCACCCGACGCTGCGGCGCAAAGCGCTTTCTGAATTCGCCATCTTCGCCGCGCTTTGGTCAATTCCGTTCTGGATCGATCCGATCATGGCGATATGGCTGTGGGTGCTGCCACAGTGGATCGCCAACGTTTGGGTAATGGGTCCGGGAATGTACGTGCAACACGTGGGCTGCGTACAAAAGACGGCGGAGAGGCCGGTGGGCCATTCCAACATTTTTCTACTTAAATTTTTCAACATGACCATGTTCAATATCGGATACCACCTAGAACATCACGACAATCCGAAGGTGCATTGGTCGGAGCTGCCCGAACTTCATGAACGCCTGAAGAAAGAGCTAATCGATGGCGGAGCGCACGTACTTCCCTACGGTTATTACTACGCCTCATTCTTACTCGCTGGGGACGCCGAAAGGAAAATTCGCTTTGACGACCAGCACGCGGACTACACGAAGACTTGATGTAGAGTCGATTACTTTGCCGCGGATTGTAGAAGACGCTGAATTCTAGCGCATCTGAGACGCGGCTTCGTGACGCGACTTGTTCCCCATGGCAACCTAAGATGTGCCCCAAATGGCGGATCCGGCCTCGCTCATTGCCAAAACAACTGCTTCTGCTGTACCTCGTGCAACACTTTCAATCGGTCCCGTTCTCGTTGGCTCAACGCGATTCGCTCCGTTTCCATGGGGCCCTCGGCCATGCATGAAAGCGGACATTTCTACTCGGCACAAACCGGACATTCTCATTTTGCAGCGACAGTCTTCGTGTCTTCGTTGACTCACCGAGGTTGAGCCCCTAAGATGGTCGCCACAATGGCGGATTCGCTCGTCGGGCAGACAGTTTCGCATTACCGTATCCTTGAAAAACTTGGCGGCGGAGGCATGGGCGTAGTGTATGAGGCGGAAGACACCAGCCTGGGCCGACGCGTGGCGTTGAAATTTCTACCGGAAGATCTGGCACGCGATCCTTACGCACTGGAACGGTTTCAGCGCGAGGCTCGTGCTGCTTCGGCGCTAAATCATCCGAACATCTGCACGATTCACGAAATTGGGCAGCAGGATGGGCGATTCTTCATCGTAATGGAACTGTTGCAGGGGCAGACGCTGAAGCATCGCATTGGCGGCAAACCAATGCCCATCGATATGCTGCTGGAACTTGGCGTGGAGGTGGCCGACGCGTTGGATGCGGCGCACGAAAAGGGCATCGTGCATCGCGACATCAAGCCGGCGAATTTATTCGTGACGCAGCGCGGGCATGCCAAGGTTCTGGATTTCGGTTTGGCGAAGCAATCGCTGCGCGTTGGCGGAGCGACGAACGCGTTCGCGACGAAAGACGCGGATGTGACGGTGGACCAGGAACATCTGACCAGTCCGGGAATGACTTTGGGCACGGTGGCGTATATGTCGCCGGAGCAGGCGCGCGGCGAAGAGTTGGATGCGCGCAGTGACCTTTTTAGTTTTGGCGCGGTGCTGTACGAAATGGCTACGGGCGCGCTTCCCTTCCGCGGCGATACCACAGCGGTAATCTTCAACTCCATTCTGGAAAAGGCTCCGGTGCCGGCGGTGCGTTTGAACCCGGATATTCCGGCGCGGCTGGAAGAAGTGATCTCGAAAGCGCTGGAGAAAGACCGGCGCATGCGTTATCAACATGCGGCGGAGTTGCGCACGGATCTGGCGCGACTGAAGCGGGATACGGATTCGAGCCGGATTTCGGCGGCGGTGATGCCGACGTCGTCATCGGGCGCGGCCCGCGAGGCTGCCGTGTATCAACACTCGCCGATGAGTGGGACGCCTGCGGTTGCGGTGGCGACACCTCCGAGCGGGATCAGCGCTGCCACATTTTCGGCGATGGGCGCGAGCGGCGCGATGTTAGCCGATACAACTAACGTGTCCGCTATTGCGGTGCCTAGCCGCCGGTGGCCGATTTTGGCGGGGACCGCTATTTTGATTGCGGCGCTGGCTCTTGGGGGGTATTCGTTTCTGCATCGCGCACCGAAGTTGACGGGGAAAGGTTCTATTGTTCTCTCGGACTTCACTAACACAACCGGCGATCCGGTGTTTGATGACGCACTTCGGCAGGGATTGGCAGCTCAACTCGCGCAATCACCTTTCCTGAACATACTTTCCGAGCAGCAGATACGACAACAGCTTAAGTTCATGGGCCAGCAGCCGACGGCGCGTTTGACGAATGATCTGGCGCGGCAAGTCTGCCAGCGAACGCAGAGCGCGGCGGTGCTGGATGGATCGATTGCGCAGATCGGCAACACCTACAGCTTGATTTTGAATGCGGTGAACTGCGCTTCGGGCGAGACACTGGCTACGGCGCAGACGGAGGCGACAGACAAAAATCAGGTGCTGGGTGCGCTGGGAAAAGTAGCTGAGGAGATGCGCGGAAAACTCGGCGAATCTCTAGCTTCGATTCAGAAATACAACACGCCGATCGCGGAAGCGACCACGCCGTCGCTGGAGGCTCTGAAGGCTTTCAGCCTGGGAATACAAGCGCGCGCAAACAAAGGGGAAGATGTGGCGGCGCCTTTCTTCAAGCAGGCGGTCACGCTGGATCCAAATTTCGCCATGGCTTATGCGGTGCTGGGGCAAGTAGAGAGCAATCTTGGCGAAAAGGAAATCGGAGCTGAGCACACCAAGAAGGCCTACGATTTACGAGAGCGCGCCAGCGAGGTTGAAAGGTTTTACATCGATTCACACTACTACAACAATGTGACGGGGGATTCTGAGAAGACCATCCAGGTTTACCAGCTCTGGACGCAGACCTATCCGCGTGATTCGATTCCACATGGAAACCTTTCCGTAGAGTACGCCGCTCTCGGCCAATGGGAAAAGGCTTTGCCGGAAGCGTTGGAAGGGCACCGGCTCTCTCCTGGCGAGAGCATTAACTGGTTTCAAGTTGCTTTCGTTTATCTGGGACTCGGCCGCTTGGACGAGGCCAAAGCGACGGCCAACCAAGCGATCGCACAGAAGCTCGACGTACCAAGCCTGCACATCGCTCTGTACCAGGTTGCATACTTGCAGAACGACGCGCCCACGATGTCGCACGAAGTGTCGCTGATTGAGAACTTTTCGCCAGTGATAGCTCCGGCCGGAATAGCTATAGAAGCGACTACAGAGACTTCGTACGGCCATATGGAAAAAGCCCGAGCGTTATTTCAGCGCTCTGTCACAGCGTCTGAAAGCGTAGGTAAGAAAGAGTCTGCGGCTTCTACCATGGCCCTCCAAGCCCTGATGGATGGTTTTGTGGGCGATGCGGCTGCAGCCCACAAGGCCGCCAAAGCGGCGTTGGACATCGATTCGTCAATGGGTGTGAAAGTTCAGGCGGCGTACGCGCTGGCGCTGGCGGGAGATGCGGCTCGCGCCGAGTCGCTTGCAGGCGAGGTGGCCAAAGAGCGGCCTTCGGGTGGCTTGGAAAATCTGTATGACCTTCCCACCATTCGCGCAGCTATTGAGTTGGATCGCAACAACGCGGGCAAAGCAGTGGAAATCCTGCAGCCGGTTCTTCCTTACGATCTTGCCAATGGAAGAAGACTTCACAGCGTTTATGTACGTGGCGAAGCTTATCTGATGCTGCATGAGGGTAACGACGCGGCGGCGGAATTTCAGAAAATTTTGGACCATCGGGGGGTTGTGCAGAATTCCGTGGTTGGCTCGCTGGCGCACTTGGGTTTGGGGCGCGCGTTGGCGATGGCGGGCGATGCAGGGAAAGCGCGCGCTGCGTATCAGGATTTTTTTGCGGTGTGGAAAGACGCGGATCCGGACGTTCCTGTACTGAAGCAAGCCAAAGCTGAATACGCGAAACTGCAATAACTTAGGCGGTTATGCCGAGCGGAGCGCGTCGGTGGGATTGATGCGCATAGCGCGACGCGCCGGTAAGTAACTGGCCAGTGCCGCTGCAGCGGCGAAGGCGACGGCGCTCCCCACAAAGGTAATTGGATCGGTTGCGCTGGTCTGATACAGCAGGCTGGCCATCAGTCGCGTGAGAGCGAATGAAGCTGCCAAGCCTATGACGGTTCCGGCGGCGGCTATTCTGAGACCATTTCCGATTACGAGTTTAAGAATATCGGCACTAGACGCACCTAAAGCGATGCGGATGCCCAATTCCTGGGTCCGCTGGGCGACGGAATAAACAATCACACCATAGATTCCCACCACGGCAAGAATCAGCGCCGTCGCTGAAAATATTCCGATCAACCACATCATCGAACGCGTTTGGGCGCTCGCTGCCTCAAGGCGCTCCTGCATCGTTTGAATATCAGTGATTGGCTGGTCGCGATTCACCGCAACGATTTGGGCGCGCAGGGCGGAAGCTACGCTGTGAGGATCGGTGGTGGTGCGCAACGTGATGTAAAGCGTGGACGATGCGAGCTGCGGATACGGCAAAAATATTTCGGGCTGAGACGCCGCAGCGAGACTATCGTTTTTAATATCTCCGAGCACGCCTACAACCTGGCTGGCAGGCATTCTTCCCACCCAAACTTGTTTGCCTATGGGATTCTGGCTAGGCCAGAAGCGACGAACCGCGGATTGATTCACGATTACAACCGGCGCTGAAGTTGCGTCATCGCTTGCGACGAAAGTGCGGCCTGCGGTCAGCGGCACGCCCATCGCTTTAGGATAGTCGGGACTAATCGATTCGATCAGCACAACTGTGCGACGGCCAAGTTCCACTTCCGGCTCCCCTCCAAAGCGAGCGGGCGTCCCGTGCGTAGGATGAACGGGCAGCGCGGTGGAAATGGCGGCAGCTTGCACTCCCGGAATCGATTGCAGACGCTGAAGCGCGTCTTGATAGAAAGCGATGCGCTTTAGTTGATCGGGATAACTAGTCGGCGACAGAAATGTTTGCGCCGTGAGCGTGTTCTTCGCGTCGAATCCAGGGTCCACGGTGCGCAGACGCACGAAACTGCGTACCAACAGGCCGCAACCGATCAGTAGCACCATGGAAAGCGCAACTTGCGCCGCAACGACTATGCTGCGCGCGTGACTTCGCCCGCGGTTTCCCGCGGACCCACGGCCTTCGTCAGATAACATCCCCGCGAGGTTAGGGCGGGATAGCTGAAGCGCCGGCGTGAGTCCAAATAAAATTCCACTGATGACAGAAATTGCCAAAGTAAAAGCAAGAACACGCAAATCCATCGGTACATCGGCCACTTGAGGGAGATTCGTTTGCGTGAATGTGGCGAGAAACTTGGTGCCGAGAAGGCCGAACAGAACTCCCAGGCCGCCGCTCAACACGGCCATCAACACGCTCTCGGTTAGAAGCTGGCGAACCATGGCACCGCGTGGCGCTCCCATAGCGCTGCGAACAGCGAATTCTCTTCTCCGGACGATCGCGCGGAAAAGTAGAAGGCTAGCCACGTTGGCGCACGCGATCAGGAGCACGAAGCCCACGGCGGCCGAAAGAATCAGAAGCGTCGGACGGACGTTAGCGACCAGATTCGCTTGAAGGTCGCCGACGGTCATGGCGACATCCGAAGTCGCGTCAAAATTGCCCGGCTTAGCGTGTTTGTACTGCTGAAAGATAACCTCGGTTTCGGCTTGCGCCTGTGACGGTGTAACTTCGGGACGCAAGCGGCCAATAGCTTCGTAATACATGCCTCCGATATTGACGCGAGCGGGCGTGGTCATGCTGAAGTCGATGAGGTGAGTGATCCAAATTTCAGGTTGGCGGCCGAGCAAGCGCACGCCGAATTTCGGAGGAAGTACCCCGACGATCGTGTAGTCCCTGGAATCGACCGCGAGGTGCTGGCCGACTGCGCTTTGCGCATTGCCGAAAAGCCGCGAAGCCAATTCGTATCCGATCATTACGACTTGATTGCCGCCGGGCTGATCGTCTTCGACGCTGAAGGCACGTCCTGCGAGAGGCTTTACGCCGAGAACTTCGAAGAAATTTCCAGTGACACGCTCCGCGTCTATCTGCTCGGCACCTTCGCGACCAGCCACGTTGACCGTTTCGAATTGATATGCCGTTACGCCGGAAAAAGAATGATTCGTATCGGATAGCAGCGTGAAATACGGGAGCGAGACGCAGCAAGCGCCGTCACGTTTGGTACTGATGCGAACTAATTGGCCAGGATCTTTATAAGCGAGCGGCCGGAGCAACAGGGAATTGGCCACGGTGAAGATCGCTGTATTCGCGCCTATGCCAAGGGCCAGCGTGGCAATTGCAAGAGCCGTGAAACCGGGCGCCCGAGCCATCATACGCAAGGTGTAGCGCAAGTTTCGAGCAAACGTTTCCAAGTAACTCCGCCTTTTCGATGAACGTAGAACAGTTCAATGGTATCGCAAGAGGCGTGCGGGATTCCAACTTGTACTAACAGTAAGGGGCGGCGACGGCCAGAATTCCGTGAAATAAGTCCGCTGAAATTTGTGCGGATGTGGAATAGGTGGATGCTTGGGGCATATTTGACTACTGGGGGAAATCAACGAAGAGGGCGACCCAGTCGTTCGCGCCCACTACACGAAAAGTATGGCCTTTGCCGGTGAGGTCTTCGGCGAGATAGATTCGTCCGGGCTCGGCTAAAAACTTTTGGCCGCCGGCGACCTCAATTTCTGCATCGCCACTGACTGGTATCACGTAGCGGCGCACGTCCGCGTTGTGCCAATCCTCAAAAAAGCCGGGAGCCAAGCGCACCACATACGATTTGGTGGTCAGCATGTGCTCGGATTCCTCCACGGTTGGCGGGGCTCCGGTTACCGGAAAAAATTTCACCTCGACCTGTTCGACGTGACTGAGCCCGTCGGCACCGGTGTAAAGGCGAGTGGCTTTAACGGCGGCACGTTCCTGGGCCGCAACAACAGTTTGGCTGCGATGCGCGTACCACCCCAACATTAGCGAGATGCCCAGGGCTATCAAGACCGTGCGGGTCGCAATGGATTTCATGGCCGTTCCTCCCGAAAGTGACGCGGGCATTATATACATTCATCCCTGCAGCGCTCCCAGACTTGCTATTACTCCGAGCAGACCCACCTAGGCCGGCTAATGAAGCTTATGAGGACGGCCTGCACACCAGGGTCGCGTTTTTTCGCTTGACATGGGGAGGCTATGAATATTTAATTCGTTTTAATAAATTTAATAAAAGGCGTGGGTGGGGTGCCCAGGCACATTTTCAGGACTCTTCCAGCGAGTTTTTGGAGTATCTTCTTTTTTCAAAAGCGTCCGAAATCGCGCGCTGCGAGCGGACGCATTGCAGAAGTACACCTTCTTGATCTTGGCGCAACGGAGATGGCAATGAAACTTATCCGCATCGCTTTCTGCATATCCGCTTTCATCCTATGCGCGGCGGGCGCGGTGTTCGCGCAGGACACCGGAACGTTCACCGGAACGGTCCACGACAGCACGGGAGCGGTGGTGGTGGGAGCGGATGTGACGGTCAGCAATCAGACCGTCGGCGTGAACAAGACGGTGACGACGAACACTGACGGCAATTGGGTGATTCCTTACCTAACGGCGGGCCAGTACGACATTTCCGTCACAGCGAAAGGATTCAACAAATACGATGCCAAGGGTGTGGCCTTGCGGGTCGGGCAAACCGCAAAAGTGGACGTGACCCTTGTTGTAGGGAGTGTCACAAGCGAAGTCACGGTAGTCGGGACCGGTTTGGCCCAGGTGGAGACGGAATCCGCGCAAGTAGGCGGAGTTCTGACCGGGACTGAGATCTCGCAATTACAGTTGAATGGACGCGATTTCGCGCAACTCATTACGTTGACGCCCGGAGTGAATAACCAGACGGGACAGGATGAAGGAACCGTAGGGATTGCCGGCAATACGGTTTTTTCCGTGAACGGAGGCCGTGGCGAAAACAATAACTGGGAAGTGGACGGCGGCGACGACATGGACAACGGAAGCAACAATTCGTTGAACGTGTTTCCCAGCATCGACTCGATCCAAGAAGTGCGGGTGTTGACTTCGAATTACGGCGCGGAGTATGGGCGCAATGCTTCTGGAACGGTAGAGACGGAACTGAAGTCCGGAACTAATTCTTTTCATGGGGATATATACGAATTCAACCGCAATAATATTTTCAACGCAAAGCCTTACTTTGCCACGAGCGTGCCACCTTACAGGAAAAATGATTTTGGCTATACGATCGGAGGGCCGATCTTCATTCCGGGCCACTACAATACTGAAAAGAGCAAGACTTTCTTCTTCTGGTCTGAAGAGTGGAGGATAGAAAACGTTCCGACCGTTTTCAATATTCCGGTTCCGTCCAATGCGGAGCGCATGGGCAATTTCAGCGACGTCTGCCCGGAAAACATCGGTGGAACGGCCTCATTTGCTGATTGTCCGAATCTTCCGGGCGGTGGAACCTCGATACCGACGCCTCTAAACCCGAACGCGCAAGCAATCCTTGCGGAAATCCCAGCTCCGAATGCCACCACCGGCTGTTCTTCTCCGATTAGTGCGTGTTTGAACGTATCAGCAGCGCAACCGACCTATTGGCGCGAAGAACTTCTGCGCGTGGACCACAACTTCAGCAGCAACCTGCGGGGAATGTTCCACTACATTCACGATTCGTGGAACACGGTCACCCCGACTACGTTGTGGTCCAACGCAACACTGCCTGGGATTTCGACAAAGTTTGTGGGGCCGACCACGAGCGCCGTAGCTCGGCTTATATACACCGCTTCCCCCACATTAGTGAACGAGTTCGTATTCAGCTACACCGCCGATCACATTTCTCTCACCAATCAAGGTCCGTTCCAGCGCCCATCTACGATGGATATGACAGGCATTTTTCCTGAGTTCGGAGGAAAGCTGCCGACGGTGACAGTAACGGGAAATCAGGCGTACGGGCCGGGCGGATCGGGATTTACAGCAGACCCTTCGGATGAGCCATGGAACAATTCCAATCCGACGTATACCCTGCGAGACAACGTTACCAAGATCATCGGCAAACACACTTTAAAATTTGGGGCTTATGCGGTGATTGCGCAAAAGAACGAGAATTCCAGCATCGGACTGCAAGGCGCTTTAACTTTTGATGCCTCGAATAGTGTGGTCTCAACAGGAAATGCCTTCGCGGACCTTCTGCTCGGAAACATTTCTACATTTTCGCAAGCGAATGCGGAGCCGAAATATTACAGCAGGTATCAATTCGTGGAACCTTATATCCAGGATGACTTTCACGTCACTCCGCGGCTGACCCTAAACTTAGGGCTGCGGCTGAGTCTGTTCGGGACTTATTACGAAAAAGAGAAAAACACATTCAACTTCGAACCTTCCGTCTGGACTATGGCTAATGAACCCGCGCTTGACCCCATGGGGTCAGGCGCGTTGATTAACCCGAATACCGGGGCATTTCTTATGCCGACAAATGCCGCTGATGCGCCTTTTTTGTACAACGGAATCGTACAGTGCGGCGGCCCCGGAATTCCTCGCGGATGCATGAAAGGTCACCTGTTTAATCCCGCGCCTAGAGTAGGTTTCGCTTGGGATATTTTCGGGGACGGAAAAACCTCGCTACGCGGAGGATACGGGATCTTCTTTGACCACGGAAATGGAAACGAAGCCAACAGCGAATCGTTGGAAGGTAGTCCCCCGTTCGTGCTCAATCCTCAGCAGCCGAACATTGCTGCGGGAGTTAACGGTTGCACGCAGCCCAGCGGCTATACCTGCATCGGTGGCAGCGGTGCGCTGGCTTATCCGCTGAATGTAACTGCGATTCCAAATCACGCCGTTTGGCCTTACATGCAGCAGTGGAATTTAAGCCTCGAACGGCAAGTGATGAGGAATACTGTGGTACAGGTAGGATACGTGGGAAGTAAAGGAACTCACTTAGCACTACAGTTGGATGAAAACCAGTTGATGCCGACTCCCGCTTCAGAAAATCCGTATATGCCTGGGCAGACACTCACGCAGTCAGACTGTACCAGCGGACTCGTTAATGGTAATCCACTTACTCCGATCACTAATTCTCCGCAAAGCGTACAAAATAACTTCAACGTCGCTTGCGGTAACGACCCGTCCCCATTTCGTCCTTTTGTGGGGTATGGCGACATAACGAGAAAATACTATGGGGCCGATTCAAGTTACAACTCACTCCAAGTATCCATTCGACGGACGATTGCACCCTTAATCGTATCGTTGTCCTATACCTACAGCCATTCGATAGATGATGCCTCCGATTGGGGAGATCAGAATTTCGTGAATTCGTACGATTTGCGGGCGAACCGGGCGAGTTCAAACTTCGATGAGCGCCATATTGTCACGTTCAGCTACGTTTACAATATTCCGTCGTTCCATGAAACGGGATGGGTAAAGCGAGTCCTAGGCGACTGGGTGTATTCGGGCATCACGTCTTTCAACACAGGTCAGCCCTTCAGTGTTTTGTACGGCATCTTTGGGGACAATGCGGGCGTGGCAAATGGAGTAGGTACGAATGGCTCTTATGCCGACTTGGTTCCTGGAGTCAGTCCTTATAGTAAACCATCCGCAGCCGCCATTGCTGCCGCGGCCGCCAGTGGCGCCGGTCCGTTGCTCTATAATCCGGCGGCATTTTCGGCGCCGACGGGCTTAACCTTTGGCGATAGCGGCAGAAATTTTCTGAATAATCCCAGCCGGCTGAATTTCGATATGGCACTGTACAAAAATATTCCGATTCACGAGTCTGTATCCATGCAGTTCCGGGCCGAAGCATTCAATGTGTTCAATCACACGCAGTGGGCGAGCAACAATCCCACGGCTAGCACGACAGGTAGCGGAACCGACGCCAACAATACGATGACATGCGTTGGCGGAGCCAACAATTCCGCTGGCGACCCTTCCTGCTTCGGAAGTGGGTTCCTACAGCCGGCGGCTGCGCATAATCCTCGAATATGGCAGTTTGGTTTGAAGCTGTTTTTCTAGTCGCGCGGGAATTTGGGCCTAGGCCTAGACGTAAGAGGCGTCCTCGTCCTGGGATCCGAGGGCGCCTTTCTTTTTGTGCGGTGGAAAGTATGTTCGCGTAGAGCTTGAAAGCGGCTCTATCCCACTTCGCGGGGTCCCGGGAGTACTTCATGGCGCCGTGAGCGGCTTCGTATCGCGGATTCCCTTCCCTTCGACTAGCGTGTAAATATTGTCGGCCTCGACATTTTGCAGTTTTTCCACTACTCCGCTGGGCCATTGGATTTCCACGGAATCCAGCTTTGATTCTTTTCCTAAACCAAAATGCAAGCGCAGGTCGTTTTGCGAGAGATAGCTTGCGCCTCCGCGGACTTCGTTGAATTGCACAAGCTTGCCGGCGCGCACGGTGACGCGCGCGCCAACCGCCGCACGATTGCTCTTGGTGCCGACCAGTTTAAATTTCACGCGATGATTGCCGGGAACACCATGATTCATGAGGAGCGTAGGTGGTTCGCCTACGTTCAACAATAAGACATCGATGTTTCCGTCGTTGGCGACGTCGGCAAATGCTGCACCGCGGCGGGAGGCAAGCGGAATCGCGTTGAGACCGGCTGCGGCGGCGGAATCAGTGAATGTGCCGTCGTGATTATTCATGTGCAGCAGAAGCGGTTCGCGATAACGCGCGCCGGATTCCAGGGAATCCATTTGCGGATACACGTGGCCGTTGGCGACGAATAGATCGACCCAGCCATCGTTATCGAAATCGAAAAATCCAGTGCCCCATTTCACGTAAGGATAGCTGGACGCGGCCACTCCGGCTTTCCAGCTGACTTCATCAAAGCCCGTGGCGCCGAGATTATGGTAGAGGTTATCTTCCTGGTCCATGAAGTTGGTGACGAAAATATCGAGGCGGCCGTCATGATCGTAATCGCCAAAGTCCACGCCCATGGAGCCTTCCGCGTCGCCCTCTGCGCTTAGGGCTGTGCCGGATTGCATACCCACATCGGTGAACGTGCCGTTGTGATTGTTGTGGTAAAGATAATTTGGACCAGCGTCATTGGCGACGTATAGGTCAGGCCAGCCGTCGTTATCGTAATCGCCCCACACCACGCCCAGGCCGTAATAGGCGTTGGGATCGTCCACACCGGCTCTCTTCGAAACTTCTTCGAACGTGCCGTCACCGCGATTATGATAGAGCAAGTCGGTTTCTCCGATCATGCCCCAGGGGCCGCACTGCACTATGATGCCGCGAAATTTGCAGGTGCCGAAGGCGGCGACATTGTCGAGATCGACGTGCACATAGCGCGCGACGAAAATATCGACAAAGCCGTCTTTATCATAATCAGCCCAGGCTGCGCCGGTCATGAAACCGCTGCCGCGCACGCCGGCTTTGTCCGTGACATCTTCGAAAGTGCAATTGCCGCGGTTCCGGTAGAGAGCGTTTCCGCCGTAGCCGGTGACGAATATGTCGGGCAAGCCATCATTGTCGAAATCGGCGACGGCGACGCCCATGCCCCAACCTTTGCGAGTCAAGCCAGCTTGCTTGGTGATATTTTCAAATTTCAGCGGAGAAGATTGGCGGTAAAGGGTGACCATGGGGTCGCCACCTTGTTTGTAGCGATCGACGGTGGAACCGTTGACCACTAGCGCGGAGAGATTGCCGCTGTTGTCGCAGTCGATGAAGCCGACACCACCGCTCATCGATTCGACGATGTATTTTTTCTCGGGCGAGGCGATAGGAGAGCCGGTAAGGCCGGCGCGGGCGGCAATGTCCTCGAAGATAGGCACTGGCGCGCGAGGTTTGCTGGTTTGCGCGGCGCCGGCAATGGATAGAAGAACGATGAATAGCAGCGGAAATATTTTTGTGGTGAGTCGCGGAGACAATTCAGAATTACTTTAACGTGCGAGATTCGGCTTGTCTACCGGGTAGGATGCTAGGTCCCGCGATTTACTCTGATCGGCGCTTGAAGCTCCTAGAACACTGGTCCAAGAGCTCGAATGGCTAAGGTGCGAATATGGCGATGCGTTAGGCGTCGGAATCCGGATTACCGCTTTGTCTAACTAGCGTGACGACGCTTCTGCTGTTGGGTCTGCGCCGGGGAGCACCGAAGCAGAATGAAGAGTCACACGTGTCTGGGATGATTAAAGCCCGCTCGTTCGATAACGCGGCCATCATCGTGGCCATGTCTTAGCTCTGGTTGGTGGTGGTGATTGTGCGCGTAGAGCGACGAGTCCGTTCCTGTGGCGTAGATTGCTTTTGAACGCTTCCCAATTGAACGAGAAGCTTTCGTAATTTGGCTCGTTCTTCAAGATCCATATCCACCACTTCGAACGCGCGCGCTTGCGTGTTGGCGTCGCGAACGATGGTCTGCGCTTTCAATGCCTTTTTGCCTGTATTCAGTTTCATTCCCACCACGCTGCCGGGATGCAGGCTCTGCTCGCAAATCGCGACGCCGCCGCTTAAAGTCATTTCCGGTATATCGAGTTTCCAATTTTCTTTCAAATTCGTGGTCATCCCGGACACCGCATGTTCCAGGCGCAACCGCGGATAACGTCGCTGCCTAATCGCGGGAGAATTTGGATCGGCGTCGAGTGGTTCAATCGAAAGTTCTGCAACGCTTAGACCGCTTTTCGGAATAAACTGGCGTACCCATTCCGGGTCAATTTTCTCCATCGCTTGCGAGGCCACAAGTCTCAACTCATTAGCGTTGGCCCAGCGAAAAGCCTTGCGCGCCTCGGCAATCTTGCGCAGAACAGACTCCGCGCCGGAGGTACGCAGACGGCCAAGCGCTTCGATAGCCTTAAGTTGCAGATACTCGGTACCGCCCGCCGGCAGGTCGCCCTCCGCCAGCCGTAATAAACGCATGTCAGACAGCTGTTCGCCGCTCATTCCGACCTCATCGAGCGCCAGCGGACGGACCAAAACGTCGAGCTCGTCAAAAAGTCTAAGCAACAAGCGGCCCCGATCCACCGCACCGCTGGACGAAATCTGCCTCACGATTCTGTCGTGTGTGGAGCGCTTCCATTCGGACATTCTTCCCGGAAGCACTTCTTCCACGATGCTCGCGTCCATGCGCATCAAGAGACCGATCGCGTCGATTGCCTCCGCAGGTCCGCCCTTACAGAGCTGCTCGCGCAGATGTTGCAGACCTTCCGGCCCAAGCACTTGCATCATTGAGATTAATAAATCGCAATCATCGCGAAAGCCCGAGCGGCTGAATCGTCCGGCCAGATGATCGGACGCCGCCACAGGCATGCGGCGCAGAAGATCCATCAATCCGCTTGGGACGTTGCCCGTTCTTAGCGCTTCCTCAATAAAGTCCGGCAACCTATTCTCAACGGCAATTCTCGGACGCAGATTTTTTCCCAGTCCCGGGCGCTCTGACTCGACGTATTCCATCAATTCAACGGAACGCTGGATCGCCTGGTAGGAACGTTTATTGGAGGCTTCTTGCGACAATCGCACAAAGGCCGCGCTCATCAGGCTTTGCAATTCCGAATCGCGCTCTTCGGTGAGCTGCACGCCAACTTGCCGGATGGTGTCCACCAGCAAGCGCTCATCGATTTTCGCGTAGAGGCTTGCTAATTCGGCTAGACCCATGGCGGTCTGGCGGCGCTGCTCGGGCGATTTGTTTGTGACACATTTTGCATAATTACTAAGGGCCGCGATCGCCGCGGCTGTTTCGCCTTTCTGCACTAATTTTTCAATGTATTCCCGGACCTTAGCCGGAGGAACGCACCAAGCCTCCGCGGATTCAAGCACTGCTTTTTTCTTGTCATCTCCCACTTGATTCCAAAATTGTTGCGCTAGAAGGTCCACGTGCGACTGAACTTCAATGCCGTGGCGAGCCATCTTCTCTTCGTACACGCCCAGAATCTTTCGCAAGCCATCCAGCTCCAGGCTCATCTCGTCCAAAACCTGGCGTACGGCGTTTACTTCGATATCGCCATTTTCGTAGCTTTCCAGCGCGAAACGAACAGCGATGTGTTCCGCAAGTTTCAGCAGAGTTGGTTTATCCGCCGCTTCCGAAGGCGCTTGTGCAGCTAAGGCAGAGAGGGCCTGGCTTACAGTGAAGCGCGCGCGACGTGGCAAAGTGGAGAGGCGCGATTGAAATGACACAGGGTCGAGCTTGTCTTTGGAAGCCTCGGTAGTGCGAGCAATTTGTGCAAGAACTTGCAAGATTCCTTTTAATTCGTCCTCTTGCAAAGTCATCAATCCGGTTTCCACGGCCAGCGAACCCCGGCCGCCTCGCGCGGAACGGCTGCCGCGAATTTCGGCGGTAGCATTGGCCCATCGGCCTAGTTCACCGGATTCCGAGCCGCCCGCGCCAGGCGCTTTCCAAACGTGAGCGCTGGAACCGCTTTTGTTTCTCGCTCCGCTGCCTCGCCGAGCATTTTCCTTTTGGCCCGCTCCAGCGTTTCCGCCAGAAGCTTCAACGCCGCCGCTATCGCCGAGGCCGCCTGCGCCGTGAACAGAAGCTCCGGTAGGATTCCTTGCGCCCGATCCCGGGCGTTTCGAGCTAGATTCTTTTGAGAGCTCTTTGTTGAGCCAAAAACCGCCCGCATCGGGATCGAGCGGCGCGCCTTCACCGGTTGCCCCAACGATATTCCATGTGCCGAAGTCGCTAGAACGGCTTACGTTATCAAAATTTAATCCGTGAACAGGAACACCGCCATCTACTCGCGCAACAGTTCCGGCTCCGTCCGTGGACGATTGTTTCGCACCATCTTTGTTGAACCAAAATCCGCCAGCATCAGGGGCCAAAGGAGTTCCCGCGCCTTCACCGCCGACGATATTCCATGTTCCGGAACCGTCTGTGTTGACAACCTGTTCTCCCGAACCGCGGACGGCACTCACCGGACCTGAAACATAAGGACCGCTTCCACCGACGTTGGAATCGCCATCGCCGGTTTGAACCCCTCTGACAACTCCGCACGCGTCTCCGCCGTAATATCCAGCGCCGCCAGATCCGGAATTTCCGTCGCCATGTTCGCCGCGCCCTCCAGCGTTGAAGCCGTCGCCGTCACTCCCGCCGGAGCCGCGTTTGCCTAGAAGCCCGGTGTTCTCTCCGTCGCCGGCGCCCTTTGATCCTTCTGCGGCAATAATTAACTGCAGAAGTTTTTGGGGATCGTTAAAGAGTTCATCTGACTTTTCAGAATTCAAGCCGAAGGTGTGCGCCGCAAGCTGCGCCGCCACTGTAGATCGAGCGACTGCGGAATCGGCCGGCACAAAACAAACCTCATTCACGTGAATGTCGGGATCGCCCTGCAGCGCGGCCTTCAGTTGTTCGGCCAGTTGTATCGGCTTCGCGCCGGTGCCGGTGGGAAATCCGCGCACGAATCGTGCCAAGCTGCCTTGAGTCACTTTTGGAGAAAAATGAATGCTGGCGATGCCGGCAGCAGAAAGCATCCTGGCAAAACTTTTTTCAGCAGCTGCTGACTCCAAAGGCGTGCCATCCAGCAGAAGTTGATCTCCGGAAACTCCCAAGAGCAGGCCGGATTCATTTTCCGCGCCTGAGCCAATTGCCATGTGAAGCTCCACCCAGGCGGTCTCGAACTGTTTTGAAGTGCGCGGATGGCCAAAATCGTACATGCGCGCAAATTTCAGAAGGATGTTCAAGCTGCGTACGAAAGCGCGGGCGGCCGCTGGGCGAGTTTGAGTGTCCATAGCCATAAATGTGGGGCTGAAGCCCCGCCTCTGGATGAAATCATGGGGTTTAGGGGTGTGTCTTGCAATGGTACGGTGTTCTCTTTAGTACTAACTATTGGCCTACTCGGGCGGATAGTTCAGATCTACTGGGAAGCTTTTGGCCACGGAACGCTCTCTTGAGCCAGCGCTCTAACTCGCTGATATCACCTAGGATAGTGACGGCCCCTAATTTCCGGAGCATTGCGCCACGCTGCCGACGCTCTTCGCTTCGGCGAGGCAATATGCCTACAAACGGTATTCTGGCAGCACTTGCGGCCAGAGCATCGTCCACGTTGTCCCCAACGTAGAGTGCAGAGCCCGGATCGCGACCGCTCAAAATCTGCAGCAGACCATCCGGAGCCGGTTTTGGCCGCTTCACATTTTCTACCGTGACGATCTTCTGGAAGAAGCCGCGAACCTTCCATCGATCGAGCGTATAGTCCAGTTCGCGCCGGACGCGGCCTGTAAACACATTCAGCTCCGCGAGTTTTGCCAAGCGACGCAAATTCCCCGGCGGCAGCAACCACTTTTCGCGCGCAGCATTTCCCTTTCCGTTTGGGCCCCAGTAAATTTCCACAAACTTTTTTTTCACTTCGTCGTATCCGATTTCTTTTCCCAACGTGTTCACCCAGGCGGTGGAAAGCTTCCAATCATCATTAAATCCGGGCCGATTTTTCCAGCGATGAAGTTCGCGATGGCTCACTTTTTTACCAGCGAAGAATTGGACTGTCTCGAGCGTCGTGCGCTGAAACGACTGGCGCGTATCAACCAGAACTCCATCCACATCGAAAATGATAACAGTAGGGTGGGATCTCATGGGCGCGATGCACCAAGCGTCAAATGTTCTCCGTTTTCGGAAATTCGTTCAGGAAGGCGAACCATCTGTTTCAGGTGAGGATTCGGACGGATCAGTGTTGTGACTATCGGAGCCGGATGCGCCAGCATCGTCTTCGTTTTCGGTATCGAGTGAATCGGAAGACCAAGCCTCGCCCGGTTGAGGAGTAGACAATATCGTATCGCCGGCTTCGTGCGCAGGAGTTGCGCCGGCTGCCGCCGATTTCGTTTCCAGCGGTTGCGCAGCGGAAGACTCCGGCGCCGCATTCGAAGTAGAAGTAGCATTTATCGCTTCCAGCCTCGCGGCAAAAACTTCGGCCAACAAATCGATAATTAGTTTCGCTCCGCTGCCATCTCCATCTTTCGCGGGATTGTAAGCAGTCACTTCCATCGCCGCCAAATGTTTCTGGCGTGCGAATACCATTAGAGCGTCACGAACTTCTTCGAGCGTCAAACCGCCGCTACCGGGATAATTTGTAGCTTGGAAATCCGCGATCACGTCCACGTCAAAGTGCAAAACAAATTCGTAGCCATTTCCGCGAATGCGATCCACTGCCGTTTGGGCGACGGCTGCCGCACCTGTTCGCTTGACGTCCTTGGCGAGGTAATTTCGGATGGTCGAGCGCTGCAGCAACTCGCCTTCGGAAGGATCCAAACGCTCCACGCCAAACAGCGCCAGATCCGGTTCCCTCACTAAGGGAGGTTCGCCCCAGAATCGCACCAGTTCGGCGGCTCCGCGTCCGGTTAAATGGGAAACCACCATGCCATCCAAGCATCCGGACGAAGTGGTAGCAGGCGTGTTCAAATCTGCGTCACGATCCATATAAATCATGCTCACGTGTCGAAAATAACGGCGTACTCCAGCCACCGTGGCCAGCGCGATTGAACAATCACCGCCTAAAATTATGGGAAGCGCGGCAGTCTTTACGGCCTGTTCTACGCGCGGCTTCAGCGTCTCCACTGCGGCGAGCACTCCCTGAAGATTTCGGGCGCGAGGACTTTCTTCGTCAGCTTTGAAATGGCGGGGAGGATCGTCGCCAAGATCCGCGACGGTGTAACCGATGGATCCCAATCGTTCCACCAACCCTGCTGCTCGCAAAGCGGCGGGAGCTCCTTCGTGCCCGAGCGACATTGCCGCCGCGCTGGTGGGCGCGCCGAGAAGAGCAATCTTATTCAGCTGGCGGACTACCTTAACCGTCACTCAAAAGCTCCTTGGAATCCGCCTGAGCCGCTGAAGCCGGTTAGTGCGCCACCGGGTTCTGCCGCGCTGCAAGCTCAGGCGGCAAAGTAAAACGCACATCCTCGCGAATCAAATCGAGATCGCGATGATTCGTAAAACCAAAATTCGACAGACGCTGGCTTACTTGTTCCACCAAAACTTCCGGAGCCGAGGCGCCCGCCGTCAAACCGAGAGTTTTCACGCCTTCGAGCCACGACGCATCTATGTCGTTGGAGTCTTCGATCAAACGCGCTGCGACGCCCGCACGCTTTGCCACTTCCACCAAACGGTTGGAATTCGAACTATTCGCTGAGCCCACCACAAAGATCAGTTCCACTTCGCGGGTCAGAGCTTCCACGGCTTCTTGGCGATTCTGCGTGGCGTAGCAAATATCGTCAGAAGCTGGTCCAACGATGCTGGGAAAACGCTGTCGCAAACGCGCGACAATTTCCTGAGTGTCGTAGAGTGAAAGAGTCGTTTGCGTCAGGAATGCTAGGCGATCCGGATCAGCTACTTCGAGCTGATCCACTTCTTCCACGCTGCCCACCACCAGAGTCTGCTCCGGCGCTTCGCCCGAGGTTCCAACAATTTCCTGGTGATCGCGGTGTCCGATCAGAATCAACGTACGGCCTTCGCGCGCAAACTTCAGCGCTTCCAAGTGAACTTTTGTAACCAGCGGACAAGTAGCGTCGATCACCCGCAACTGACGCTCCTGCGCTTCCGTGCGAACGCGCGGAGGCACGCCATGAGCGCTGAAGACGAGCACGGCGCCTACCGGTACTTCCTCGATGGATTCCACAAATATAGCGCCACGGCGACGCAACTGGTCGACGACGTAACGGTTGTGCACGATCTCGTGATGAACGTAAACCGGGCGCCCATAAGCTTCAAGAGCTAGCTCAACGATATCCACGGCGCGGACTACGCCGGCGCAAAAACCACGCGGGCGCACGCGTACCAGCGTCTTAGCCCCGTTGGTGGTTCCTTGTATATTGGTAAGTGTCAATTCACTCTCCGCAAAGAAGATATTTTACCTGAACCATGCCTTCCCTGCCAGTTCGTTCATTTGCTGGGTTACCTCACCGTGACTGAGTTCCTTTTGCGCTGAAAATGCTAACATGTCCAGCCACTTCATATACTTGTGTGACGGAGACTCTATGCTACTTAAGGAAAAAGTTGCTGTAATAACCGGCGGCGGGCGCGGGATTGGCCGCGCTATCGCTAAAAAATTCGCCGCAGATGGCGCTTCCGTGGTGGTCACCGCGCGTAGCCAGAAAGAGATCGACGAAGTATCGAAGGAAATTCGAACGGGTGGCGGCAAGGCAACTAGCGTTGTTGCGGACGTTTCCCGCGAAAAGGACTGCGCGGAAATTGTGAACAGCGCGCGCAAGGCCTTCGGAGCGATTCATATCCTGGTGAACAATGCCGGAGTGCTTGGGCCGGTGAACCCGGTCGAGAAAATCACGCCAGCCGAGTGGGACGACGTTATGGCGGTGAATCTGCGCGGCCCGTTTCTGTTAAGCCGGCTCGTTTTGTCGGAGATGTACGAACGAGGTTCCGGCGCAATTTTGAACATTGTTAGCATTGCAGCCAAAGCTGCGTTCCAGTTGAATGCGCCGTACGCCGCATCGAAGGCGGGCCTAATCGGTCTTACGCATACTCTGGCTGCCGAGGCAGCGCGCGAAGGCGTGCGCGTAAATGCCCTGAGTCCCGGCCCGGTTCCGGAAACGAAAATGTCGCAAGAATTGGGGCGTCAGCTTGCGGATTATTTCAAAGCGGATAGCGAACAGCTCTTCAAGCAGATGTTGCAGGGGATCTTGCAGGGGCGGCCGCAAACAGCGGATGAAATTGCTTCTGCGGCCTTATTTCTTGTTTCCGATCAATCCAGCGCCATTACTGGGCAGACTCTGAACGTGGATGGCGGAATGGCTTTCTACTGAGTTCTTCCATCGTGTTGTAGCCGCGCCGTGCGGAACGCGCGAGTACGCGAATTCCCAGCTCCGCAACATCCAGGCCTCGCTCGCCGATTGCTCCTAACATATAAGCAGTGCCGCCGAGAATCAGAATAGCGCCGAAGATAATGCCAAATAGCAATTCGGCAGCAAAAAGTTCACGCACAAAATAGATTTGAAAAAAGAAGAAAATCGCAACGGCGGATAGCAATCCCTTGCGGACTTTCGCCTTCGCCGCGATACCAGCCAACAATGTTTGGAGCCGTCCCAGGACCGATGTCATGTGCCCTCACTTGCAGCAGTACGTGTAGAAGCAAGCAAGAGGCCAATTAGAACCCGCGTAAGTGCCTAGAAATGCATAAAGGACAGGTCCTGCGAGGGAAATTAATGGGAAAAGAGAAAACGGTTTCCGCAAAGAGAACAGTTCGGACTGCACCGCAACCGCCGAATTTTGTTGCCCGTTTTCGGCTACAGTTTTTCCAGCTTGCCTTTTGTTTCGCCTAGGCGAAACAAGTTTCGAGCGAACTAACGCCCCTCAAATGGATAGCGATCTTGCGCTAGCACCGCATTCGCAACGTTCTGTCTCAGAGCGATTGTGTCGATGGCGGCGTGCTTTGCGAAGCGCCGCAACACGGCAAGTTGCGTGATCAGCGTATCGCCTTCGGCGGTGGCTGCCAGCGCAGTGCGTGCTTCCTTTTCTAGGCGATCCATTGCATCGTAAATAAAAGCGCGGGCGGCGTCGCACATCACATTCGCTGCATGGCCCGGTCTTGCGGAGGCTTTCTGCGCGCGCCGCAGCGAAGACTCCATGGCGTACACATCCATCGCGATATTCGCCAAGGCCGCGACGATTTCCTGATGTTCCGCGAGTTGTTCGCGAAATCTTTGTACCGCGGTGCCAGCAGAAAGCAGGAATATCTTTTTGGCCTGTGCCAGGGAACGTTCCTCTTCGGCGAAAGGCCCAGACTCCGCCTCTTCGAACGACGGACCGGCCAGGACTTCGTCAGCCAGCTTCATCGCGGCTGGAATTAGCGGCAAAATTCCGGCCATCGCTCGCTTCATCAGCATCTGAATGATCAGCATGCGATTGATTTCGTTGGTGCCTTCGAAAATTCGGTTCACACGGCTGTCGCGATACGCGCGCGCCACGGGATAATCCTCATGAAATCCGTAGCCACCGAAGATCTGCACACCTTCATCCACGCAGAAGTCCACCGTCTCGCTGCCAATCACTTTGCTGATGGAACTTTCGATGGCGTATTCTTCCAGAACTTGCATGGCTTGCTGCGTTTTGTCCGCTCCCGAGTTGGGATTTTCAACTCCCGCGTCGATCATTCCGGCAGAACGATAGATCATCGACTCCACGGCATAAATTCGAATAGCCATTTCGCCCAACTTCGCTTTGATCAGCCCAAAATCGCAGATGGGCTTTCCGAACGCATTCCGCTCTTTGGAATACTTCGAGGAAGCTTCCAGTACTTTTTTCGAACCGCCCAGGCAGTAAGCACCCAGCGAGAAGCGGCCCACGTTTAATGTATTAAACGCGACAATGTGGCCGCGTCCGGCTTCATGTAAGAGATTTTCTTTCGGTACTGGAGCGTTTTCGAAAAATATGGGCACCGTGGAGCTGCCGCGAATGCCCATTTTCTTTTCCTCTGCGCCGACTGAAAATCCAGGAGTGTTTCGTTCAACAATGAAGCAGGAAAATTTTTCGCCGTCAATTTTAGCGAACACGATGTAGAGATCGGCGAAACCACCGTTGGTGATCCACATTTTCTGCCCGTTCAGAATCCAATTTTTCCCATCGGGCGAAAGCACGGCTCGGGTGCGTGCGGCCAGCGCGTCCGATCCCGCTTGGGGCTCGGACAAGCAGTAACAGGAAAGCAGTTCCCCGCTCGCGATTTTCGGCAGATATTTCTGTTTTTGCGCTTCGGTGCCGAAATAGACAATCGGAATCGTTCCGATCCCAGCATGGCCTCCATGCGAAACCGCAAAAGACGCGTAACCTGAAAGCTTTTCCGCCAGGACCGTCGCCGACACCTTGTCCAGGCCCGATCCGCCGTACGCTTCAGGGATGGCCCCTCCGAGAAGACCTATCTCGCCCGCCTTTTTCAGCATCTGCGCCATCAAACCCTCTTTGTGCTGTTCCAGGGCAGGGATTTCCGGCGTTAATTCCTTTTGGACAAATTCCTCGGCCGTTTGGCCGATCAAGCGTTGGTCGTCCGATAAGTCAGCGGGAGTAAAGATGTCTTCCGGCCGGCTGGAGGTAATTAGAAAGGCTCCGCCGCGATTCAGCGCCACTGAAACGGATGTTGTAGCCATGATGCGTTCTCCTTTTTTAAGAACTCAGGCGATAGTTCAGAGTCTACGACAAAACGGGCGTGGCGATTAACTCTATTCTCGTGACTGCTCTATCTGCTTAACTTCCCGGATATCCATTGTGGAACTGCAGGCCCGCGTGAATCTTATTGACAAATTAATTTGTCTTGACAGAACAATAATTCCGTAGTGAAATTGGCGGCGTGAATATTGCAACCAGTACGGCAAAACTGGAACCTCACTGGGACTTGGTGGCTGAAATGCCTCGGGCGGCTGCGTTGCTGCATCCATTGCGACTGCGAATTCTTGATTTGTTACGCGAGCCCGATTCGGCGGCGGGTGTTGCGCGCCGCCTGCGTATTCCCCGCCAGAAGGTGAACTACCACGTGCGCGAACTCGCGCGAACCAGTTTCCTGGAGCGCGCCGGCCAACGCCGCCGCCGCAACATGATTGAACGCAGGTACCGGACGACGGCGCAAGGCTACATTCTCTCGCCCGAGCTACTGGGAAAACTCGGCTTAGCGCTGCCGCAAGCAGAGGACGCGTTCAGCGCCGCCTACTTGCTCGGATTTCTAGCGCTGGCGCAATCCGAGCTTGGGCAAGCGACTCGCGAAGCGGCGCAGCAAAACAAGCGCCTTGCAACATTGTCCGCCACATCCGAATTGCGCTTTGAAAGCGCCGAGCAACGCGCAAAATTTGCAGCGGAACTGCGCAGGGTCGTGCTTGAGACAGTCGGGCGCTACGCTTCTCCCTACACGCGTGATGACGGCTCGCCGGGCAACGGACGTCCCTACCGGCTGATTCTAGGTTGCTACCCCATTCCTCCGAAGTCAAAAGAACACGGAGCGCTTTGACCATGGCACAAGAAAAGAGCTTCGATCATAAGGGACGAATGATTCGCGCTGAGATTGAAACGTCCGCAACTCCGCAGCAAGCGTGGGAGGCTTGGGCGAATCCCGAAAAAATTGCCCAATGGTTCACAGACCGCGCGAGCGGAAAAGCAAAGCCCGGTGGAACGATGACCTGGTTCTTCGACAAGTTCGGCTACGCACTTCCTTATGCGGTAGTTGACGCGGAGCCCGGCAAGCTTCTCGTACTGAAGTGGGAGCCACCGCAGGGCGACACTGGAATTTTGGAAGTTCGTATAGAGCGGCAAGGTGGAACAACCCTGGTAAAACTCGTCAACTCGGGCTTTCGTGAAGACGCTGCGTGGAGCGATGAGTATGAAGGCGTAGCGTCTGGTTGGAAAATGGCGCTCGCCATCCTGAAGCACTATCTCGAAAATCATTTTGCGTGCAGCAAAACGGTGATTCTCGTTCTGCGCCCTGCTTCGTTCAATTACGACCAGCTTCGCGAATATTTTCTAGACGAACCAAAGCTGGCGCGCTGGCTTACGACTTCCAGATCGATCGGAAAAGTTGGCGATTCTTGCGAGCTGAAATTGCGTGACGACGGGACGCTGCACGGACAAGTGCTTGCAGTTACGCACCGCGAAGTTGCAGTTTCGTGGGAAGAAATCGGTGGCACGCTTGAGCTGAAAGCATTTGCGATGGGCTCTCAGAGGATGCTCGGCGTGCGTGTGTTTAGCTGGCGACTGAACGCGTCAGAAACGAAAGAGATTGAAAGCCAGATCGAAGCAGCTGTGGACCGTTTATCAGTGTTCTTTCCAGTCGATAGTGCACCGAACTCTTGAGAAAAAGCCTTCGGAGGGTAAATTGTGAGCGAAGCTAAGCCTGCGCCAGAAGCTGTAAGGATTGAAAAGCAAATCGAAATTGCCGCGCCGGTAGGGACGGTTTGGAACGCACTCGTCAATGGAACAGAGCTTTCGCGCTGGTTTCCATTGGAGGCCAGCGTTGAGCCAGGAAAGGGTGGCAAAATCTCTCTTTCTTGGGGACCGGATTGGACGGGCACCGCGGACATTGAAGTATGGGAGACCAACCATCGCTTGCGTTCGGTTCAGATGGTGGCGGGCCAGCCGGTCACGGTGGACTGGACCGTCGAGTCGCACGGCGGAAAAACCCTCCTCCGCGTCACGCAGTCGAACTTTATGTCCGGCGAAGATTGGGAGCAGGAATATTTCGATTCCACGAACTACGGATGGGGCTTCATGCTGCTGAACCTGCGCCACTATCTGGAATACCACGCCGGTAAGCCGCGATTGGTCGCCTGGCCGAAACAAAATATTGATATGCCTCGTCAAGCGATTTACAACAAGCTAACCGGGCGCAACGGAATTTTCTCTGAAGATGCCGCCCACATTCTGCGTCAAGGCGAGCACTACTCAATGCACGCCGCTAACGGAGAATTGTGGACCGGACGCGCGGAATTCGTTGTTCTCTCGCGCGGCTTTTGCGTCAGCGTGGATTCGTTAAACAATGCGCTTGCCTGGTTGTCGATTGAAGGCGCTAAAGCGCCACACGATGTGCAATTCTGGTTTTCGATTTACGGGCTCCCGGCGTCGAGCGTAAGTGAAATAGAGAAAAGTTGGAATCAGAAATTAAAAATGCTTCTTGCAACATAAAGGAGACGAGATGGGAAATCGGATAGTTCAGTTCGAAATCGGTTGCCGCGATACCAAGAAAACTCAGGAATTCTATTCCGGCTTGTTCGATTGGAAATTCGAACCAATGGGTCGAGCCGTAATAATCAACCCCGGCGAAGGCGTGAATGGACACATCAACGCGCTGGGCCACGAACCGCACCGCTATACTATTTTTTCGTTCGAGTCGACAATGTGCAAACGTATCTGGACAAAGCAGCGGCGCTAGTCGGCAAAACTTTGGTGCCGCCGGTTGATATTTCATATGGAACGTTCGCATGGATGCAGACCCCAGAAGGAAACACGATCGGTTTGTTCAAGCCCTCAATGTAGCGGCATCACTCGGTATCACTCTTAATTTTGAATAGAGGAGAAGCGTATGAGAAGAATGAGACAGATTATGAAAATTGTGGCAATTGCGTCGGCATTCGTAATCGTGGCGGGCGCGCAGGAACCTTCGGAACAAAAGAAGTCCGCGACACAAGAAATGAAGGCGCCCAAGCCCGGCCCGGAGATGGAGCGCATCAAGTTCTTGATCGGACGTTGGAATACGGATAGTGAATACGAAAAAACGCCCATGATTCCAGAAGGGGGGAAGTCCACGGGCTGGTATGAAGCGCGACTCGGTCCCGGAGGATTTTCGATCATCGCAGATTTTGAGGAGGCGGCCCGATGGGACCGGAAATCGGGCACCAAGTAATTTCCTGGGATCCTAAGCAAGAAGCTTACATGGTGGTCACTGTTGGAAATGCTTTTCCGGGAGCGGTGATAGGAAAGTCGCGCTGGGAAGGCGACAAGCTCGTCACGCGGTCCGAATTCATCGAGAAAGGAACGACCATGCACCTTCGCAGCGAGTATTCCGATATCAAGGACCACTCGACGCGCATTGAAGAGTTCGTGCAGGTTGGGGACAGTCCGGCCCAGTTATTGTGGAAATCGTACGCAGTGAAAAAGTAACGCTGACAGTTGAGATTAAGTAACGCGCTCAAAAATTCCTGCTGCGCCCATGCCTCCGCCGACGCACATGGTAACCAGACCGTAGCGCGCATTTCGTCTTTCGAGTTCGCGCAGAATCGTAGCGGTGAGTTTGGCGCCAGTACAACCGAGCGGATGTCCCAGCGCAATAGCTCCGCCGTTCACATTCACGCGATCTGGATCTAATCCAGCCAGTTTGATTACGGACAGCGCTTGCGCGGCAAACGCTTCGTTGAGTTCAATCACATCGATTTGATCCAACTTCAATCCCGCGATCTTCAAAGCCTTTGGAATTGCGTACACCGGACCGACACCCATTTCTTCCGGCAGGCAGCCCGCCGTTGCAAATGCCAGAAAACGTGCAAGAGGCTTCAATCCCAACGCTCGGGCGCGCTCCGCGCTCATTAGTAACGCAGCCGCAGCGCCATCACTCATCTGCGAACTATTCCCCGCGGTCACTACTCCGTGCGCGTGAAAGGCAGGCTTCAATTTGGCGAGAACTTCGAGCGAAGTATCCGAGCGAGGGCCTTCATCGGCGTCAAACGTAATCTTCACAGCTTTAGGCTTTGCCCCATTCGACGCGCCGTTTTCAAAAGCCACGTAATTTACTTCTACCGGTGCCGTTTCATCTTTAAATTTTCCAGCGGAGATAGCAGCGAGCGCCTTTTGATGGCTCGCAAAAGAAAATTCATCCGCTTGCTCCCGGGTAATGCCATATTTCTTGGAAAGATTTTCGGCAGTAAGACCCATGCCAAGGTAGGCGTCCGGATATGAATCCATCAGCGAAGGGTTAGGTGAAATTTTGTTGCCTCCCATGGGAACCATGCTCATCGATTCGGTGCCACCGGCAACGGCCACGTCTCCCTGACCAGACATGATTCTTTCCGCGGCCAGAGCGATAGCTTGAAGTCCTGAGGAACAAAAGCGATTGATCGTCATGGCAGAAGCTTCGACCGGCAAACCCGCGCGCAGCGACGCGATTCGCGCCACATTCATTCCCTGTTCAGCTTCCGGCATGGCACAACCAAGAATCACATCTTCAATTTCTTTCAAGTCGAACCCTGGTACGCGAGCGATCGCTTCTTTGATCACCAATGCAGCCAAATCGTCAGGACGCGTGGCACGCAGCGTTCCCTTCGGAGCCTTGCCCACCGGCGTCCGCACCGAACTTACAATCACGGCTTCGCGCATGAATCACCTCGATAGATAGAACTTTAACCGATTTTATATTGGATGCCTAAGCGATAAGAAAAGAAACAGCGCGGAAGCATTCCGCGCCGTTTCAATCCCAGGAAAAAGTCGAAGAAAATGAAACCGAATTATCTGCGGAATTTGATGGTTACCAACATCTGAACGGAAACAGGCTGGCCGTCGAGCTTGGATGGCTCGTACTTCCATCGGCTCAGCGCGTCAAGCGCAGCCTGGCGAAGCACGACAGGACCTGAAACCATGTCCATGTGCGCGACGTGTCCAGTCTTGTCGATTGTCGCTCTAACGACAACGTCACCTTGTGTGTTGGATTGCTTAGCGAGGGCCGGATAGATCGGCAAAGTGGAGAACAACAGCCGAGGCTGCTTCACCTCACCCCCAATTTTCACTGCACCGTCCGGCCTAAGCTCCGGCGCGGGCGGCGATGCCATACCGGATGAACCAATTCCAGTCAGCGCATTATTTTCTGACACGGGCGGAGGCGTCATCGCGTCAACGGTCGGAGCAGCATCAGCTTGTCCCCCAGCGGTGCGTTGTGAACTCACTGGATGCGAATTCAAAGTCGCGTTCATCATGTCGTTCGTTACGCGAGGCTCGCTCTGTTTCGCGGACGCGCTGGTATGGTTGACAGAAACCAGAGCGTCATGCGTCTCAACCGGCGCGTTGCCGTTGACGACTATCGAGGGGCGTACGCTTGCGGCTGTTTCGCGGCTTGAATTCGTGGACGGCGAAGAAGAAGTTGGGCTGGACACCACGGGCTGGGCGGTGTTCGCAGCAATTTCGTTGGCAGGCTGAGTCACAACCGGCCGGTTCGACGGGTTCACACTGGGATTCGAAGACTGACCTCTGAAATAAATCATGCCTCCAACTCCAGCGACGAACAACCCGGCGATGCACGCTGCTATTAACATCCAGTTGTTGCCGGGCTTGTGCTCGGCTGAAGTCGCGTCTGAAGAGAACAAAAGCGATTCGCTTACAACCGCAGACTCCGCGTGACTTACGTTGAGGCTCGCGCCTCCAGATAGACTGCCGAAGGTGCTGCGCACAGGGGCTGTAGAAGAAAGCGCCGCCACCGCCGCAGCTTCAGCCGTTGATTCAGACGCAGTATCGGCCGGCAAATTTGTCGATGGAATTGCTGGTGGAACTTGGACGGGAGCGGCAGCCGGAAACTCGACAACGCTACTCGAACTTGATTTCACTTGGGCCGCTGGTTTCGTCACAACTTCCAAGCGCGGAGTGACCGGCTTTGCCGTGATCGTCGTTGCGGCCGGCTGCACTTCCTCCTGCGAACCAATGGAGATAAACGGTGCCGCGAGTTTCCGAGCTACATTGACAGGCGACGTGATCGTTGGCGGCTCCACAGCGGGCGAAAATGATTCCGGTTCAACTGGTTTCTGCACCACGGGCTCGGGTGCAGGAGCCGGCGCCCACGAATTCTCGGATGCGGGCGCAACTGGCGCCGTCTTGATTGGAGTAGGCGTCTCAACGAGTGTTGTCTGGGCAGGTTTACCCAGCGCGGGCCCGTCTGAAGGGAAATAAACATTCCAATAGCCCGGCTGTTTGTGGGTGAATTCAACTTCAACATAGCCTTGTAGATTGGAAAATGTTCGAACTTTTACTACACGGCAAATCGCGTCCTGCCGCGTTTTCTGATTCGTGACCACCAACATTTGCCCAACGGTGACCGTTGTGGACATCCGTATCACAGCGCCCTGCGGAAACACGATCATTGTGCTGGTCTGTTCCTCAAAAGGTTCGGTGTGCGGCGTAACATCGCGCACCACTTCGGTTATGCGCGAGCCGTGCACCTTTACGGGAACTTCCAATGAAACAGCGTCGGCGCGCAAGTGCCCAGCGGGGTGTTCCGTCTTCGCCGCAGTGCCGCTTTTCAATTTATTCGTATCAGTGGCGGAGTTTGTAACTTCCAGTGTGTCTTTCGTTAGTGGCGCCATGGTTGTGCCGGCGGTAAGCCGTTTCCCCCAAGAAAATGAGATCTCCTATCGATATATGCATTTTTGGAGGTCGTACCATAGGCGGCAATGGGACTTTGGTACTAACGGTGAACTTTTTAGACACTTATGGGCTGATGTGGAACTCCTATATCAGCGAGCCGGCGCCAGACGTTTTCGATACTGCTCGTAGAGATGTTTATGCCGGTTGTCCGTGCTGGTGAGCTGGCCTTTGATAAAAAGGTAACGAACTTCCGTTTGAATTTCGAGCGGGTCTCCAGTCGTCACGATCAGGTTCGCCAGTTTTCCCGGCTCGATGGTGCCGAGTTGGTCCGCAAGTCCGAAGATTTGCGCGGCGTTCAGCATCACGGCTTTCAAAGCTTCATCGTGTGATAAGCCATAGCCCACAGCCGTTCCCGCATATTGCGGGAGTCTGCGCGAGAAAGACGTACCGAAGCTGGAGAATGCAAATTGAATTCCAGCCGCGTTTAATTCAGATGGCTGGGTCATAGGCTTATCGTACGCAGTGTCATCTTGTTCTGGCAGCCTCTCGGTAGGGCCGAGAATTACGGGAATCTTTTTCTCTTTCAGAAGGTCCTTCACTTTCCAACTCTCCGCGCCGGAAGCGAGAATCATCTTAAGATTTTGCTTGGTGCAAAAGTTGATTGCGTTGCGAATGTCGCGAGCTTCGTCTGCCATAACCAAGACGGGAAGTTTGCCCTCAACCACCGGAACCAGCGCTTCGAGCTTTAAATCGCGCACAAAAAGATCGAGCGAACCTTTTTCTTTCGCCTGCGCATAATGGCGGGCGCGCGTTAGCCAATCGGAAAGCTGGTTAACCGACTTGTCGTACTCCTTCTTGGCATCCTCATAGGGTTTCTCCTTCATGCTGAATGTTGAAAAATCAAACGAGCTCGTTTGTATCGAGGGCCAGTTCAGCACCATGGCAACCGAGGGATTGATTTGCATTTCCCCCATGGTCCACCCGGCCAAATTGAACGCGGAAGCTTGGCCCGCAATGATTCCGCTGCTTTGCGAATCAAAGCCTCCAACACCCGGCGCTGAGATCACTTCGGTGATCCCACTCGCGCGCGTTACCGGAATATGCGCAGACGCAGGATTAACCGCCGTCGCAGCGATCAGCTCGGGATTAAAATCACCAAGCTCGTTGGTATCTACAGTCGCGCTAACCGCTCCAACTTCGTTCAACCCAATCTGAGTGATGGGGTCGAACATCCCCGGGTAAACTTCCAGCCCCACCGCATCGATCACTTGCGCGCCTTCCGGAATTGGGAGGTCTGCGCCTACGGCAGCAATTTTCCCGTCGCGAATCACCACAACGCCTTTTTCAATCGGCGGCTCGGCTAACGTGTAAATCTTCGCGTTCTTGATCGCGTAAACGTTGGCAGCCCGCTGCGACCAAAGTGGAAACGCCAACAAAAGCACCAACAACAATGCGATTACTTGATACTTGGCGGCTCGAATGCGAAGCATTTTGTTCATCGGCCGCCTCCTGCGCCGGCGGCTGCATTGTCTTCGCTATTTTGAGGATGCTTCTTTCTCTGGTCTGGCTTCTTCTCCGGGGTAGCGTCCAGTTTATCGCTCGCTTTCTTCTCTTCCGACGCCCTCTTTTCCTTGGCCAGCAAGTCTTGCTTCTCTTTTCCCAGTGCGGGACGCGCCGCGATATCCTTCTCCCGGTCAAAATAAACTTGTCCATCGATCAACGTTTTCTGCACCACCGCATAAACGCTCAAAGGATCGCGATTGAAGATGGCCAAGTCCGCATCTTTGCCCACGTCAATCGAGCCCACTCGATTGTCGATGCCCAGTTGGATCGCGGGATTCAGTGTGACCAGTTTCAATGCCTCATTCGCAGAGAGGCCGCCGTATTTCATGCTCTTGGCCGCTTCCTGATTCAAGTGCCGCGCTTCTTCCGCATCGTCGGAGTTGACCGAAACAACCACGCCGCGCTCCGTCATCAGCGCCGCGTTATAAGGAATCGCGTCGAAAGCCTCCATCTTGTAGGCCCACCAATCCGAGAAGGTAGATCCACCGGCGCCGGAGGCGGCGATTTCATCCGCTATTTTGTAGCCTTCCAGCACGTGTTGGAACGTGCGAACCTTGAAGCCAAATTCATTGGCCACGCGGATCAGCGTCAGGATTTCATCGGCGCGGTAGCAGTGCGCGTGAACGTAGCGCTTCCCTTCCATCACCTCCACCAGCGGCTCGAGTTTTTCATTTCTGCGAGGTGGGAGCAGATTCTGATCTCCGGCTGCTTTTTTCCGGCTGTAGTCGTCCCACTGTTTTTTGTATTCGCCCGCTTCGATGAAAGCCTCCCGAATGGTTTCTTCTACTCCCATACGCGTCGCAGGATAGCGAGGCTCCACTCCGGGCGGCGGCGTGAAATTCGAACGTTTTGGATTTTCTCCCAAAGCAAATTTAATTCCAGGCAACGCGCCTTGAAATGGCAACTCACTCGCCGGTTTGCCCCAACGCAGCTTGATGACAATCGTCTGACCGCCAATCGGGTTCGCGCTGCCGTGAAGGATGTTTGCGGTAGTCACTCCACCCGAAAGATCGTCATAAATGCTTATATCGTCCGGATTCAACACGTCGGCAATATTCGCCATGGACGAAACCGAAACGCTGCCTTCGTTCACGCTGCCGTCCACAGCGATGTGCGAGTGGCAATCGATAATTCCCGGCATCACGTATTGCCCTTTCGCGTCGATTACGATCGCTCCGTCCGAAGCTTTAACATCCGTGCCGACCGCTGCAATTTTTCCATCACGAATCAGGATGGAACCGTGCTCGATATTTCCATGCGTAATTGTAAGGATCGTGGCGTTCTGAATTAAAATAGCGTTATTGGTTTGGACGCTGTAACCCTGAGCGCGGACGCAAGGCGGCGCAAACGTCACAAACAGAATCAGCGCAAGCAGTATGCGGACCTTCATCGGCCCACCCCCTCTTCGCTCGCTGAGTGTCTCGGCTGTGAACTGGGAGCGCTATCCGCTTTGTGGTCGCCAGGCTTTTCTCCGGGAGATTCCTCGTGGATTTCGAACCAGCGCCCATCCACAAATACATGCTTCACTTTGGTTTTCTCATTGAAGAGATCGCCGTCAGTCACGATTAGATTTGCAATTTTCCCCTGTGCGATACTCCCCATGCGATCGCCGACGCCAAGAATTTCAGCCGCATCCACGGTAAACGCGCGTAGAGCCGCATCGCGAGGCAATCCGGCGTCGACTGCTTTCTTGGCGTTCTTGAAAATGTCCTTCGGCGTGGAAAGCCCTCCAGAGTAAAACGCAAACTTCACTCCAGCTTTAGCTAGCGCGGCTGGCGACGAAGGCGCGCGATCGCGGAATCGCAATTCGCGCAAAGTTTGTTCGGCATCGGGATCGGCATCCTTCGCACGTTCGGGCCATTTCAAGCTCACCAATACAGGCATCTTTTTGGCCGCGATCACGCCCGCCACTTCGTATCCTTGCTGTCCGCCATAAAGTACGGCGTTAATCTTCCACTCATCGGTCAAACGCAACGCCCGTAGGATTTGCACCGAATTGTTTGCCGGCAGCAGAATAATTTCTTTGTCGCGCACTCCGCGAGCGATCACTCGCTCGGTGCGGTCGTACGGCAGGCGCTCCAATTTTGTCACATTGGATTCATAAACGGGCTCGGCTTGCGCGTACGAGTTGGAATCGTCAAAGACCTGGCGAACGTAAGCAATAGACCCCATCAGCGAATCCGGAAATCCCCACCAAGCTCCAATCGGTTTGAACGAAATCGGCAATGTCGCCATCGCTTTTACGACGTAATCGCCTGAACGATCTCCGGCCAGGTCGATCACCGTCGCTTGCCCGGGGAAAATTCCTCCATCGGGGACACTCAGCGCGGTGGTGAAACCAGCGTTGCGCCAGGTTTCGATTCGCTTGTCGTCTGTTTTCAATTCGTCGGCAGCCACCCGCCACGGGGATGATCCGGGCCGGTCTTCAGGACCTTTTGCAATTTGTCCGGAGGGAGCAGCTCTTCTTCTTCCACGCCCTGTCGATGTAGTCTCCGAACTTTCTTCCTTGGGCAGGCCAAGGTCCGTGCCGGCATCGATCAGGCCGGGATAAACCGTCAAGCCCTTGCCATCGATTACCCACGCTTCCGGTGGAACCGTTACGTTCGCGTCCACAGCTTGGATCAAGCCTTTTGCGATAACAACCGTTCCGCTATCGATCACCGAGCCGGCTCCTGTCACAATCCGCGCATTCACTACGGCGAAGTAGCGCGGCCCGCTTCCGTCACCTCGCGCGGAAAATACTGAACCAATCAGGCCAGCCATACACAGCCCGACAACGACGGCACACACCTGTCGAAATTTGAAGCGATCCCGCACGCTACACCTCTCAATTCCCCGGTAAAACTATGTAAGCGCTAGAAGAAAGCGACTGATGCTAATGGCAAGGGTGGACAAAATCAAGAAAACTCGCGCACAAAAAATCACATTCTTTTGCGATCAAATCGAAGAATAGCCGCCGTACCAAGGTCTCGGCACGGTTTTGCAACTTGCGTTGCGGCTGAGTACGGCTCACACGCTTTAGAATTGCAAAGCCATGGTCCCGGTCATAACGCGAAGAGGATCCATCTCCACAAGCAGTATGCTATTCGCGTCAACGACGTAATACGACAGCACGTTCGTCTCGAACTTATTAGCAAGAGTCAACGGATTGCCGCGACCGTCGATGCCCACGATTGCGATCGCACTGGCAGACGTGAGCGGCTCACCAGAAATCAAATTTCCGCTATTGGCGACATCGTTGATGTCCACGGTTCCTGTAACCGTACCGGCGCTGGCAGTGGTCACCTGCCCTTCAATGTCCTGTTCCCCCCCATCATTCAGCCCCACTCCTGTCAGGTTTAGCGCGAAGCTTCCTTGGGGCACGGCCGCTCCCGTTTGCGTGTACGATATGCCAGATCCCACACCCACGTTCGAATCGGTTTCTAATAAGAAAGCGCCCGTGGATGGCAGCCCGCTTGCCGTCGTGTAGTTGAAGAGATAGGCAGCAAATTGATAATCGGTGCCGCTGGTTAAATTAATAGCTAATTCAATTTGTCCCGTGTTCGCGTTAACCGAAGGACTCGCCGAAGAAACATTCGTGCCGCTGGTCGGCGGACTCGTCAGTGTGCCGTCGTCGTTGAGATCCAATACGCCAGTCCCGGAGCTTCCGAATGCCCCACCCATTCCGTACCTGTGCCCGCGGGTGTCAACTCCCTCTACAGTGAATGCTTGATTTCCGCTCATGTTCACCGTTGTAGCCGGAGCCGCATAGAAATCGCCGCCGAGCGCCGCAACCGAATCGCTTTCCACCACCTTCAAGTGCGTGTTATCGACAACGTAGTAAACGAAATTGAGTGTTCCGGGGATCCCAGTGTTGGCTCCCAATACATCTTCAAATGATGGGCAATTCAGTGTCAGCGTTCCGCGTCCCGTGGATGGATCTGGCGTAGTGAATCCGCCCTGAAGTTCCGAGTCAGTGACGTTCGTGGGTGTAGTTGTAGCGCCGCTGTCATTCAAATCGAGTATGCCGCTGCCCATTGGGAATGTGTCGTTACCATTCGCGAACACTCTTCCCGCAGTTCCTGTGCGGTGACCTTTTCCATCGACGCCTGATAAGCCGAAAGCGTAATTGCCCAGGGCGAACGCTTCGCCGAATTGCTCTGGATTCTGCTGATCGATGGTTCCACTTCCAGATGCGCTCTTATCGAAGCGAATCGTTAAAGCATGCTGGTTTGACGTCAGCACGAACTGCCAGACGACTCCCGTTCCCTGCCCGGTGGTGATGTTTGCTGTGGTTCGCCCATCCGGACCAACTGTGTAGGTGCTCGGGCTGATGGAAGTGCTCGTTGGACCAGTTGCTCCACTGGTGTTGATGTCCTCCGTTCCTCCGGTGATATTTCCGTTTCCGTCGGCGATGAAACTTCCCGCCACGAAAAGAAAACTTGATCCATCATGAGCGCTATAAGAAATCGCGTAAGGTTGCGTGTTCGCCCCATTAGCGAGCGAGTTCAAGGACGCATTCGAGAACAAAATCGTCACCGTGGACGTTCCGGAATTTCCTCCAGACATCGCAGTGATCGTAACCGTGCCGGGTGGCGGAGGACTCAGTGGGGCGGTGTATAGCCCGCAGTTGGTAGCGCCGTTTGTAATCGTGCCGGGATTCGCCGACAAATTTGACGTTACTGACCAAGTGGTCGAAGCGCAACCCGCAGGTGAAGTGAATTGCTGCGTTGCGCCGGCAGGTACTGCAACCGCAGCAGGGCTCACGGCGACGGGCTGCGTTGCCACAACGTTAATCGTGATCTGAGGGCTTGCGTTCGAGCCGGATACCGCTTGAATGGTGTCAGTCTCCGTGGTACCGGGCGCGCTAAACAATCCGGCGCCGGAAATAGTTCCGGTGCCGCTTACCACATTCCACGTTGGTGCGAGAACCATTGCTCCGGAATATGCCGTAAATTGCGCGGTAGAATTTTCAGATATGGTGGCGCTGTCTGGATAAACCGTGATTCCGCCAACAACCGGAGGCTTCGAGCCGCCGCTGCTGCTCGATCCGCACGCCGTTACAAAAAGTGCCGCGGTCATAGTCACTGCTAAAATTGAAAACGTCACAAACTTCTCGCGCTTTACAAAACCCTTCATCATTTTCCCTCGATCCTTATTTTCTATTGCCGTTCTCGCCGCAGAAAGTTTCAGGTGGGTGCCACAGCCCGTTTTGAATTCCAAGTAATGTCCAGGCGTTAGATTCCGTCAGCCGCGAACTGGTTTCCCGCCATTTCTGACAAACTCCAAAAGTTGGACAATTTGTCCGGTCGATCCGATTCGCTCAATTTCGCAATGGTTTGCCCGTCTTCAGTGTGTGCGCCACGCGCTCCTGAGTTTTGCGCTGGCCGCACAGGCTCACGAAAGCTTCGCGTTCTAGGTCGAGAATATATTGTTCGGAAACAGTTTGCGGCGACGTGATTCCGCCACCAGCCAGAATAAAGGCAAGCTTCCGCGCGACTACCCCATCGTATTCGCTGGCATATTCTCCGCGCACGAGCATATGAATCGCGAGCTTCGCAGCGGCAAGAAACTCCTCGCCAAGCACTGGGATTTGCGCGGGTGGCCGTGGATGATAGCCAGCGCGCACCATAGCTAGAACGGTTTGTTTTGCGTCAGCTACTTGCCGATCGCGATTCATGGCGATTAGGTCAGACGGCCGCAGAAAACCGAGCGAGCGCGCTTCCTCTCCGCTGCTGGACACTTTGGCCATGGCGATCGTTTCAAATACGGGCTTGAGCGCGTGGAACAAATCCAGATTCTCGCCGCCGGCGGAGCGTTCGTTCGCGCGAATCAGCATTTCCTTCGTTCCGCCACCGCCCGGAATTAATCCGACGCCGGCTTCCACCAAACCGATATACGATTCGGCGGCTGCGTGAATCCGCGCCCCATGCAAACTGATCTCGCATCCTCCGCCCAAAGTCATGCCCTGCGGCGCAACGACCACTGGCCGGGACGCGTACTTGATAGCCATGTTTACGCGCTGGAACTGGCGAACGGCCATGTGAATGTCATCCCATTCTTGCTCTTGCGCGCTGATCAAAAGCAGCATTAGGTTCGCGCCGACCGAAAAGTTGGGGGCTTGGTTCGCAATCACCATGGCCTCGAACTCGGAATCCAGCCGCGCGATTCCTGCGTGAATCATGGCGACGATGTCTCCGCCAATTGAATTCATCTTCGAATGGAACTCGCAGCAAAGAACTCCGTCACCGAGGTCGATCAGACTCGCCCCGGAATTGCTTTGCACCACCGGCGTGCGCTCTTTCAGCGATTTCAAAATAATAATTCCCGGCGGCTCTTCCACCGGCTTCAGTGAAGACGTTGCGAGATCAAAATAAAGCGTGTTGCCCTTTTCCGATTCGTAAAAAACTTTCTTTACAGAATTGAGTACTCGGTCAACCAGTAACGGCATTTCTTTGCCGTCGCGGTCCATGGCCTTCGCCATTCGCTCCACGTCAATCGCGTTCCACATTTCGAAGGGGCCCAGCTCCCACCCGAATCCCCAACGCATCGCGCGATCTACATCCACAATACTGTTTGCGATTTCAGGAATTCGCCGCGCCGCGTACAGGCAGGTCTCGCTTAATCCATTCCACAGAAACTGATTGGCCTTATCGCCGGTTTTACCTTCGAGCGCCGGGCCCACTAGTGCGCGCAATCTTTCGCGTGTGTTCTCAATGCCTTTCCCGGCTTCGACGGAACCAAACTTCGCCTTCTGGCGCGGTCGGTATTCCATCTTGTGCCAGTCGAGCGTCAGGATTTCCGATTCGCCGCCTTTCTTCACGCGCTTGTAAAAACCGCCGCCTGTTTTTTCGCCCAGCCAACCACGCGCGAGCATGTCTTCCACTAGCTTGGGCACTCGATACATCTCGCGGGATTCGTCGTCAGGAATATTTTCGTAAATATTCCGTACCACGTGGACCAGAACGTCCAGTCCCACCAAATCCGCGGTGCGAAATGTAGCCGATTTCGGCCAGCCCACCGCCGGCCCGGTGCAGGCGTCCACTTCTTCGATCGTCATGTTCAACGCTTCCATCTGGCGCAGCGCATTCAGCATGGAGAAAGTACCGATACGGTTGGCGATGAAATTCGGCGTATCTTTCGCCACCACCACGCCCTTGCCCAGTCGCAGATCGCAAATTTCTTCCAATGATTGCAAAACTTCAGGCTTCGTCTTCGGCCCCGAAATCAGCTCAACCAGCTTCATATACCGCGGCGGATTGAAGAAATGCGTGCCCGCCCAATGCTGCTGAAAATCCTCCGAGCGTCCTTCGGCAATCAGCTTAATAGGGAGACCCGAAGTGTTCGACGAAACGATGGCGCCTGGTTTCCGCACGGTTTCAACCCGCGAGAAAAGGCTTCGTTTGATCTCCAGATCTTCGGCGACCGCTTCAATGATCCAATCCACCTCGCCGCACCACGCCAGGTTGTCCTCCAGATTTCCGGGAGTTAGCAGTCGCGCTGTTTCAGGCGTGAAAAATGCCGCAGGCCGCGACTTCTTCGCCGCTTCCAAACCCGCGAGAACAATCCGATTGCGAACCACCGGAGATTCCAGCGTCAAGCCTTTTCGTTTCTCTTCCGCAGTCAACTCTTTCGGGACGATATCGAGCAGAAAACAATGAATGCCCGCGTTCGCGAGATGTGCCGCGATCCGAGAGCCCATCGTTCCAGCGCCCAGCACGGCCGCCTTTTCGATACGGTGTTTCATCATCCTCGACAGCTCCCAAAATGCGAAGTTGAGGTTACAAAGCCGGAAACCAAGGGTCAACCCAAAAAACCCGGCACCCGATAAGTGCGCTACAGTGTCCTATAGAAGTAGGGACGCTACAAATGGGAACCACCTCCAAATGGTTTGGGAAGGCCATTCGCGGCCTGCGTTCATTCGCCTATAGCACCGGACGCCGCCCCAAAGTAGGGGTCGCGCTGGGCGGCGGATTCGCTCGAGGCATCGCGCATATCGGCGTCCTGCGCGTGTTGGAACAATATGAAATTCCCGTCGACTATATCGCTGGTACCAGCGTGGGCGCCTTAATAGCCGCAGCCTATGCCAGCGGAACTTCGCTCGACGAAATGTCGCGACAAGGCACTCTCACGCGCTTCCGCGATTTCGGCCGCTGGACCCTTTCCCGCATGGGCATGGCTTCGAACGAGCGTCTCGAAGATTTCCTCCACCGTTTTACGGAAGCGAGAAATTTCAGGCAGATGAGAATTCCGCTGGCAATCGTTGCCACTGACCTGCTCACCGGCGAATCCGTCCATTTCACCAAAGGAGAAATTAGTCCCGCGCTCCGAGCTTCTTGCGCCTACCCCGGGCTTTTCCTTCCGGTGGAACACGACGGCCATTTTCTGGTGGACGGATTTTTAACGGAGCAAGTGCCTGCGCCCGCCGTCCGCGAAATGGGAGCGGAGGTGGTTATCTCGGTTCACCTGGAGCCCGGCCTGCTGGATACGAAACCGCGCAACACAATCGAAGTCATCAGCCGCGCTTTTTCGATCATCCAAACCGTCGCGAACCAACCCTGGCGCGGCATGACGGACGTGCTCATCGAACCCGGCGTGCACCATGTCCTCTGGGATGAATTCGTCAAAACTCCGCAACTGATTGCCGCAGGCGAAGAAGCCACCCACGCGGTCATGCCTCAGATCAAAGCCGTATTGGAAGGCGACCCAGTGAAGATCGAAGCCGAACGGGAAGCATCTCGGGCGGCCAAGGAGATTTAGGCAGCTCGTGAGGCGCGGTCTCCAGGCTCAAATCCTGCTAACTATCCCTGCGATTTCTCGTCAAATTAATTGTGAAGAGCCGAATTTCTAGTGCGGTGACCGCTGCAACGCCCCAGTCATACGTAAGAGAGTTCGGCTCTTCTTCCCGAGGAAAATACTCCCTAATTTCATAGTCTGCAAATCCGAATTTCAAGAGGAAAACTGGTTTACTAGGATTGTCGGGCGAGTTTGCAAAAATAGGTCATGCGGCCGAGCGGATTTCCACAGTTACTGGCTTGCCATTTCCTTTGCCGCGTTTCGTAGCCCATTCGCCAATCGCCGCGGCAAGCCGCGCCGGGTCAACGTTCAGCCCGGCTTCCAGCGTTCCCTCGCCAGTTGGCAAAGTGTCATCGAACTCCGCCGAGCCCGTAAAATTTCGCATACAAAAACTGTCCAGCCACTCCAAAGGGGCCGCTTTTCTCTCGCCGTCCACTAATACGTCTACCAGAAGTTTTCGCGCAAACATTCCGCCGCAAGTATAGCATCGAGCCAAATAGACCAGCCATCCACGCTCACAGAGCAGAAGAGGGTGCCGGCTCTGCAAAATGTGAATGCGCCCGCACAGTCCATTGCCTGGCCTGAGCAATGCAAATGAAATGCAAAATCATAAAAAGCGGTACGGCGAAGGTTGGAATCAAACTCAGTGGCAGCGCAGTCATGGCGCTAGTCGCGATCCCGTGCGGAGAAATTAGCCGGGAAGTCGTGCCCATCGCCACCGCTATCACCAAATCTGAAATTCCGAGCACTTGCCACAGGATGAAACTTTTGTTGTGCTCCGGCTTGGCAAGCGTCATCGCCACTAGCGGCGCTGTCAATCCAATCGCAACGTCGCCCCATCCGGCTGGCAATGCAAAAGCGCCCGGCAAGATCCTGTACTGATACAAAACGAGAAATACGTAACCGGCTATCCTCCAAGATTGCACCATGGTCAAAAGGCGCGGGTTCAAAGACTGAGTAAACTGGCGAAATCTTTCCGAAGCTGCCGACCACACGGCAAACACGATGATCGGCGTCAACGCCGCCAGCCCGAGTAAGATGGGTGGACGAGAAGGGTTAAGGCTGAATATTTTCATGCCCGAAGCCAGAAGACAAAACATAAACCAGGCGACGATCAGCGACACAGTTAGCTTGCCATATTGTGCGTTTGTCATAACCAGTCTCCTTTATTCCGTAGCTACTTTCGTCACTTCATTAGTCAACTTCAGAAGATTGTCCCAGCCATCCATTCCAAACTTGCGGCGCAACCGCGCTTGAACCTTTTCCCAACGCGGCACTGCCCGCTTAAGTTGCGCTTCGCCCGCCCAGGACAAGCGCAGCAAGCGTTCACGCCTGTCCCTGCCGCGGCGGATTGCAATCCACCCGTTCCGGAGTAGGATCTCCAATGTCCGCGTAAGAGTGGTGCTGTCCATTGACAGAATTCGCCCCAGCCCTTTTTGGGGTATTTCTCCGGTCAGCGAGAGCGCCTGCAGCACAGTGAACTGCGTCGCCTGCAATCCGAGTGGTCTCAACGATTTATCGTACAAGTGGGTAAGCGCCCTCGACGCCCGGCGGAGATTAGCGCATAGGCACGGCAGAACCGCTATGGCTGGCTCACTCATATTCATGCCTAGATAGATGTATATACATGTTTAAGGGATGCAAGATTCTTAGCAGCTCCTGCCCTCCCAGGGGTAGTATTTTTTCTGTCCAGGTTTATCCTCGTTCAGGCCAAAACTAGAGGACCCTGGACGCGCCGGTTATCTTGCTTTTAAGTCCCTGGTACCCTAGAATTTTTAGATATTAAATATCGAAATAAGCTATATAAGCGGGTGAAGCCACCGCAAGGCATACTCCCCGCCGGAAATTATCGGAGGTTCGGTGTCTACGCCACTGGAAAGATGGGTTGACGAATCAGCACGCCTCACAAAGCCTTCCAAAATCGTTTGGTGCGATGGCTCGCAAGCGGAAAACCAGCGCCTTGTGCAAGACATGCTCCGCGACGGCACGTATATCGAGTTAAATCAGAAGACCCGCCCGAACTGCTATCTCCACCGCAGTAATCCCAATGATGTAGCGCGCACGGAAAGCATCACCTTTATCTGCACCCGACAACAAGAAGACGCCGGTCCCACCAATAACTGGATGTCTCCGCAGGAAGCCAAAGAGAAAGTGCGCCCGCTTTTTGACGGCGCGATGAAGGGCCGCACGATGTACGTGATGCCTTACATTTTGGGTCCGGTGAAATCTCCTTATAGCAAAGTGGGCGTAGAGATCACCGACTCGCCATACGTGGTGGCAAGCATGCGAATCATGTCCCGCATGGGACAGGCCGCGCTTGACCGTTTGGGAAGCTCGGACGATTTCGTGCCCGGCCTGCATTCGCTGGGAGATCTAAACCCGGATCGACGGTTTGTCCTGCACTTTCCCGAAGAAAAATTGATCTGGAGCGTAGGCTCCGGCTACGGCGGAAACGCTCTCTTGGGTAAAAAGTGTTTTGCCTTGCGAATCGCCAGTTATATGGCGCGCGAACAAAGTTGGATGGCCGAGCACATGTTGATTCTCGGCCTCGAAGATCCCTCCGGAAAAGTAACCTACATGGCTGCCGCGTTTCCTAGCGCATGCGGAAAAACCAATCTCGCTATGATGGTCTCGGCGCTAGAAAGCAAAGGCTATCGTGTATGGACCGTGGGCGACGACATTGCCTGGATGCACCTCGCTGCGGATGGCACCTTGCGAGCCATCAATCCGGAAGCCGGTTTTTTCGGTGTTGCCCCTGGCACCAATGCGAAAACGAATCCGAACGTGAGAACTGCGTTGCAACATGACGCCATATTCACGAATGTCGCCATCACTGCCAACTCGCGCGAGCCCTGGTGGGAAGGCATCAATGGCGCGCCAGACGAACCGTTGATCAATTGGAAAGGTGAAAATTGGAATCCGAGCATGGGTCCGGCGGCGCATCCTAATTCGCGCTACACCGTTGCGGCAAAGCAATCGCCCTCGATTTCGCCTCATTGGGAAGATCCCGAAGGCATACCAATATCTGCGATTATCTTTGGCGGTCGTCGCGCGCGTGTTGCGCCGCTGGTTTATCAATCGCGCGATTGGCAGCACGGCGTTTTTGTCGGCGCCACGATGGCCTCTGAGACCACGGCTGCTACCACCGGCGCTGTTGGTGTAACGCGCCGCGATCCCATGGCCATGATTCCTTTCTGTGGTTACAACATGGGCGATTACTTCCGGCATTGGCTCGAGATGGGACGAAAGATGGAGAATGCGCCAAAGATTTTCCATGTGAATTGGTTCCGCAAAGATGAAAATGGGAAATTTCTGTGGCCCGGTTATGGCGAGAACGTGCGCGTGCTGAGATGGATGCTGGATCGCATCGAGAACCGCGCTCAAGCCAACGAAACGCCTATCGGCGACGTCCCCACTCCTGCTTCGCTCGATCTCGATGGCCTTTCCATTCCCCGCAAGAATCTGGACGAATTGTTAGCAGTTGATCCAGCCGATTGGACCGAGGAACTTTCTGCCACTGAAAAGTTTTTCGAGAAATTCGGCGATCGCTTGCCCGACGAGATTCGCACGGAGCACAAAGCTCTGGCTGACCGCCTCCAACGCGACAGCGTTGCTACCGAGTAATATGGCTTTGCAGCGCTACAGTGGCTAAATCGTTGTTTCGTTGCCTTTCGGCTACCCGTTCGCATGCTAGCGCAGAAAGCACGCCGCTGTTATTCTCACAACTTTGCTGGAGGGTTCCATCTTGGCACTCAAAAAAGCTCTCTGCCTGACTGCGCTTTTCGCCATCGTCACGTGCGCTCAACAAACAAAGCCGGCCAACACCGAACCCACCTCTCAACACCAAACGGAACTCGTGCTTCCCTACACTCCAAGCCTCGATCCCTCCGCCATGGACCGCACTTCTGATCCGTGCGTGGATTTTTACGAGTACTCCTGCGGCGGCTGGAAAAAAATGAACCCGATTCCATCCGATCAAACTTCCTGGAGCGTTTACGGCAAACTTTACGAAGACAATCTGAACTACCTGCGAGGCATTCTTGGACAAGCCTCCACCGCAAAAGACCGCGATGCGGTCACGCAGAAAATCGGGGACTACTACGCCGCTTGCATGGATGAAACGGAAGTAGAAAAGCTCGGCGCCAAGCCGCTTCAAGCGGACCTGACCGCTATTCACAATCTCGCGAGCACGAAAGACCTTGCGACATTGATTGCGACTCTGCATCTCCAGGGAATCCCTGGTGTTTTTAACTCTCGCTCCACGCAGGACCCCGACGATTCCGACGAAGTGATTGTAAATGTTTCGCAAGGCGGACTAGGGCTGCCGGATCGCGATTACTATCTGAAAGACGACGCTAAATCGAAAGAGACGCGCGAGCACTACCTTCAGCATGTTCAGAAAATATTTGAGCTCCTCGAAGACTCACCCGATGCTGCGAAAAATAATGCTGGGATCGTGATGCGCATGGAAACCAGTCTGGCGAAAGCTTCTCTCACCCGTGTGGAGCGGCGCGACCCCTACAAACAAAAGCATAAAATGACCGTCGCCGAACTCTATAAAGTCGCGCCGGATTTTGATTGGAATGCCTACTTCGCTGCGAGCGACATCCCTAAATTCCAGGTACTGAACGTCGGTTGGCCGGATTTCTTCAAGGACGTCGATTCCCAGTTGAAATCGGATTCGCTGGAGGATTGGAAAATCTATCTCCGGTTTCACATTGCCAATTCTCGCGCGCCATACCTTTCCTCCGTTTTCGTCAACGAAGACTTCGATTTTTACCGCAAGTATTTGCGCGGCGCAAAGGAGCTTCAGCCTCGCTGGAAACGTTGCGTGCGTTACGTCGACCGCGATTTAGGAGAGGCCTTGGGGCAGACCTATGTCCGTAAAACCTTTTCGCCTGAGTTGAAGGCTGCCACCTTGGATATGACGCGTCGCATCGAAGATGCCATGGCTATTCGTATCCAACAGCTGGCTTGGATGACCCCGGCGACCAAGCAGCAAGCGCTCACCAAGCTGCATGCCATTCGCAACAAAATTGGCTACCCGGATCAATGGCGCGATTACAGCTCAGTAAAAATTATTTCCACTGATTTTTACGGTAACAATCTGCGCGCGATCGAGTTTGAATCGCATCGCCAGTTGAACAAAGTGGGAAAACCCGTGGATCGCGGCGAGTGGGATATGACGCCGCCCACCGTCAATGCATACTTCAACGATCAGATGAACGACATCAACTTCCCCGCCGGCGTTTTGCAGCCGCCTCTATACGACTCAAGAATGGACGACGCTCCAAACTACGGCAACACCGGTTCCACCATCGGGCACGAACTCACGCATGGCTTTGACGATGAAGGCCGCCAGTACGATGCAAAGGGCAATCTGAAAGATTGGTGGACCAAAGAGGATGCCGATCAGTTCGTGAGGCACGCCGACTGCGTGGTCGATCAGTACGCCCAATATGTTGTGGTGGACGACGTCCACATCAATTCCAAGCTCACCGAGGGCGAGGACGTCGCCGATCTCGGCGGAACGATCCTGGCCTACATCGCGTGGAAAGATGCCACGAAGGATATGACGTTGCAAGATCGTGACGGCCTTACGCCCGATCAACGCTTCTTCATTGGCCTGGCGCAGTGGGCTTGCGAGAATAATCGCCCTGAAAATGAGCGCGTGAACGCAATTACTGACCCGCACTCGCCCGGAAAATATCGCATCAACGGAGTCGTGGTGAATATGCCGGAATTTGGCAGCGCGTTTTCGTGCAAAGTAGGGCAGCCCATGGTGAAACCGACGGAGAAGATTTGTCACGTCTGGTAGGTTGATCAGCCGTAGTCGTACGGCTATAGAATTTCGCGGATTTCGGAATCGATGGAAATGTGCGTCTGCGGAAATCCGTTGATCTGAAAACTAGCGCCAGATCCCGCGCCCGCCGCATTTTGAAAATGAAAGAACCGGCTTATGTGGTAGTCCTCATCCAGAATGTCAAAGACCCGCTCCGTCTCTTCGCGCGAAAGTTCTAAAGCGGTGATCGGAACCGTCTTACCAAAACCCCCAGAGGCTGCCAGATATTTTTCAACTAGATCTTTAAGCGTCATGTTCAAATCCAAACGTACGCGCCTGCTTCGCCGTAAGGAAGATTCATATAAAAAATGTTGGCCTCGGACAGTTTGTCGAACGAAGCCAAGAGTTTTCGAGCGCCGTGCCTGCCGCAAAAAGCTTCGCCGGCTGCCGTCTTAATCAGCTCAACTTCATCAAGACTTTGAATCTGTTCACGAGAGAACCAAAGCCAAGTCGCTTCGCGAGAGCACTCCCGGCAGGTCCCAAAGCTTTGGCTCAGCCGGGCGTTAATCGCACCGGAAGTTTCCAGAGCCAGCCCTGCAGCATCGAAATCCGGCGTCGCCACGAAAAAATACTGTGTGAATAACGCTGGGTCCGGCTCAAAAGCTATCACGCTCCCGCTAAACGATTCAAGCTCCGAAGCGAAAGTTTCGCTTAGACACTCGAAACACAGTGAAACTTCCGGACGAACGCGCTCGCGTCGATTCGCCCTTTTCCCCTGCAGATAGAGCGTGTCCGGCAACACCGCCGCGATCCAACTGATGTCGTCGCCTAAATGTATGCACTCTGGAGCGGTTCCCTTCAGGCGCGCCCACCAATTCCGGCTACGCGGCAAGTACTCCAGTCCGGGATAAGCCTCTTCGTAGGATACTCGCGCCACTTCGTCACCTGCTTCTTATACCAAAAATTATCGTAGCAGATTGCAAACTGAATAGCGCGATTAGCAGGAGCCAGCGAGCCGACGTTCACAGATGTTTGTTTGCTTAGGCGCCTTCGGCTATCATTATTCGATTGGATGAAATCTCTTCTAATATAGTTCGCGACAGCGGACAGGAGGATCGTGCATGGCACTCTCAGTCGGCGCAACAGCCCCGGATTTTACATTGAAGGATCAGAGCCAGAAAGAGGTGAAGCTTTCAGAATTTCAAGGCAAGAAAAATGTGGTCCTCATCTTCTATCCTCTGGACTGGAGTCCGGTCTGCACCAACGAACATACCTGCTTAGTGAATGACATGAAACGTTTCGACGAGCTCGATGCGCAAGTGCTCGGTGTGAGCGTGGACAGCGCTTGGTCCCATAAAGCGTTCGCCGAGAAGATGGGCATCAAGTATCCGTTGCTCGCGGATTTTCAACCGCGTGGCGCGGTTGGTGAAAAATACGGCGTGTTTCTGCCCGACAAAGGCATCACCGGCCGCGCGATCGCTATCGTTGACCGCTCCGGAAAAATCGCCTGGTTCAAAAATTATGATATTCCAACTCTGCCAGACATCAAGGAAGTTTCTGAAGCCCTTTCGAAAGTTAAGAATTAGCTTGAATCGTGACGAAGCCGCATTTTCAGGCTTTGCACATCGGTGTGGCGTCTGTTTACGGTGAAGGAGAATTTGCGGCAGGCGCCACGCCCGCATTAGGTTTTTGTGCGAAAGTGCGGATGAAGTCCACCAACTGCCAGCGCTCAGTCTCCGTAAGTTTGTACTGAAAGGCCGGCATAGGGCGCCGCCCATGCGAAATCTTCCAGAAAAGCTCGCCATCCGTCACTAAACCCAAGGCGTGTGCGTCGGTAAAATCAGATGGCGCGATGGAAAGGCTATCGGCGCGCGGCCCTTTTCCATCTCCCTTGTCGCCGTGGCAGTTCTGGCAATGAGTGGAGTAATTCATTCTCCCCATCGCGATGGAATCATCCGTCGCCGGAAGGGGATTCCGAAGATTCTTCGCCGCCGCTGGAGCGTTCCAATCGCGATGGTAGTAAAGAAAAATCGCGCCACCAGCCGCCACGATCACGAATAAGACAGCAACCTTAGATAGCAGATTATTCTTACCGGCTCGCGCTCTTGTTTCCGAATTCATGGATGGGATTTCAAATTCTCCGGACAATCAGTTTTGCGGAAGGATTTTCGCATGCACTCTGACGATTTCAAAATCCAGCCGTCAGGGTATCAGTCAGAACAAGCTCATTGGATTAGGTGAACCGCGCGAAGCACCGAAATGAGGACGATGACCATCATCGATACAACATAAATCCGCAAGCCCCACAGCAATATGCGGACGCCTCGCGACAGTTTTTGCCGCCCGAAACGCATCTGCTCTTTCGCCGCGACCACCTGGTCCGCTTCCAGAAGAGACAACACAACACGAGGGTCTTCCAAATGCGGCTGTGCACCATCCGCAGGAATAGGTTCAACGCCAGGAGCGCTAACGCTCAGTTCTGAAAAATCCGATTTCAATTCCAACCTCACAAACTCAACAATGCGTCAAAAAAATAATATTCTATTAATCGAAACTCAGCCGCCCAGCCATTTCGGAAACACAGTTGCAAGACCAAATCCCAGTCCTGCAATAATCAAAAGCAGTGTAACTCCAATGCCGGCCACGTTGGCCCATGTGCCGTTCACATATTCCCCCATCACTTCCGGATCGTTCACTAGCAGCAGAAGGAATGCCAGCGCAGGAGGCATGGCCAGAACCGCGATTACGTTCACGGTTAGAACGACGAATTCCAATGGGAAGTTTGGAATTAACACGAGTGCCGCTGCAGCGGACGCAGAACCCAACAGCACCAAATAAAAAGGCCACGCATCCCGGAGCGGACGATTCAGGCTATGTCCTGTTTGCAACACCTCGCCGAATGCGTAAGCGGAAGACGTAGAAATTGCAATCGCTGCCACAATTCCCGCTTCGAAAATTCCGAGCGCGAAAAGCGCCGCACCGGTATGTCCAATCAACGGTTCCAGGGCTTCCGCGAACTGCGCCGCTTGAAAATCCGCAGCGTTGATTCCGTGATGAAATAGCGGTGCGGTTGCCAGAATCGCAGCAATAGCGAATACAGAGGCCAACAGCACACCGAGAAGTGTGTCGAAGCGTCCAGCGTTGATATCGCGCGGCTGCATCCCTTTGTCCACCACGGCGCTCTGCTGAAAGAAAAGCATCCACGGCGTTACCGTCGCACCAATCGTAGCCAGAATCAGCAAAAGAATCTCGTAATGGTTTCCGCTCGGGAAGGGTTTCCACGTCACCAACGCGTGGCCCGCCGCATGCCAATTCGGGCGAGCCAGGATTGCGGCGGGAATAAAAAGCCCGTTGAAGATCGCAAGGCCCATGGTGATTCTTTCCCAAGTCCAATAGCGCCCCGTAGTGATTGCAGCCGCCACCATAACCAGCGCCCCGCCAATCGCTATCGTGGGACGAATACCGAAAAAGCCCAGCCCCGCGCGCACGCCGATAAATTCCGTTACCAGCGTCAGGAAATTTCCCACAACCAAGTCGCCCATGGCGAAAAATCCCCAGAACTTTCCGAATCGGTCGAAGATCAGTTCCGCGTGACCTCGATGAGTGACCGCCCCCAGGCGCACCGTCATTTCCTGCACCACGAATCCCATCACGAATGTGAGCACAACGAACGGAATGAAAAATCCGATTCCATAGCGGGCGCCGTCGGCCGAATACGAAAGCATGCTGGGCGCGTCGTTCTCTCCGAGAAAAACCAGCACTCCAGGCCCGATCAAAAGCCATAGCAACCGTACGCCGCGGAATTTTTTCGCTCCGCGGCCTTTCCAGCGGGCGCGGGCCACTTCCCAGCGGTCGCGCGCGCGATCTACATCCTCATGAGTTAAAAGGTCGGCTAACGCCGGCGCATCGGAAGAAGCGGCGGCGGATTCGGTGGTGGGGTGCGCGGTAACGTAAGGGGCAGAGGTGACGTCGGTTTTCGGTCTGTGCATGAGGTTAATCTAGTTAAACTCTGTATATAAACTACGCTTAACTAGTTTTTAGGTCAATCGCCCCCACACAGTATTGTTCCAAAAATCGTCGAGCCGCTATTCCCTGTTCTGCTATAGTTAAAAAAGCTTTTTGGGAGAATAAGCGATGGCTGAAACGCCGAAACAGCAACCGCAGCAACAGCAAGTTCAAATAAAGGCTGACGAGAAGGAATTGCTCGGCCAGTATGCAAATTTAGTTGTGGTTCATCATAACGCGGAAGAGTTCACGCTCAATTTTATCTATCTTTTTCCCAGCGTCCCACAAGGCAAATTAGTCGGGAGTTTGATACTCAGTCCCGCCCATGCCAAGCGCCTTGCCAAAGCTCTGCAGGAAAATATCGCTCGCTTCGAAGCTCAGTTTGGAACGCTTCCGGAGGGCCCTGGTCCAGGTCCAGAGCCCAATGTAGGATTCGTGCAGTAGAATAATTAGGCTGCCGGCATATCCGCGACAACCCAACCGGCGCTCGGCTCGAGAAACTCCAACCCGACCGCGAAGCCAGCTTCAGGGACCAATTGGCAGTAGGCTACGCGCGCAACCGCTTTGAACGACCCTGTTAGCGTTGCAATCGTGAGGCGGTCACCCGTTCTCCACCGGCGGCTGCTCAAAACGCGAGCGCCACGCGCGCTTACATTTTCGGTAAACGTCGTTTCTGTTCCGGGTAACGCCGGATGTCCCGTAATCTGAACTCCCACTTCCATCGGAATGCGCGTCTCGCGACGCTCCGCCAACGTCTTGGGGACCCCCATCCCAAATCGCATCGCGTCCCCCCTTTTACAAACAGGCCGCTACATGCCTCAGACGAAATTTCTTTTCACTCCGCCCTTTCATGCGATAGAGCGCGTGATCGGCCGCGCCCAAAAGCTTTTCGATGGTGGTGCCATCGTTCGGATAAACAGCCAACCCGGCGCTCACGGTCACGGGCGGTTCCTGCCCATCACGCGCGAGCCTCTCGCAGATGCGCAGAGCAGCCTTGCGACCTTCCTCTTCGCCCGACTCCGGAAGGATCAGCACGAACTCATCGCCACCATATCGCGCGGGCGTATCAATCGTTCGGCAATCATTGCGCAAAGCCGTCCCAAGGCGTTTGATCGCGCGGCTCCCCGTCAGATGCCCATACTTGTCGTTGATCTTTTTTAAATCATCGAGGTCGAACAGGAGCACTGCAAAGCTACGTCCCGTTCGCCGCGACCTCTGAATTTCATTTTCCAGCACTTCAAGCAGCCGGCGATGATTGGCCAGTCCCGTGAGCGAATCGGAAGCAGCCAAGCGGCTCACCTGATCGAAAAGTTGCGCGTTGTCCAGAAGCGTGCCGCCCAGCACAACCACGTAACTCAGGTCCATCGTAACGTGCGCGAGCGTGAACGCCGCGTCGAAAACACGCTGCGACTGGCTGATCGTGATATGGCAAATTACATTTAACGCTGCTGCAAAAAACAGCGCTCGATCCAGCGACGAGTCAGAATTTCCACGACGCAAACGCCACGCGTATCCAATTGTTGGCGCCACATAAATCGCTGCCGGCAGCAGATCCCAAGGTCGCGGAATAATTGCGCCCGGATGAATCTTCGGAGCATTCGGCAGCATGAAATAAAACACGCTGGTCAAATACGCCACCGCGCCCACGATCAACGTCGACCCGGCCATCTCTTTGGCGGGCTCGCGCGCCACAGGAATGCGCCGCTCCACCACCAGGGCAGCCAGTAGTAAAATTCCCAACAGCGTCCGTCCGGCGAGCCATCCGATTGAAATATAATTTCCCGGAGTGGTGGTAACGAGCATTCCGCGATAGAACGTCATGCTCGTCCCGGCTTCGATCAGCCCCGCCAGGACGAAACCGAACGCCAATATCAGAGAAATTCGATCGTGCGTTCCACGAAACCGAACCAGCGCATTCGCAGCAAAAGTGAACGCAATCAAACTCCCCGCCATCTCGAGATAGGTGTCGAGCAAAGGATCCGCTAGGTAGGAAGAGCTGCGAAGGACCAAAAGCAAGGCGAGGTAGGACGCCCCTGCTATCGTCCACAATAGGACGAGACGAAAACGATGCAAAAACCCCCAAATCTTCGCCGGTCGGCCCACAAAAATCCCCTAAAACGCATTTCGCCCCACACGGAATCAGCAACTTCTGTACCGTTCCAGAACATGGTTTTAGTACTAGTTAACTAAATGAAAATAATAAACTTACTAATATAGATAGCGAGCTTGAGGATCTGGGCTGAAGGCTCCCAAGAGATTCAGCCCTAGAGGAGGGGTGAAAATGTTACCGAGTGGCTAGGCCCCTACCCATTACTTCGGATTAGGGGGAGGCAGTTCATGCGCTTGCACAACGCTCTGGAAGTTCGATCTCTTATGCGATCCGTCGCAAAAGGGTTTGCGCTCCGAAAAACCGCAGCGGCACAGCCCGATCTTCGTGCGGCCCGCCAAACCGTAAGCTTTTCCTTCTTGATCCACAATCTGTATTTCTCCATCGATGAGCAGCGGGCCGTTATTCACGACCGTTACTTTAACGTCAGACACTCGATCCTCCGATCGCAACGCGTGGAACTTTTACTATTGGATTTGATTCGCAGTGCTTAACAGGTTCGGGAACATTCAGTACTTGGGAACTGAAGCGTCCACTTCATCCGACCATGCAAGGATACCACCCTTCAGGTTCAACACCTTGCGGAACCCTGCGCTACGCAAAAACTCGACAGCCTCTGCAGAGCGCTTCCCGCTGCGGCAGTGCGCCACGATTTCGCGCGAGCTATCCAGCTCGTGCACCCGCCGCGAAAGCTCGCCTAGCGGAATCAAGTGTCCGCCAAGATTGCAAATTTGGTATTCGTGCGGCTCGCGAACGTCCAGAACGAAAAGATCGTCGCCGCGATCCAACCGCGCCTTTAATTCGCGCGGAGCAATTTCGGGCACCGTATTTTGCGCCGGGTTAGCAGCTTCTTCGCCGCGAACGCCGCAGAATTCCGCATAGTCGATTAGTTTGGTAATCGTCGGATGCTCGCCGCAAACAGGGCACTCTGGATTTTTCCTCAATTTCAATTCACGAAAGCGCATAGCCAGCGCATCAAAGAGAAGCAGTCGTCCAATAAGCGGCTCGCCTTTGCCGATGATCAGCTTCAAAGTCTCCGCGGCTTGAATGGCTCCTACGATTCCCGGCAGCACTCCGAGAACTCCGCCTTCCGCGCACGAAGGCACTAATCCCGGCGGAGGCGGCTCAGGATACAGGCACCGGTAGCAAGGACCGCCCGGCGCGCCAAAAATCGTAATCTGTCCCTCGAAGCGAAAGATTGACCCATAAACATTGGATTTTCCCAGGATCACGCAAGCATCGTTCACCAGGTAGCGCGTCGGAAAATTGTCCGTGCCATCCACCACCATGTCGTAGTTCTTCAGAATATCGAGCGCATTCTCGCTTGTCAGCCGCGTCTCGAACTGATCGATCTGTATATCCGGGTTCAGATATCGCAGACGGTCCGCTGCAGCTTCAATCTTCGGCCGCCCGATATCACTGGTGCCGAAAAGGATTTGCCGCTGTAAATTCGTCAAATCCACCGAATCAAAATCCACCAAACCAATTCTGCCTACTCCCGCAGCCGCAAGGTACAAACCCAGTGGCGCGCCCAAACCGCCCGTGCCAATGCAAAGAACTTTTGCCTGCTTCAGCTTCAACTGCCCATCCATGCCCACTTCAGGCATGATCAGATGGCGGCTATAGCGCATCACCTCTTCTTTTGACAGCGTCGCGTTTGCATTCGCCGATTCCGGCAAGTTCGAAATTCTTGTATTAGTTGCCACGAAAAATTCTCCTGATCTAATTCTGCGTTCCGCCTGCAATCGACGGCACGATGCTTAGTATGTCTCCCTCGCGCAAGGGCGTCTGATCCCCGCGCAGGTAACGTATATCTTCATCGTTTACGTAAACGTTCACGAAACTCCGCAGCTTTCCATCGTCCGAGTAAAGATGCTTTTTCAGCTCCCCAAAAAGCGTTGTAAGAGACGCCAGCGCTTCGCTTACGGTCGCAGCCTGCAGTTCCACGCTTTCTTTCTTGCTGGTATAAGGACGTAACGGCGTAGGGATAATTACTTTCACTGCCATTCTGTGGTCTCCTCGACTGTTCGATTAGATGCTTGCAGATTGGGCCACGGATTCAATCGCTTCCGGATCGTACGCCGCGCGATCGTCGCGCAGCCGCCATGACTTCGTATCGCGCGGCTCCCGCTGCTGCACGCTCACGATGATGTAGCTATACCACGGCCAGGCGTGTTCGCGGTCGAATTCGCTCGGTCGAGCTGGTGCATCTGGATGCGAGTGATACCAGCCGATCACTTCGAGTTTCAAATCTTTCGCCTTCTTCTCCGCCATTCGAACATCTTCTGGCGTCACTTCAAAACGATTGCGCGGCGAATCATTTCTCCGGTTGGCCAGCGGAACCAAGTCCAAAGTCTCACGCCCAGCTTCGCTGTCATTTCCCAGCAGCGCCCCACAGCATTCGTGCGGATATGTCTCCACTCCGTGCGCCTGTATTCGGCGAACGAGCGCATCCGAGATCCGCAGCGCCGTCCCGCTCACGGCTCGCTCCAAAATCGATCGCTCAAATATTTTTCGCCGGAATCCGGAAATACTGTAACGATCACGGCCCGCTGCCCACTCGGTAAACTCCGCGCTACTTCAAAACAAGCAAAAAGCGCCGCGCCCGAACTAACTCCTGCCAGAATTCCCTCTTGACCAGCCAGTTGCTTCGTCACGCGATGCGCATCTTCCGTACGAACCGCAATATCCTGGTCCGCCAGGTCCGCGTCATAGATTCCCGGCACAATCGCCGTGGCCATATGTTTCAAGCCTTCCAAGCCGTGAAACCCTGAATCCGGCTGCATGCTGATGCAACGAATCGCAGGATTCAGCTCCTTCAAACGCCGCGTGGTACCCACAAACGTCCCGCTAGTCCCCAACCCCGCCACGAAATGCGTAATCTCGCCCTTGGTCTGCTCCCAAATCTCCGGAGCGGTGCTGGAATAATGCGCTGCCGGATTCGCTGCATTGCTATATTGATCAGGGTAAAAATATTTCGCCGGCTCGTCTTCATAAATTTTCCGCACCCGGCGGATCGCACCGTCCGTTCCTTCTTCGCCCGGGGTGATCACGACCTCTACTCCATACGCTGCCAAAATTTGTTTGCGTTCCGGCGAAGCGCTCGACGGAAGGCAGAGTTTCACGCGATACCCTAGCGCCGCCCCAATCATCGCATACGCAATCCCGGTGTTTCCGCTGGTAGCGTCCAGAATTATCTTGCCCGGCTGAAGCGCGCCTGTTCGTTCCCCCTCCCGAATCATGGAATAAGCCGCGCGATCCTTTACCGAACCTCCGGGATTAAACCATTCAGCCTTCGCATAAAACTTGGCATTGGGAAAATCCGCGCCCATACGCTCAAGACGCAGCAGCGGCGTGTTCCCGATGCGTTCCAGAAGGTTTTGCCCGATCCGCCCGCGCTCGCCCGCAATCGCCGTCGAAATCGTTTGTTTGTTCACAGCATTCATATCTTTATGGCCGCCAAATACCGCTTCCGCGCAGGGTCGTCCGACCCGATCGCGAATTCGCTTTCGGTATAAATGTAGCGCCGGGGCTTTCGCCGGAATCTTTCTGTTGCGCCTCTCGTTCGGCGTCGAACGAACAAACTCAATCCAAGCAATTAGATGCGACGAAGCCGGTGCATATTCAACAATTTCAAACCCAGTCTAGCAGAATCATTCCGTCTTTCGCTCACCCGCTCTTTCAAACCCGCGCGCATCCAATTTTTCGCTTTACACAACCCGTGCCAACTCAATACTCTGGACAAGATGTGGTACGTCAACAAACTATTCAACCAGGCCCAGGTGGAATCTCTGTCCGCTAAAGGTTTCCTGGTTCGCAGTTCCGGCGGAGTCGTCCGCATTGAGAAATACAATTGCGGCGCCGAACTCCGCAAGACTGCCGGCGACAATTTTCAGATGACCGAAATTCCCTGCATCATGCTGCAAGGCCAGTTCGCGCTGCTATGGGACGCGGGCTATCAGAAATTCCTGCTAACCCACGACAAGAGAAAAGTCCCCGCCCACAAAAACCAGCTCGTTGACCTGCGCAAATTCAATGAAGAGTTGCGAACTGCCCTCGGAGTTCCCACCTACTACAACGAGGCGATAGGCTCCACTTGCCAAATCAGCATGTACGACCGCGTAAAAGGCCGTGCCGGCGACGTCCCCGATGAAAGCGCGGGCGTGGAAGAAGAAATAAAGCATTAACCGCGGCAATTTCTCCGCATCACCAGGAAATATTCCTCAACTTAACACCAGGCTCGCCGTGTCACGAACTCTTCGTTTCTTCCAGCCGCTCCCTCAACAAAACAGGATCGATTCGATGCTGCGCAAATAAATGTCCGCCAATGAAAATCACCGGCACATCGTCGGTGTAGCGCTCAAACAGAACAGGATCATCGTCGATATCCACTTCGCGAAGCTTCGCTCCGTATTCAGAAAGTAAAGGCGCCATCGCCGATTTCGCTTGATCGCAAAGGTGACATCCTTCGCGCGTGTACATCGTAACTTCACGGGGGCTCGCCACTGCCAGCCGGCCGCTCTCTGTCCGGCTGTAAAAGTCGGCGCTCTCTTCGCGAAGCAAACCTCTCTGCGCCAGATCGGCCACCGCATCCAGCACCGCTTCCCGTTCAACCGGTGCATTGCCACCCACAAATTCAAATAGTGTGTGCAAATCCAGAGAATCCTTTTCCAGTTGATCGTAAGTTGACAGAATTTTTTTGCTGATTATGGTTTCCATGGAGTCGGTGGTTTCGCCTTGTTTACGGTTTGATCGTGTAGAACTGCTGGAATGGCCCGATCGCGGGATAAAACGCTCTCGACCGGAACAACTCCGCAATTTGCCGGATGTGGCCCAAATCGTGGAAGGCCCATTCGTGCATTAATTGTCCGATTGAAATCTGACCGATTTTTCCGTGTTGCCCGATGCGCGCAACCGCGTGCGCCGGCACATAACGAAGCATCGACAAGCTGCGGTCGCGTTCATGGCAAAAAACTTTCAGATATTCGCGAGCCTTGCCGCTCGAATATTTCCCCGCGGCGTATGCCGCGTTTTGATCGTATGGTTCCAATACCGGATTGTTTTTCTCAATCATTTTCTGGATGCGCTCGCGAAAGCCTAGCACTTCTACGTCGGCAAGATGCGCCAACACTTCGCCGATTGACCACCGATCCATCGACGGCTTCCAATGCATTTGTTCGTCGTTAGCGGACCATACGATTTTTTCAATGATGATGGGCGTCTGCTCGAGTACGGCCAAACCCGGCAACGCGTCAGGAGTTGGGGTAGCAGCCATTAAGACCTCCGAAAAATAATCACTTCGCATTTATACCTTAGGCTCTGGCCGAAGTGGAAGAAGGGACCTTGTGCCGCGATGGAGTGCGTGGTAAACCGGAAAGAGAGGTATTGAGCTTGGCGCAAGTACTAGCGATGCTGGATGACCTTTTTTTTCAGTCCAAGATTATTGAGACCGCTCGTCACGTTGGCGTGGACTTAAAGATATGCACCACGCCTGATGCCTTGGCTGCTGAAATATCGAAAGCCACGCCCAATCTTGTGGTCGTGGACCTCAACGCGCACAACCAACCGCTTGACGCCGTTCAACGCATGCAATCGCTCGCCGCGGGCGTTCCCCTGGTAGGCTTTCTCTCGCACGTCCAAACCGACCTCGCCGAGCAAGCTCGAGCCGCCGGTTGCAGCGAAGTGATGACGCGTTCAAAATTCACCAAAGACCTGGCCACTATCCTCGCCGGCGCGAAATCCGAAACCACATGACAAAAAGGCTTTATTCCGCCGCGCTCGCGGCGATCGTTGCTCTTTCGCTGCTCGTTCCGAACGCTCCCACGTCGAGCGCTCAGGAACCCACCGATCCCGTCGTAGCGCTTTCGGCTGCAATCGTGGCCGCTTGCCGCGATAACGAAGCTCAATTCCTAAACTACTTCACTGCCGATAACGCCGCCGCTTTTCGTGCCCTCCCCGCTGAACAGCGCGCTGCGTTTTTGAAACGCTTCTCGCTTTCCGATATGCCCGGCAAGCCGCTAAGTTCCACGGACCAGCAGAATCACGCTGTGCTTCTTTGCCAAACTCCAAGCGGGACGGTGCAATATCATTTCGGTGCCGCGCGCGTTCACGAAAATCTCGCGTTTATTCCCGTTAGCGTTGTCGATGGAGAGCAAGCGGTATTTGGCCTCGTGCGCGAAAACGGCGGATGGCGCCTGTTGTCGCTCGGTCTGCTGCTGCTGGATATCCCCCAGCTTGCCGGGCAGTGGGCTCAAGACGATTTGCGCGCAAGCGAGGATTCCACCCTCGATACGCTTCATAACCTGGCCGAGGCAATTCAGACTTATAATCGTGCCTTCGGCAAACTACCCGAATCTCTCGCCGACCTCCGCCCTGCGCCGAAAGGCCAAATTTCTCCCGATCAAGCCTCGCTGATAAGTGCAGACCTCGCCAGCGGCAAGCAGAACGGATATCTGTTTCGCTATCGCATCGTGCCCGACCCAGCTGGCAACGACACGAATTTTGAATTGGCCGCTACGCCCGAATCATCACAAAAGGGTCGCCGATCATTTTTTCTCGATGCGGCCGGAAAAATCCATGGCGCAGACAAACACGGCACTGTGGCTACTTCCGACGATCCCGTAATCGACTCCGAAAAGTCGCCCTAGCAAGCCGTCTGCTTCGGGTATAATGCCGGTCAGCTAAAAAGCTGGCCTAACTAATCCCTGAGGGGCGTGGATGTCACACTCCAGAGTTCTCGCCGACCGAATTTATCCGACCGAAGGCCTCGCCGCAGATGTAGTCCGCATTGCCGCTGCAAACATTTTGCTCGTGCTCTGTGCGCACATCGTGCTGCCTTTGCCGTGGACACCCGTGCCAATCACCGGACAAACTTTTGGCGTTCTCCTGGTAGCCGTTCTGCTCGGCGCTCGCCGCGGCGCCCTCACTCTCGGTTTATATTTGCTCGAAGGAATCGCCGGCTTTCCAGTTTTTCAGCCTCTTGGGCTGCAGGGCCCCGCACGATTCCTCGGCCCTACCGCGGGATATCTCCTGGCGTACGCTCCCGCGGCATTTATTGCGGGCTGGATCGTTCAGCGCGGTGCGGTCCCGCTGCGCATTTATTTCAGAATTCAATCCAATTCCGTGAAACTTCTGATCGCTTTAATGGCCGGCGAGACAATAATTTTCATCGGCGGTTGCGCGTGGCTGGCTTCAGTCATGCGGCTCGGATGGATCAACTCCCTGCGCCTCGGCGCTCTGCCATTTTTGCCCGGCGAAGTAATCAAGATGGCGTTAATCATAGCCGCTGTAGGCGGTCTGGAATTTGCGCGCGGCAAGAATCGGAATCGTAGTCCATTGTCCGAGCGCTAACGATCGGGCCAGATTCTTAAGTTGAATCTGGAGTGAACTTTTTGCGACGCGAAGTTTCCAGCCTTTAACATGTCCACGCAAACCATGCCGCAAAAACAAACTCCCGAAGATGCTCTTCAAGCTGCAAACACGCATTTTTACACCGCCTTCGAATCTCTCGATCTCGCTCAGATGGAAGCAGTATGGGCGCACGACGAAGAAGTGCAGTGTGTTCACCCTGGCTGGGAACTCTTGCTCGGCTGGGAAGAAGTGCACGACCGCTGGGCCCGTCTTTTCGCCAACGCGCGTCGCGTCCGCATCGCCCTAAGTTCGGTCTGGGTGCGAATTGAAGGCAACGTCGGATGGGTAGCTTGCACCGAGCACATCACCACCGCGTTTGCCGATGGTTTCGACGACTCCATGGTCCAAGCCACCAATATATTTGTCCTCGGCGAACAAGGTTGGCTGCTGGTCGCCCATCACGCCTCACCGCTTCCCAATCCGGCTCATTCCACGGTGCAGTAACAAGCACGTCTTAAATCCCGTATTTCCCTAACCGCGCCACCATTAATTTTCACATGAATTTTTGGCCCTGCGGATATCCTCGCGACTCTGTACCCAAACTACCGCCTTATGTTATTCTCTTGGACGAAACATTCGGCACTCACGCCGGAACGCCCACATCGGTTTCACTTTCATCGCGACGGGTACGAGTATCGCTACTCTCTTCCCTAAGCCGATGGGAACGTTTTCCGTGAGCGCCAGGACGGACCCAGCATGTCCACACCTGCAGCCCTGCCCAAGACGGCGGAAATTCGCCTCGCGCATTCGCCCGACAGCGACGACGCCTTCATGTTTTACGCTCTGGCCACCGGCAAAGTCCGTTTGCCCGGAGTGAAGTTCAATCACGTTTTGTCCGACATCGAATCGCTGAATCAAGCCGCGCGAAACGAAGTCTATGACGTGACCGCGATCAGCTTTTATGCCTATCCTTTCGTCGCCGACAAATATGTTTTGCTCGATTGCGGCGCTAGTTTCGGCGAAGGTTACGGCCCTATCGTGGTCGCGGGCCATCCCATCAAGAAAACGGATTTGGCCGGACGCAAGATCGCCATCCCCGGCAAGCTCACCACTTCCTATCTCGCTCTGAAGCTCTTCGAGCCCAACGTGGAAACGGTCACCATGCCGTTCGATAAAATTCTAGCGGCGGTGCAATCCAAGGAAGTCGAAGCCGGCCTCTTGATTCACGAAGGGCAATTGCTTTTTTCTCAAATGGGACTTCATCGCGTCGTTGATCTCGGGCAATGGTGGCAGGAGAGCACCGGACTGCCTCTGCCGCTCGGCGCCAACGCAATTCGTCGCAAGCTCGGTGCTGAGCTCGGCCGGCAGATCGCGCGCGTCATCCGCGAGAGCGTTTCCTATGCCCTTGAACATCGCGAGTCCGCGCTGAATTATGCGTTGCAGTTCGCCCGCGACATGGATCCAGTGCTGGCCGACAAATTCGTGGGCATGTACGTGAATCGCTGGACCCTCGACTATGGCGAGGAAGGACGCCGCGCCGTCCGCGAGTTGCTTGCGCGGGGCGCCGCCATCGGCATGCTTCCGCCGTCGGTACCTATAGAATTTTTAAGCAGCAACGACGGGGCTACCCCGTCGCATGCGGCTCAAAATCTGTAGTTTCGCACCGTTTCGCGATTCACTTTCGCGGCGGTTCCCTCTTCCCTGCTAAAATTCTAGGAGCACTATTTTCAGATATATGAGGAATTTCATTCAACAGGGCTTGGCCCTTCGAGAGCTTTTGCGCGAGCGCATCTTGGTACTGGATGGCGCAATGGGCACCATGCTGCAACAAGCCAATCTCACTGCTGAAGATTTTGGCGGCCCTCAGCTCGAAGGTTGCAATGAAAATCTGGTCATCACTCGGCCCGATGTTGTCAGCACCATTCACAGAAAATATCTTGAAGCTGGCTCTGACATTATTGAAACGAATTCCTTCGGCAGCACGCCTGTCGTCCTCGCGGAATATGGACTCGGAGGACGCGCTCGCGAAATCAGCCGAATCGCCGCCGCGCTCGCGCGCAAAGCCGCTGACGATTTTTCCACCCCGGCCAAACCCCGTTTCGTGGCAGGCGCGATGGGCCCCACCACAAAAGCCATCAGCGTCACCGGCGGCATTACTTTCGAACAGCTTCGAAATAATTATCACGAGCAAGCACAAGGTTTGATTGAAGGCGGCGCCGACGTCCTGCTTCTTGAAACCTGTCAGGACACGCGCAACATTAAAGCCGGCATCCTGGCCGTTCAGCAGCTAAGCCACGATCTCGGCCAGCCCATTCCGCTCATGGTTTCGGTCACCATCGAGCCCATGGGCACCATGCTCGCCGGCCAGTCCATCGAAGCACTCTGGTCTTCTCTCGATCACGTGGATTTAATTTCGCTCGGCCTAAATTGCGCCACCGGCCCCGAGTTCATGACCGATCATGTGCGCACACTGCAGTCGCTCACCAGCGGCTTCGTCTCCTGCTATCCCAACGCTGGTCTTCCGAACGAAGAAGGTCTCTACCAGGAAACGCCAACCTCCCTCGCGCAACAGCTCGAGCGCTTCGTCGATCGCGGCTGGCTCAACATGGTAGGCGGTTGTTGCGGCACTACCGAAAAACACATTCACGCCATCGCCCAAATGGTTCAAGGCAAGTCGCCCCGACACCCCGCTGATGCTACTCACCGCGCGGTGTACTCCGGCATCGACGTCATCGAAGCCGAGGAAAGCACGCGTCCGCTCATCGTTGGCGAGCGCACCAACGTGATCGGCTCGCGTCAATTCAAAAATTTGGTAGCTGCTGAACTTTGGGAAGAAGCTACCGAAATCGCGCGGCGCCAGGTGAAAAGCGGCGCGCACATCGTGGACGTCTGCCTGCAAAGCACGGACCGCGATGAAATGGCCGACATTCCGCCTTTTTACGATCAGCTCATCCGCAAAATCAAAGCGCCCATCATGATCGATACCACCGATCCACGCGCCGTCGAGCTCGCGCTCACGTATTGTCAGGGCAAAAGCATCATCAATTCCATCAATCTTGAAGATGGCGAAGAAAAATTCGAACGCATCTGCCCGCTCGCGCGCTGCTATGGCGCGGCGGTCATCGTTGGCTGTATCGACGAAGATCCGGTACAAGCGCAAGCATTTACTCGCGAGCGCAAGCTCGAAATTGCCGAGCGCTCCTACCACCTGCTTACCGAACGATTCGGAATTCCCGTGGAAAATATTATCTTCGACCCGCTGGTTTTCCCCTGCGGCACCGGCGACAAGAATTACATTGGCGGCGCGCTCGAAACCATCGAAGGCGTGCGCTTGATCAAGAAAGAAATTCCTCACGTCCGCACAGTTCTTGGAATATCGAACGTTTCCTTCGGCCTGCCACCCGGCGCGCGCGAAGTAGTGAATTCCGTTTTCCTCTATCACTGCACAAAAGCAGGATTGGACCTCGCCATCGTCAACGCCGAGCGCATCGAGCGCTTCGGCTCAATTCCGGAGGCTGAAAGAAAACTCGCCGAAGACCTTCTTTTCAATACTCCGCCAAAATCAGTGCCCGAAGAGCACGCGGAAGCCCAACATCTGCGCAACGCGCCAGCAGACTGGCGCGATCAGTCGCCCGAGCAGAAAGCCGCGATCAATCAATACCATATCGCCGCCATCACCGACCACTTTCGGGCCTCCGGCTCGCGAAAAAAAGAACGCGCCGCCGACCTGCCCCTCGATCAGCGCCTCGCAAATTATATTTTGGAAGGCTCCAAAGACGGCCTGGTCGACGATCTGAATCGCAAACGCGCCGAAGGTAACGCGCCACTCGACATCATCAACGGCCCGCTGATGACCGGCATGGCCGAGGTTGGCCGCCTCTTCAACAACAATGAACTGATCGTCGCGGAAGTGCTGCAATCCGCTGAAGCCATGAAAGCCGCGGTCAGCCACCTCGAACAATTCATGGAGAAAGCCGACACCGAAAAGCGCGCAAAAGTAATGCTCGCAACAGTGAAGGGCGACGTCCACGACATCGGCAAGAATCTCGTCGAGATCATCTTGAAAAATAACGGCTACGAGGTCATCAATCTCGGCATTAAAGTCCCGCCCGAGGAATTGATTCGCGCCCATCGCGAACATCAGCCCGACGCCATCGGGCTTTCCGGCTTGCTCGTAAAAAGCGCGCAGCAAATGGTCACTACCGCCACAGACCTGCGCGAAGCCGGCATTGACGTTCCGCTGCTTGTAGGAGGCGCCGCGCTCTCCGAAAGATTCACGCGTTCAAAGATCGCTCCGCAGTATTCAACCGCTGTCTGTTACGCAAAAGACGCCATGACCGGCCTGCGCCTGATGAATTATCTAAGCGATCCCGCGCAGCGCCAAGCCGTACTGCGCGAGAACACACACGCCGGAACCATCGCCATCGACGAACCTGCGCTGCTACCCGCAGGTCCCGCCGGTGAAGAACGCTCGCCGAAAATTCGTACGGATCTTCCAATTCCGCCGGTCGCCGACCTTGACCGCAAAGCCCGCTCCCTTCCCGACCGCAACGAAATTTGGAGCTACATAAATCCTTACATGATTTTTGGACGTCACATGGGCTTCCGCGGAAATTTTGAAAAAGCCCTGAAAGAACGCGACCCTCGCGCCCTTGAACTTTTTCACAGTATGGAAGAAGTAAAGCGTGAAGCTGAATCGTTCATGAACATTTCAGCTGTGTGGCAGTTCTTCGAAGCTGAACGCGAAGGCAACTCCATCGCGCTCTTCGAACCGGGAAAATCCTCGCCCATCCACAAATTTCATTTCCAACGCCAGCGCGTCGGCGACAAGCTCTGCTTAAGCGACTACATCCTGCCTCCGGTCTCCGCTCCCTACACGAACAACGGTTCGGACCAAAAAAATTCCCTTCGCGATCATCTAGCACTTTTCGTAGTCACCGCCGGAGCTGAGGTCCGCGGACGCGCCGAAGAAGCCAAAGCCGCCGGCCGTTATCTTTTCTCCCACGGCCTCCAAGCTCTCGCCATCGAAACCGCCGAAGCCTGCGCTGAATGGCTGCATCGCCGCATCCGCGAAGATTGGGGCTTCCCCGATCCGCCCACGATGACCATGGCCGACCGTTTTACTTCGCGCTATCGCGGCAAACGCTACAGCTTCGGCTATCCCGCCTGCCCCAATCTCGACGACCAGGCCGGCATATGGATGCTCCTGCGTCCCGAAGAAATCGGCGTGCATCTCACCGAAGGTATGATGATGGACCCCGAAGCGAGCGTCAGCGCCCTCGTTTTCCACCATCCCGATTGCACATATTTCACCGTCGGCGACCAACCCGAGCCGCAGCAATAATCTCAAAATTGTAGTGTGCGGATATTACTTGTGATGAAGCGCGGTTTTGCCGTTTCCGTTGGTCGCGTGAGCCATGATCGATCGCAACACCTGTTCAAACTCGGTTGGGTTAGTGCTCTGAGGCTCCGGAGCGATCTTCCCTTTTCCAGTCGCCGCGGAAATAGATAATGTCTTGGTGTCACGAGTGGAGATGAACTGTTTCTTCGAATCGGCTTCAAGGATATTAAAAATTCCCGCCTTGAGATGCTCAAACACCTGTCCAGCATCCGCCGACGCTTCAATCACCTCAAATTTATATTCTTCGCTGAGCCGATCGAACTCCGCGAGCAGCGCCGTCTGATAATTGCAAAAACTGTCGTACATGTCGCGCCCCGGATAAACATCCATGCCCGATTCCCAGTAGTCGAATCCTCGCGAGAAAACCACGCGCGGCACCAGCTGATCGATGCTCAGACGCAAATAAAATGTCGCGTCCGGCTTCAATGCTACGCTGTAAATGCTGCGAATCCATTTTGAGTCCATGCCGCGAACGAACGCTCTGGCCATCAGCGAATACACATATCTGTCGGTCAGCACGATAAATCCCGATCGCAAAGCCGGAACAATTTCGTTTTCCAAACGATCCACGAAGTCCGTCGCGTAAAAAAGACTCTGCGTCACGCGCCCGAGATTATTTCCTTCCTTCGCGCGGCGTATGCCTTCACCCGCCAGCGGGGAGCGCGTCATGCCCGTGTCCAGCACCGCGTGCCCTTGTTCCTCGAGCCAGGGCTTCAAAAGGTTGATCTGCGTGCTCCGTCCAACGCCATCAGTGCCTTCAATCACAATCAACTTGCCGCTAAGATCTGAAATCCTCATCCCCGGCAAAAGCTTTCCATACGTCTGTCTCATCGTTGCACCCTTACGTTCGTTGCTTTGTCGAGATGCGCTTTCGCAATCTGTCTCACTTGCGCTTGCTGCACCTCGATCGGCAAAGTAGCGTCAATCACCGTTAAGTCAAATTCAGGAATCATGTCTTCGTATTCTCTTAAAATCAGGCCCTGAAACAGCCGGAAACTTTCTTCGGGGTCGTCGCTCAGTTCCAAATCCATCCCTGCTTCGTAATATTTGAACCCATTGCGCCCATCCAGCAGCCGGCCAATCGCCGTCTCCAGCGGCACGCGAAAATAAAAAGCCACCGTCGGCTTCACGGAAAATCCGTAGAGTTCGCGTACCCATTCGCGATCCATTCCGCGCGCCACGTCTCGTGCGAAAGCCGTATAGACGTAGCGGTCGCACAGCACAACCGCTCCCGCTTTCAACAGCGGCAGAATGCTCTTCTCCGTCCGGTCGGCAAAATCGGTCGCGTGAATGAGCGAAAACGTCGCCGCCGTCAGCATTTTCTTTTTCTTCCCGAATTTCGTGGTGTCTTTCACCAGCGGCGAAGAATTCCACTCGCTGAACACTACTCCATACCCTTTCGATTCCAACCATTTGTGCAGCAAGCTCAGTTGCGTGGATTTTCCCGAGCCGTCTATTCCTTCCACGATGAACAACCGCCCGGGAAACTCGCCGTGCTGCTGATATTTTGGCGCAGCCGAGTGAGTAGGCAGAAATACTTCAAACGGTCCGAATCCATTGCCAGACGTAATTTCCATTTTCTCCGTTGACCTCAATCTTCTTGCCGCAGGAATTTTGAATCGCCTAAACGTTTCCGTCCTGTTTGCGACCCCATAAAATTCATCATCTAGCCAAACTTTGCATTAAGAATTTCGTAACCGTGTATCGAACTGGAGACTGGCAGCTCATCGCAGCGCGTTCATCTGCGAACGGAAGTACCGGGGTGCTGTTTGGCAACCTAAACATAACTTTCCCGCGCCGGACGCCCCCAAATATTGCAAAATGTTCTGCAAGAGGGCCTGGAGCGCAGCACCCAGCCTGATACCCAGGAACACGAACCGCGGAGTCCTATCTCTGACGCAGTACGCTTCGATTTGAAGTCGAATCGAACGCGCGCGCTAGAGCGGCGTGCTTCCAATTAGCGCCGCAAACACGCAGGGGGATCCGATGACTGAGGCTGGCACAAAACAGATCGACCAAGTCGTCGACGGAAAATTCCGCCTCGGCCAGTTAGTAGGTCGCACTCAACGCACCGCCGTATTCCTCACCGAATACGACGGCCAGCCAGTTAAAAAAGCCGCAATCAAACTAATCCCCGCGGATTCCGTCGATGCCCTCGCCCAACTATCTCGCTGGAAACAGGCTGCAAAACTTTCTCATCCCCACTTGGTTCGCCTGCTCGAAATGGGACGCTGCCAGATCGATCACGCCGACGTGCTCTACGTGGTGATGGAATACGCCGAGGAAAATCTGTCCGCAGTAATTGCGCGCAGACCTCTCGAGCCAGACGAAGCTCGCGCCCTTCTCGGCCCTGTCGTCGACGCGCTTGCTTACATTCACGCCCAGGGACTCGTTCATTGCCGCCTGAAACCATCGAACATCATGGCCGACGACGATCTTCTGAAAATTTCGAGCGATGGACTTTGCCGCATCGGCGAATCCAGCGGCAGTCCGGGAAAACCGGGAGCTTATGATCCGCCCGAGGCGTCCGGCGGAAGAATTTCCCCGGCCGGCGATGTTTGGTCCCTGGGCATGACTTTGACCGAAGCGCTCACCCAGCGCTCGCCCGTCTGGGAGCGGACCAACCAGGCCGAACCCTCGCTACCATCGAATCTTCCGCCGGAGATTCTCGATCTAGCGCGGCACTGCGTGCGCCGCGACCCGCAAATGCGTTGGACCGTCGCCGACATCGCCGCCCGCCTGCAATCGAATTCGCCAGCGCCGCCAAAACAGATGCTTCCGAATCCGCAGCCTTCGTTCGCAAGCCCGCGTGCGATCGGCGCAGCCGTACTAGCCGTTCTGACACTAGTAGCAATCATCGTAGGTCCGCGACTTTTCAAACGCCCTTCGCAGACTCAGCCCGCGCCGGCAACTGCAGTTGAGCACGCGCCAAATCAATCGTCAACTCAGCAAGGAGTCCAGGCTCCAGTGGCGCCAAACGAAAAGCCAAAACCCGAGAACAAGCGCGTGATGTCCGCCACACCGCGTTTGCCAGTTCCGGCGACGCCGCAACGGACTCCACTCGTCACGAAGCCCACACCCCAACAACATGCTGTGCCACCATCAGCCCCGCAGTCCGTGGCCAGTTCCTCGAAATCTTCCCAGAAAAAATCTAGTGAGAAACACTTGACAGCCAATAACCCTGCTCAATTGGCGCCGCCGGTTCGATCCGAGGCACCCGCAACGGGGGCGAGCAATAGTATGGTTCGCGGCAAAGTAGTTCAGCAAGTCTTGCCCGACGCGCCGCAAAAGGCCCGAGACACCATCCGAGGCAAAGTCAGGCTCAGTGTGAAAGTAAACGTAGACGAATTCGGCAACGTGACTCAAGCAACCCTCGATGCTCCCGGCCCAAGCCAATATTTTGCCGACCGCACACTTCAAGCCGCCCAACTCTGGAAATTCGCTCCTGCCAAAATCGACGGCCGCAACGTCCCAAGCCAATGGCTCCTATACTTCGAAATCGATCCTGCCATGACCACCGTCTATCCCAAGCAAACCGCCCCCTAGCGCCATTCCGTCGGATGACGGAGCGCCTCACCCAAACAACTGTGCGGCCGCGCCATATGTCGAACCTGCTCTTCGGCGTAAGTCCCACTGACGCGTTGACATTTTTCGGGGTCGCCCACTTGTTAACGTTCGTTGCGTTTGTCGCCTGTTACCTTCCCGCGCGGCGGGCTATGCACGTCGATCCCATCGTCGCTTTGAAATACGAATAGCTATCTGCGTTGGTGATCTTCTGTTTTTTCACCCCTCGATTCTCGAATCTCGCGTTTAGATTTCACCCGTTCGATTGCATTTCCTTGCTTCTCGCAACGGCTTCTGATTACACTCCAGGTTTGTAGTAAGAGGAAAAGATGCGGCTGAGAACGATAAGTGGTGACGGCGCTGGGGAGGTTGATAGCCAACCGCTAAAAAACTCTTGGTCCATCACGCAGAGCTACCCCCGATCAAAAGCCCACAGGTGGAGCGAAACCAGCCCTTATTTCCGCAAGTTAAATCGCCCAATTCCTGGACTAGAATCTCCTGTAACTCTCAGAAGACAAACAACGGCGAACTCGTCAAATCGCCAAAAAAAACAATTTTGCAAAAATGAAATTTCGACTCAAAACCTTCGCGCCTCATCCAGGACCAGTTCATTAATCGAAGAGAGCGACCCCCCCATTTCTGATGGCGAACTCTTGGGATTAGAAATTCTGCAACTTACTGAAAACAAACACCGGCGACCCCTTCTAATCGCGAACTTTGAACCAAACCATTTTCCCGTTTTTCAGGCTGGCGGCTCCAAATGAGTGCGACTACCGGCCTCTATCTCTCGAGTACGGGAAGCTACCCGCGCATCGGCGATTCCCCGGAATTGCAAGCCCTCCGCCGAACGATTGCCGCGCTCGATCGCGGCGAACGATCCCACGCCGATCTTCTCGACGTACAAAACGAAGTCACCCGCCACGTGATCGCCGAGCAAGTGAAGGCCGGCCTCGACGTAACCACCGACGGCTTGATTCGCTGGTACGACCCCATCTCTCACCTCGCAGGAAAATTGGACAACATTGAAATCAAAGGCCTCGTTCGATTCTTCGACACCAATACCTATTTTCGGCAACCGGTCTTCGTCGGAGCGCCCATAAAGCGGGGTAATCTAGTCGCCGGCGAATACAGCTTCGCGCGAAATGCCCTAGGACATTTGCCGACTCCGCAAGGCAAAGCCGGAAAGCTCAGCCTTAAGCCTGTCCTGACCGGTCCTTACACCCTCGGAAAATTTTCCCTGAGCGAACAATCCGGCCACGGATCGTCCAAAGCTTTCGCCTCACTGGAAGCACGCGTCGAAGCCTACGCCGAGATTCTTGCAAGCGAGTTCGAACCGCTTTCCCAAGCGGGCGCGGAGCTGATTCAAATCGACGAGCCCGCCGCGATTAAATATCCAAATGACTGGGCGATTTTCGAAGCTTCGCTGGCCCCTTTGATGCAAGCCCACGACAAAATCCGTAAGAGCGGACGCAAAGTCGAACTCGCCCTCTACGTTTATTTCCACGACTGCGCACCGCTCTACGAAAAACTCCTCACTCTGCCGGTCGATATCGTCGGCCTGGACTTTACGTATTCTCCGAAACTCGTGGATCTCGTAGCTTCAACCGGTTCTCCGAAATGGCTTGGACTGGGCATCATCGACGGCCGAAATACAAAATTGGAAGATCCCGTGCAGATCGCGCGCCAGGTTGAACGCATGCTGCCAAAAATCAAAGACCAACGCGCCTTCCTCGGGCCTTCTTCCGGCCTCGAATATCTCCCGCGCGATCGCGCCGTTACAAAACTCGAACTGCTGTCGAAGGTTCGCGCAGAACTGGAAGGCCAAAAACGCCCATGAGCCGCCAAAAATTGGAAAGTCTCGGTCTGAAGCTGCCTCTTTTCCCCACCACTTCGGTGGGCAGCTTTCCCAAACCGGACTATCTGACGAAAGCTCGCGCCGAATTTAATAAAAAACAAATGTCCGAAAAAGACCTCCACGATTTGGAACGTAAAGCCACCGCATTCTGGATCGAAGAACAGGAAAGGTTAGGCATCGACGTGCTGGTGGACGGCGAAATGTATCGCGGCGATATGGTCGCTTACTTCGCGGAGCGCTTGCCTGGCTTTTCCATCAGCGGTTTGGTTCGCAGCTACGGAAATCGTTACTACCACAAGCCCATCATTTCCGGCGAGGTCGCATGGCGCAGCCCGCTCACCGTTGACTGGTGGAAGTATGCCCAAAGTCTTACAAAAAAACCGGTCAAAGGAATGCTGACGGGCGGCTACACCATCCTGGACTGGAGCTTCAACGAATTTTATCCGGACCGCCGCAGCGCGGCTCTAGCGCTGGCAAAAGTGGTCCGCAAAGAAGTGGAAGCGCTTATCGCCGCAGGCTGCAAAATCATTCAAATAGACGAGCCCGCCCTTTCCGTGCGGCCGGAAGAACTGCCGATCGCCCTGGAAGCCATGGAATTTACCACCACCGGCCAGCATGCCTACTTCATCACGCACGCCTGCTACGGCGAATTTGACAAAATTTATCCCGGTATGCTCGACCTGGCCGTTGATAATTTTGACCTGGAAATGTCCAACAGCGATTTGGACCTGCTCGAACTTTTCCGCGGCCATCCTTTTACAAAAGACATCAGCTTCGGCGTTGTGGACGTCCATTCGCACCGTACGGACAGCAGCGAAGTCGTCCGCGAACGGATCAAACAGGCGCTGACCATTCTTCCCAAGGAAGGAGTGTGGGTGGACCCTGATTGCGGCCTCAAAACCCGCACAGTAGAACAGGCCATCGAAAAACTGCGCGCCTGCGTAACCGCCGCTAAATCATTTCGCAACGCCTAGCGGTGGTGCTAGCATCGCACGATGCGCGAAGACTTTTTCGCTAATGAGACGAGCTCGAACCCTACCCTGGCCTGCGCCCAATTCATCAAAATAAAAAAACCGTGACCCTCGAACCCCTTCTTCCCGAAATTGTTCCCCCGCCCCCTGGATTAATGCGCAAACGCCGTCCGATATGGGTGTGGCTCGCTCTTGCACTTCTGCTCGGCGCGCTGATCGCCCTGGTATTAGTGGTCCTTATCTCCGATTGAACTTTCATCCAATGAAAAGCTGCCGTTCGATTATTTGAATCTGGCCGAAGTATTGTTTTCACCTCAATCTTTCACGCCTATTGACGGAACCACGTTTTCCATCGACCATAGTAATTCTTTACTGCGAACCGCACGGGAGCTGAATGCAACGCGTACTTTCGACCTACCGCTATGTCAACCAACCGCTGGGAGCTGCATTGCTGGCCGAGATTTCTCAGGCCGGAATCGCCAGCATTGAGATCTTTTGCTCGCCGCGGCATTTCAACTATCGCGAACCTCAGGCGGTGCGTGAATTGGCTGACGCGCTTGGCGAATATCACTTGGAATTGCATTCCTTGCATTCACCCACGGAACGCGACCTTTCTCCTGGACGCGAAAGCGGCGTGCCCGTATCGATTTCCGATACCGAACGGATCAGGCGCCTCGACGCTGTCGACGAAGTGAAGCGGACGCTGGAAGTGGCTGAACGCATTCCGTTCCATTTCCTGGTGCAGCACATCGGGCACGGCCGCCAGGCCGCGGATCCGCGAAAACTGGATGCAGCTTTCAGCTCGCTCGAACATCTCTGCATTTTCGCGAAGGCGCGTGGCGTGACTATCGCGTTGGAAAACACGCCTAGCGAGCTCGGCGCGCCCGCTTCACTGCAACATTTCATCACCGACACGCACCTGCACGATTTGCGTCTTTGCTTCGACATAGGCCACGCGCATATCGAAGAAGGCGTGGAGGTGAGTTTCGATATCATGCGCGAACGCGTGGCAACCACGCACATTCACGATAATCATGGCGAGAAGGACGAACACCTGCTGCCCTACGAAGGCGCCATAAATTGGGACGCCGGACTCGCCGCAATCGCAACCGCTCCGGAGCTGGTCGCAATCGTGCTCGAATTGAAAGCCCAGTCGAATGGCGGCCCAACGCTCGAACAAGTTCGCGCGACATTTGATAAGCTGGAAGAGAATTTCGAGGCAAAGCGCGGGCGTACCTCGCGTTCCTGAACCACTTAAAAGAGAAAACAGGCAGGTAAATGACTCAGCCACAGCATGCAGCTAGAACCATCATCACCATCGAACATGCCGGTGAGCACGTCGATAGCACCGTGACGATCCAAGGCTGGCTTTACAACCAGCGCGAATCCGGCAAACTTCTTTTCCCGATTTTTCGCGACGGCACCGGCGTACTCCAGGGCGTCGTGTCGCAAAAAGAGCAACCGGAAGCATTCGAGGCGCTAAAGGGACTGACGCGTGAATCGAGTGTAATCGTCACAGGCACCGTTCGCGCCGAAGCGCGCGCCGCGGGCGGTTTCGAAATGCACATTAGCGGCGTCGAAGTGGTGCATCGCGTATCTGATTCAGAGCCCTATCCGATTCAACCTAAAGAGCACGGCGTGGATTTTCTCCTCGACCGTCGACACCTGTGGATTCGTACGCCGCGGCAGGCTGCTATTCTACGCATTCGTGCGGAAGTGGAACGCGCTGCGCGCAATTACATGGATGGCCAGGGCTACACGCTCACGGACGCGCCTGTTTTCACCCCGGCAGCGTGCGAAGGGACTTCCACGCTTTTTGAAGTGAATTATATTGACGATCAGAAGGCCTATCTGACGCAATCAGGCCAGCTTTATGTGGAAGCCACGGCGGCGGCGCTCGGCAAGGTGTACACGTTCGGCCCCACATTTCGAGCGGAGAAATCCAAGACTCGCAGACACTTGACCGAATTTTGGATGTTGGAGCCGGAAGCAGCTTACGCGCATCTGGAAGACATGATGCAACTCGGAGAAGGCCTGGTGAGCGCCGTGGTGCGGTCCGTGGTTAAAAATCGCCCTCGCGAACTAGCTACCATTCAGCGCGACGTAGCGAAGCTGGAAAAAATCGTTCCGCCCTTCCCACGCGTGACCTACGACGAGGCTATCAAGGTTTTGCAGAAGGCCGGAAACCCGGCGAAATGGGGCGACGACTTCGGCGGAGACGAAGAAACCATCATCTCCAAGGAATTCGATACGCCGGTCATCATTCATCGCTACCCCGCTGCGATGAAGGCATTCTATATGGCCACGGACGAACAGAGGCCCGAGCTGTCTTTGAGTTTCGACATGATTGCCCCGGAAGGGTATGGTGAAATTATCGGAGGCGGCGAGCGCCAGTCAAATTACGAGACGCTGTTGAAACGACTCCGTGAACACAACCTGCCGGAAGAATCCTTCCAGTGGTACCTTGACTTGCGTCGCTACGGCAGCGTGGCTCACGCTGGCTTCGGCCTGGGGCTGGAACGCACCGTGGCCTGGATTTGCGGAACGGAGCACATTCGCGAAGTGATTCCCTTCCCTCGGATGCTGTATCGCGTCTATCCTTAGTGTCCCTTTGTTAAGGGGTCGACCATGGGGGTCACCCCGATATAGGGCGCGAAAGACCACAACAAAATGCCAGAGAAAATAAGAATCATCGGCGTGCCGATGGACTTGGGACAAAGCCGCCGCGGTGTGGACATGGGCCCGTCGGCGTTGCGTGTGGCAGGATTGCATGCGCGGCTCAAACAGCTTGGCCGCCAGGTGGAAGACATCGGGAACGTGGACGTCCCGCAGCCTGAAGAACAACCCTACGGCGAAAAACGCGCCAGATATCTCGACGAAATTGCGCAAGCCTGCAAAGGTCTGGCGGATGCGGTTCAGAAAACGCTCGATGAAGATATGGTGCCCCTGATTTTGGGTGGTGACCACTCCATTGCGGTGGGAACTACGGCGGGCACGGCGGCGCACTTCAACAAAGAATCCAAGCGCATCGGGGTAATTTGGCTAGACGCGCACGGCGATATGAATACACCGGAATCTTCGCCGTCTGGAAACGTTCACGGCATGCCGCTCGCTTCGATCATGGGATACGGACCTCCGGAGTTGACCGAACTCGCCGGTATCAAGCCGATGGTGGAACCACGCAACGTGGCATTAGTCGGTATACGCGATCTCGACGCCAAAGAGCGTCGTTTGGTGAAAGAATCAGGCGTTCACATTTTCACCATGCGCGACATCGACGAACGAGGAATGCGCGAAGTGATGGCCGACGCTTTGCGATTTGCGAGCGACGATACTGCGGGAATTTCGGTGAGTCTGGATATGGATTTTGTTGATCCTACCGACGCGCCCGGCGTTGGAACGCCGGTTCGCGGCGGCGTCACATATCGCGAGGCGCATCTCGCTTTGGAAATGATTGCAGATAGCCGCTCGATGGTTTCGTTCGAGCTTGTAGAAGTTAATCCGGTCATCGATTTGCACAACACGACCGCTTTGTTGGGCGTCGAACTCGTCTTATCTGGACTGGGAAAGAAAATTCTGTGAACTGCGCACTGCTGAAGGCTGGGCAATAACGTGGTTTCCAGTAAACGATTACGCGTAGGCGTGCTGTTCGGCGGGCGCTCCGGCGAACATGAAGTTTCGCTGGCATCTGCCGCGTCTGTAATCCGCGCGCTCGATCCGGAGAAGTATGAAGCTGTGCCGATCGGCATTTCGAAAGAAGGCCGCTGGCTGGTGGGCCGAGGCGCACAGGAGCTGCTTGCGGACGTTTTGAAATCGGGAGATCGCGTAATTCTTCCGCCGGATCCCACCGCTGCCACATTGGTTCCGCTCGTGCCCGTCGCTGGACGCCCCAGCATCATGGTCGATGTTATTTTCCCCGTCCTGCACGGTACATTTGGGGAAGATGGCACAGTGCAAGGGCTGATGGAGCTTGCCGGGTTGCCGTATGTCGGCGCAGGAGTTCTGGCTTCGGCTGTCGGCATGGATAAGGATGTGCAGAAGCGACTGTTCGAACAGGCTGGATTGCCAATCGTTCCGTTCATGACCGTACGACGGTCAGAATGGGAACACAAACGCGCGGCAACATTGAAAGCGATTAAAAAGACCTTCCGTTTCCCGTTTTTCGTGAAGCCAGCCACGCTCGGCTCTTCGGTTGGCATGACGCGCGTGAAGACGGCCAACGAAATTTCCGGTGCGATGGATCTGGCGGCTGAATTCGCATTGAAAATAGTGATTGAGCGTGGTATAGCCGGGCGAGAAATTGAAGTTGCCGTGCTCGGCAACGATGAATTGCGCGCTTCAATTCCAGGCGAGATCGTTCCGCATCGGGAATATTACGACTACACGGCAAAGTACCTCGAGGGAGGAACAGATTTATTGATCCCTGCGCCTCTGAACAAGAAACAAATCAAGAGCTTTCAGGATTACGCCGTACGGGCCTTCGGGGCGATCGATGGATGCGGTATGGCGCGTTGCGATTTTTTCCTCGAGCGTCGCAGCGGCAAGATTTTCGTCAACGAGTTGAATACGATTCCGGGGTTTACATCTATCAGCATGTATCCGAAACTATGGGAAGCTTCTGGGCTTCCCTACACTCAACTGATCGACCGGCTGATCGACCTGGGTCTCGAACTGCATCGCGAGAAGTCCCGAACCAAATACTCCATTGAACTTCCTGAAGGCGCGGGTGGCGCGCTGACCACCTAGTAACAATTCTCCACTCGCAATCATATTAATCCAAGAAGGCTCTGAAAGGGGGGGGGAGTTCGGCGCACCGTGTCGCGCCGTATGGTCTCAAGCAACTCTTGGCTTGAAGAACTTGACAGCCAGGGAATGTGGCAATTAAACTAACCAGTTAGTTAAATATTAATAACGGGAATAGGTAACTGAAATGCGAGCAGGACGAAGGAAAGTAAAGAATCCGTTGACCGCGAGGCGCATCTTGGCCGCGGCGGAGGAGCATTTTGCGGACCAAGGAATGGCCGGCGCGCGAACGGAGGAAATTGCATCGGCCGCCCACGCCAACAAAGCGATGCTCTACTACTACTTTGGGGATAAGAGAAGGCTGCACCGAGCGGTGATGAAAAATCTTCTGCGGCAACTCCGCAATGCCGCGTTCGCTCCGTTAGCGGCTAAGACGAGTTCGCGAGACCGCTTGATCGGATGGGTGAACGGCTATTTCGATTTCTTCGCCACGCATCCGAATTATCCGCGTCTGGTTCAGCGAGAAGTAATGGACACGGCGCCGAAGTTCGAATGGATCGTGCGCGAATATTTCCGGCCGTTTCACAAGAGGCTTAGAAGCTTGATCGAAGAGGGAGTGGCTTGCGGGGAGTTTCGCAAGGTGGATGCGCATCAAACTGTTTTCACCTTGTTGGGCATGACAGTTTTTTACTTCGCGGCCGCTCCGGTGATGAGCCAGGTGTCAGGCCGCAACGTGCTTTCTCCCCAGTCGTTGAAGGAGCGAAAGCACGCACTTCTTGATTTTTTGGATTATGGACTGATGCGCGGAGAAACGAGGCAGCGATGACTGGACGCAAATTCCTGATGTTTATCGCGGTGATTTTTGTAATTTGCGGCGTGGTGTACTACTTCACAACGCCGCAAGGAAATGCTATTCCGCTGATCGGCGTCGTGGACGGAAATGAGTTTGTGGTCAGCCCGCAAATTACTGGACGCATTATTAATTTAACGGTGGACGAAGGCAGCTCGGTGAAAAAAGGCGATCTGATCGCTGAACTTGACCCCGCGGAATTGAACGCAAGTCTTGCCGCGGCGAAAGCGAACGTTATTAGCCTGGAAGAACAAGTGAACGAAGCAAACCATAACTACTCCTGGATGGACAACCAAACAGGCGCGTCGGTGACCGAGGCGCAGGCCAGAGTCATCTCCGCAGATGCGCAACTGGCTCCCGCACGCGCGCAATTGGAACGCGACCAAGACGACCTCAAGCGCCTGCAGCAGCTATTCGCGAAGGGAGAAGTCTCGGCGCAAGACCGCGATCACGCGGAAGCTGCGGTGAAGATTTCGAAAGCGACGGTAACGGCGTTGGAACAAGCGGTAAAAGCGGAAGCTGCAGCACAAGATGTGGCGCAGGCGAACAGAAAACAAATGGATGCGCGCAAGAGCGCAATCAACACGACAATGGCGCAGTTAGAACAGGCGCGCGCTACCGCGGCGCAAGTGTCCGCGCAACTCAGTTACACGAAAATTTACGCTCCGATTGACGGGATTGTGTCCGTACGAGTAGCCAAGCAAGGAGAAGTTGTGGCGCAAGGCTCGCCGATCGTGGTGGTCGTAGATGTGGATCATCTGTGGGTGCATGCCGACGTGGAAGAGTCTTACATCGACTCCATTTCGTTCGGACAACAATTGCGAGTAAAGCTGCCTTCTGGGGACGTGATCGAGGGGCCGGTATATTTCAAGGGTGTCGAAAACGACTTCGCAACACAGCGAGACGTGAGCCGCACGAAGCGCGACATCAAAACTTTCGCCATCAAAGTGGCCATTCCAAATCCCGGCCGGCGACTGTTTACGGGAATGACCGCGACGGTGCTGCTGCCTCCACCGGCGAAGAAAAGCTGGTTCGCGCGACTGTAATGCAGGTGTGGACGAAACTATGAATTCGATCGAAGTGGATCATCTTACAAAAAAGTTTGGAGATTTGGTGGCCGTCAACGACGTCAGCTTCAATGTCGCGCAACAGGAGATTTTTGGTTTGCTGGGGCCAAACGGCGCGGGAAAGACCACGCTGATTCGTATGATGACCACCTTGACGCCTCCGACTTCCGGCACCGCGCGAATCGCGGGACATGATATTCGCGAAGACGCTAACGGAGTGCGTTTCGCCATGGGAGTGATTCCTCAAGCGCTGACTTCCGATCCTGAACTTACTGCCGTTGAGAACATGGAAGTCCACGCGAAACTTTACGGAGTGCCCCGCCAGCAACGGGGACAGATCATCCACGACTTGCTCGAATCGGTGGACCTACTCAAATTCAAAGACGCCTTGGTGCGCACTTTTTCGGGCGGCATGAGACGGCGGCTGGAAATAGCGCGCGGACTGATCCATTCGCCAAAGATTTTGTTTCTGGACGAGCCGACGACTGGTTTGGATCCGGTTTCCAGAACTAACGTTTGGCAGATGATACGCAAACTGCGCGAGCGTTCCGAGCTCACCATATTAATCACCACGCATTACATGGAAGAGGCCGACAAGCTTTGCGACCGCATCGCAATTGTCGATCACGGAAAGCTCGCGGCGCTGGACACACCTACGCGGCTGAAGGACAGCATTTCCGGCATAGATACCGTGGAAGCTGAGTTCGTGAATGCGCCAAGTGATTGGATTTCCCGGCTACAGGCACTGCCCCACGTTACTGGGGTGACGCAGCGTGAAGACGTTGTGCATATCACTTCGAGCGACGGGCCTGCAACCATTGCAGCGCTGATGGATTTGACGCGCTCGGAAGGCGTGGGCGTGAAACGAGTTTCGGTGCAGAGCACTACGCTTGATGACGTTTTCGTGCATTACACCGGAAGCGATTTGCGCGATGCGTCGAACGCCGGCGCACGTTATGACATTGGTCATCTTTATCGCTGAGCGTAAAGAGCTCAGGAAATCAGTGGAGAATCAGTGGAGAGCGCGGCAGCATGAATTTCAACCGTACATGGGCGCTTATCGAGCGCGACCTGCGCAAATTTTTCCGCAGCCCCGCGCTGATGATGACCTCCATGGTGTTTCCGTTGATGCAATTAGTCGTGCTGGGTTACGCCTTCGGCGGCAAAGTGACGGGCGTTCAAGTAGCTTTCGTGGACATGGATCATTCTGTGGAATCGCTCAAGGTTCGCGAGATGTTCAACGGAATTGCTGCAAATGCGCGGACCTTTCATGTGATTGACTATGATTCAGAGCAAAAGGCTAGTGAAGATCTGCGCAACGGCTATGTCCGGGCAGTGGTTTACGTTCCAAAGGATTTCTCGCAGCGCTATTACCATCGCGACCGTCCGCGAATCGCCTTTATGGAGGACAACACCGACCAATTCATCTCCAACGCAATTCTGGAGCGGGTGCAGCAAATGGTGGAACAGCTCAACGCGCCCGATGTAGAGCCGCGGTTGGCCAGCCAAATTCAATTGAACACGGTGGAGATTTATCCTTATATCGAATACATAAAATATTTGTTGGCGGGCTCAATCGCGCTTTCGATATTTGTGGTGGCCATGATCGGTGGCGGAATAACATTCATTGACGACAAAGCGCGCGGACTTCACGAAGGGTATCTGGTAACGCCGATCAAGAAATCCGAATTGGTGGCCGGACTTATCGGCGCAGGAACGGTCAAGGGATTGATGGCCGGCATGGTGCTGACCATCATTGGTGGAATGATTGCAGGAATTCCACGGATTTGGGATCCGGTACGCCTATTTTATCTCGCAATCGTGGTTACTTGTGCGGCGATCGCAATGATGAGTTTTATGTTTTTGCTGATGGTTCGCGTGGACGACCCGCTGGTGCCCCGTGCCACATTCGGCGTTTTGAATACGCTATTATTCTTCCCTTCCGGAGCGGTCTATCCGATTCAAGCTTTTCCTCGCTGGCTTCGCTGGATTGCGGTGATCGATCCTTTCACATACACAGTGCACGCTTTGCGCAATCTCACGCTGAAAGGCACCGGCATTGAAGGAATCTACATGGACGTGATAGTTTTGCTGGGTATTTCAGCGGTGATGATTGCCGGCTGCCTGATACTATTCAAACGCCAGTTGTAATTCCAAGGAGCGTTCGTGGGACTGTTTGATTCTACCGAAGAGCATCCGCCATCGAAGGTGCTGCGTTACATTATTACGGGATTAGTTTTTGTTGCGCTTATTGTGGCCTTCGTCGCGTATCAGCTTCGCTTTCACACCGAAGAAAAAACAATCCGGCATTTCATGGATGCGGTAATTGCCGGACGTATGGACGAGGCGTACCGGATATGGAAGCCGTCGGAGACGTATTCCTTCAAGGATTTTCAGGAAGATTGGGGGCCGGATGGGTATTACGGCCCTATAAAAAGCTTCCACTTGGAACACATGGAAAAAACCAAACCGAATGCGTCCGGAGTTGTTGCCACCGTTGAGCTCAGCCCCTACCAGCCGTTTCCCGAAGATAGCGACGCCGCAAAGCAGAGTAAGACAAAAGAAGTGAAAATTTGGGTGGAATTCAAAGACCAGTCGCTTGGCTTTCCGCCATAGAAGCGCCGCACGACGCGATCCAACGTTCGTTAATCGACCAGCCGTTTACTGAGCTTCGATACGCGCTTCGTCGATGAGCATCACTGGAATGTCGTCGCGAATCGGATAGACGCGCCGGCAAGCGAAACACTTCAGTCCACTACCGTCTGGAGTCAATTTCACGGGCGTTTTATCCAGCGGGCAGACTAAAATATCGAGCAATTCCTTGGATAGAGCCATTTTTCCTCCGTTTTTTCTTATGGCGCAATGTAGCAGAGCTTAGCGATTTAGCGCAACCGCGGCATTTCCGTTGGATCAACTGCTATTCAGTCTTCTTTTCTTGCGCCACCTGTTCCACTTTCAATCCTAATCTACCAGTCCACCTTGCTCCAGGCGCGAGCTCGATTGGCCATACAGCCATAATTTGCGAGCCTTGATAGATGCGCTCAAAGCCTTCTTCCGATTCTGAGACGCTCTCGATCGGCGTTACCCAAAAATCCTGCGCGTTGGGGGCGTCAAGCGTCACACTTACTCCTTGCCACTCATCCACCATTCGCAACTCGGATGCGGGTGTGGAGGCACCCCAGCGAAGCGGATAGCGCTGCCCATGCGTTTCAAAATAACGGTCCGGCGCCGAAGGCGCGAGGAAGTTGATGACCAACTCGATCCCTACGAACATGGAGGCTGCTCCCGGCGCTGTGCGCTGCAGGATAACGTCGCAGATAATTTGGAAGCCTTGCGGGAGGGCTGAAAACGAAAATGTTTTTTCAGCCGGCCAATCGTTGCTTTCTTCCGCTACGAACGTAGCCTTTGTCGCAGTGACATCTGTGGGACGATAACGGCCACCTGCCAGACCGAAGTTTTCTTCCAATCGTACCGTCGTGCAATCTTCGTAATTCTTGGCGCGGCCAAATAGTTTTAAACGAAAGGCATTCTGCGGCCAACGGTCGTAGTGGAGAAAACGTTCAAGGCCGGCTTCTTTTGTGCGTGTTTGTTCGTGAATGGATTGGACGTCGGAAGCCTTCTTCGCAGAAAGATTCTTCAAGGCTGCGTGATAAGACTCTGGCCGGCGGCAGAGCGAGTTAATCAACGCAGCATTCGATTGACGGCAATCGAGCGCGGAAATCGTGGCGCCGTCGTCAGGGGAAAGCAGAGCTGCATAGCGATCCGAGCAGAAATAGATTTCGTCACGGCTATCGGCATTAAAATCGATGGATTCCACGGTGGCATATCGACGTCCGCGATGTGCCAACGAGTCTGCGCTGGATTCCGCTTGCACTAAAGAACGCCAAAGCGCGGTGCGTAAATGCGGTGAATAGAGGCCGCCGAAAACTCCATGCCAGTACGCGTCATTGCATTGGCTTCGCAGCACCAGAGTCTTGGCTTCCTCCCGAACCGCTCGAAAGGATTTGTTTGGGCGGCTGATTTGCTCCAGACGGCGAACCTTGGCTGAAACGTGCTGCATTTTTTTGTGCAGCAAGTTCGATTCGCAATACTTCGAGAAGAAATTCCTCCAAATACCGCCGCGCAAGAAAGGCAATTCCGCGGGACGATTACCAAACTCCACAGTCAAGGCGTGGTAGCGGTTCCGCGCCAGCGTGGGCAGAGACCATTCCATCATCTCGCTGTAGGAGGCAGTGGGAAGATCGGCGCGTCCCAATGACCCGTGCGAACTTACAGCGTCAATCGGCGTGCTCGTTTCCAGCCAGTCGGAATTGCGTTCCAGATCGGTGAAGAAATTCTCGAGCCAATGATCGCGATAGCAATGGTCGTAAGTTCCGGGCCAAACGCCGAATTTCTCCATGTCGTCGCCCATGGCGGCAAAACTGCCCGAGTGTTCACCCGCGGCGCGCCGCAAGAATTGCGACGTTTCTTCAGCTCCCCGAAATGGGATCAGATAGCGCAACGCTTTCAGGCCTGGCAGAACTTTCACCGAGCGGCATTGATCCTCAGCAGTGAAGTACCCAAAGAGCTGGTCCAGCTCAAATCCCGCGCCGAGGAAGTGGTTGTCATCAACCAGCGTGTATTCAACTCCTGCCGCCGCGAGCGATGAGGGCAGCTGCGGTTCCCATACGCGTTCCGCGAGCCATGCGCCTTTCGGCCGACGACCAAAATGCTTTTCAATGTAGTCCGCAAGCCTGGTGATTTGCTCGAAACAGTCTTCCGACGGAATTACAACCAGGATCGGTTCGTAAAAACCTCCACCGACGATTTCTATCTGTCCACGCTTCACCAGCGTGCGAAGCAGCTCGAAATATTCCGGGTGCGCGCGTTCCAACCATTCGAGCAGAACGCCCGAATAGTGTAGACCCATGTGAATCGAAGGATGACGTGCCAAAGTTTCTACGAAGGGCAAATAGGAATGTTGATAGGCGCGCTCGATAACATCGTCGAAATTTCCGACCGGCTGGTGCGCGTGAATGAGAAGGGCAAGTTGAAATTTCGCCACTACCAAACCTCAATGGAAGTTAACAGAATAACCTGAATCAGCCGAACTTCACAGACGACAAGGCAAGAACATTAATGTGAATTTCTTCAGCCCACTAAGCTAAGCGTTTCTGTTTAGCTCGCGCGACAGATTCCGGTGCGCGTCTCTGACGCTCCCGCAAAGAGAGCGAGGCGTTCGCTGAGCCGTTTCATTGCCGTTTCTATGGATGTATCAGGCACGCCGGCGGGTACGTACAAAACGACGAGAATATCGCGCGCACTTTCCGTGATCATGCTTCGAGTCGAGTCGCTAATTGGGCTGCCGAATGGCCCCAGGGGATCAGCGAGTAGCGGACGCCCTTGAAGATGCCAGGTTTGCTTGCCAATACCTTCATACTTCTCGCCCGAAGCGCCGTGCCGAAATTCTATAGGAGGCCGAATCTGGGAGCGATCGTAACAACCGAAGGGCCAGCCTGTCTCGATCGACCCTAGATTTCCGATATCAACGACATTTGAAACGCGATAAAGGCCCTTCCCTTGCACCACGCGGCGGAGTAGAGCTTCCGAAGACGGACGATATTTCGAAGGGTCCATTCCCCAGGCGCGAAACATTGCACGAACGTCGCGAACCGATTTTTCCTCGGCCAACGATTCCAACGTGGAGTCGCGGCGTTTGCGTTCGCAGACTTCAGCTAGCAATTGCGGTAATTCTTGGTTGCCAGGCGCCACGTGTACTCCGTCGGCCTCAACCGTGCCAAGTTTAACCTCCGGCAACTGAATATTGATTTCCATTCGCCTGCTTGCTCCTGATGGGCCTGCTATGATGTTTCGCTACATAAGAAGTTTAACGAGAAAAGAACATTCACGCGATGGAATCCATGAACAAGGACGAAAAATTTCAGTGCGGCATCTCATATTTTAACGCGGGTGAATTTTTTGAAGCCCATGAGGTGTGGGAAGAGATATGGTTGGAGGAAACCGAACCGGAGAAAACCTTTCTACAGGGAATCATTCAAATCGCGGCTGCGTTTCATCACTATTGCAGGGAAAACACCGATGGGACCGAGACCCTGCTCGCTGCTGGCATCGTCAAATTGTCACGCTTCCCTGCAAATCATCGCGGTCTTGCTGTCGACGAGTTGCGCTCCGCGGCGAAGCAGTGGGCGAGAAATATTGGCAAGGGTGAAAATCCAAAGCGGTCAGAGATTCCACGACTACGTTTCAGCGAAACTGATAGCAAGTTTGATGGCTCAAAAGCTAAGGATCGACGATGAGTTGGCCCTTCATCGATTTGTGCTCTTTTCCGCATCCCTTGCAGCACGTGTACGTATAGGTGCCCGGCGTGTCGCCCACAACATCAATCGGAAGAGTTTCACCTTTTCTGAGTTTCCAGCAGTCCTCACCAAACACAAAATACAAACCGGGCGGAGTTGCTGCCGTAGCACCGTCAGGAAACGAGTTGATTCTGAGTCCTAGCGTAGAGTCAGGGGCGGTGACGTACAGGCGGACTTTCTGGCCAACCTTGATGTGAATTATCGCTGGATCAAACTGAAAATTCTTTGCGGTCAAGGTAAGGCTCTTCGCCGGCGGGCCGTTGTCATCGTGGGTTACATGCTGCGCCTCTAGCCCTGCCGCGAAGAGAAACAATGAAACCAGCGCGGCTGTCAGCGAGACAAGGAATTTAGCTTTCACAATCTTCGCCTCCCCAAGCAATTTGTTCTTCGGCGACGAGTGCGGCTCGGTCAAATTGCGAAGTCGTAGTGTATCAGTGAGGGCGCGCGGCGCAAGCGTCGGATGCGATTGACACACGCGGAAGGCTATGAAACGCTGGAACAACGTTGATCGCAACGGTTGCGCCCGGCAGCATCGAATCAACAGGAAGAGTTCAGGCAAGGAGAACGTAAATGACGGTCGAGCGTGAACAGATTATGAACGCGTTGAGGCAGTGCTACGATCCGGAAATCCCTATCAACATTGTTGATCTGGGCCTTATTTATGACGCGCAGTCCGACACCGAGGGAAACGTCGCAGTGAAAATGACGCTGACGACTCAAGGATGCCCCTCTGCCATGGCGATTCCGGAACAAGTTCGGGCCCGGATTGCCTCGATTGCGGAAGTGCGCGACGTGAAAGTTGAAATCGTGTGGGAACCAGCGTGGAATCCGAGCAGGATCACTCCGGAGGGACGCAAAGTGCTCGGTCTCGAAGCCTAACTACTTCGCCGACAAAAACGGCGGACCAAATGATCCGCCGCAACGAATCTGGCGTTTTGCCAGCGTGCGCTTCTAAGCCTTCTTATTCTTGTACCAATCCGCGTTGATCGGTGTGAAGCCAGCCCATTTCTCCGGCAAATCTTCCAAAGCGAAAATCGCGGTTACCGGACACACCGGGACGCAAGCTCCGCAGTCAATACATTCATCGGGGCTGATATAAAGCATTTTTTCGGCTTCGAACTCCGCCTCGTCTTTGCGCGGGTGAATGCAGTCCACCGGGCAGACGTCAACGCAGGCGGTATCTTTTGTGCCGATGCAGGGTTCAGCGATTACGTAGGCCATTTCCCGTTCTCCTCAAAGAGATCACGCACCCCGGATAGTCCGGGAGTATTGCCAACAAACGTTATCCATTTTTTATACCATCAAATAATAGCAGGTACAAGCGCAGGCCATCGTCCTTATCTTGTTCTTTTGTAGAGGTTGGCGGCAAGCCCCAGACCCGCTAGAATGGCCAATTGAGGACGGTGGCATTTGAAACGCAGACAGCAATTTCCATCCCTGATCTTCGCTTTAGCTTTGCTATTTTTGTTTACCTCAGTTGATCTGGCGCGTACACATGGTTCGCCAGCGAAATCTTTGACTGTCACCGCTCAATCCTCGACGAAGACGCCTGATCCGCAAGTCATCGACCTGGCGGGGTATCAGCAGCTGCTCACGAAGTCCCGCGGGAAGCCGCTGGCCGTAAATTTCTGGGCTACCTGGTGCGAACCTTGTCGCGACGAATATCCGCTAATTGTTGAGCTGGCCGCCGAATTCAAATCGCAAGGCATCAGCGTGATTGGCATAAACATGGACGACGATTCCGACATGAACCTAGTTCGCCGGTTCCTTGCGCGCACGCAGCCACACTTTCCTAATTACCGGCAGAAACCAGGTATTGATCTCGATGGGTTCTACCGCGGCGTAAATCCGGCCTGGAATGGCACGATGCCGCAAACTATTTTTTATACGCGCGACGGCCGCATCAATCTGTATTTTTTAGGTACGCGTCCTCGCCCGGTCTTCGAACAAGCGTTCCGCGATCTTCTTACAAAATCCGCTGCGCAGAATAAATCGGTTGCCGGCCCTTAATATAGCCGGCCAAAGTTAAATTCATAACGAGGGAATCATGCATGCTCGAAACGCGAGGAAATAAACTCACGTGGCTCGGTCATGCGACGTTTCGCATCACCACGCCATCTGGAAAAGTAATCGTTCTCGATCCTTGGGTGCGAACCAACCCGATGTGTCCTAAGCCACTGAAGAAATTCAGCCGCATTGACACTATGCTTATTACACACGGTCATTTCGATCATATCGCTGACGCGGTGACCCTGGCGAAAAAGCACAAGCCGCAAGTTGTGGGAATCTTTGAAACGTGCGCGTGGCTTGAATCAAAAGGCGTGCGCCATACGCATGGAATGAATAAAGGCGGCACTCAAAGGGTAGGCGAGATTGAGGCCACCATGGTCCACGCGATCCATTCCTGCGGAATTCAGGACGGCAAGAAAATCGTTTACGGCGGAGAAGCATGCGGCTACATCGTTCGTCTTCCGGGCGGATTTAAGATTTATCATGCCGGTGACACGGCCGTCTTTGGCGACATGAAAATTATTGGCGAGCTCCACTCCCCGGACGTGGCGCTCTTGCCGATCGGTGACTACTACACGATGGACCCGCGGCAAGCAGCCATGGCCATACGCCTGCTCGGCGTTCGCCACGTAATTCCGATGCACTTTGGAACATTTCCTGTGTTGGTAGGCACGCCCGATGAACTTAGGCGGCTGACGAAAGATATTTCGGGTCTTGAGATTCACGACATGAAACCGGGAGATACGCTCGGTTAGACGTTTCATTCTTTTCTGGGAGAGAAACGAATGCCTGGTATTTTGAATGCAAAGGTCCAAGAGTACCTCGCGGATCTGTTGCCCAAGCGTGATGCAGTCATTTCGGAAATGGAGCGCTACGCCAAGCAACATGACGTGCCGATCATCGGCCCCGTTGTTGCGCGAATGGTTTACCTAATGGCGCAAATTTCCGGAGCCAAACGGATCTTTGAGATGGGTTCGGCCATCGGCTATTCCACGATCTGGCTGGCACGCGCGGCGGGCGCGGACGCGGAAGTTTATTACACAGATGGCGACCCCGCCAACGCCACCCGCGCTCGTGGCTACTTCAAACGTGCCGGAGTTGAAAATTGTATTCAGATTATGACCGGCGACGCCGTGAATTTAATTGACCAAGTGCCCGGCGTGTTCGATCTGATTTTCATCGATGTAGATAAACACCAATATCCAGAGGCTTTGCGCAAGGCGGTTCCGCGACTGCGCTCGGGCGGATTGCTGCTCACGGACAACGTGCTGTGGTCCGGCAGAGTTACGCGGAAAACGAACGATCCGCGGACGCGAGCGATCCAGCAGTTCAACAAGCTCATATATTCATCGTCGGAACTCTTTCCGATCATTATTCCTCTGCGCGATGGCGTCGCGGTTTGCCGCAAGTCTTAAGCCTCGGCACTTGGCAAACTTTATAAATCATAAATTGACTTCGCTTGCGTTCCGGAATTAGGAAGATGAAGGTTGTGAACTTCTGGGGAGCAGGTTGCGTAAAAAGAAAGTTAAGTTTGCAGGACGTTCAGCCAGACGGCGCATGAAATAAGGAAACCAGTCGGTACCGTAGGGAATATAAATTCGAAGACGGTAGCCTTCTCGAACAAGCTGTTGTTGCAGATCCGTGCGAATCCCGTAAAGCATCTGAAATTCGAATTGTTCGCGGTTGATATTTTTCTCGCGAACGAACGCTTTGGTGGCGTCAATCATGGCGGGGTCGTGAGTGGCAATGCCGTGGTAAATTCCGCTCGGCAAAATTAGTTTCATCAATTTCACATAATTGGCATCTACATCGGACTTCTTCGGAAACGCGACGTCCGGCGGCTCTTGATACGCGCCTTTGCAAAGGCGAAGCCGGCAGCCTACTGCCAGCAAATCCAGGACATCTTTTTCAGCGCGGTATAAATAGGCCTGCATCACCGTACCTACCCCAGAAAACTTGGCGCGAACCCGCTTGGTCAATTCCACGGTGCGTTCGGTGTAGGCGGAACCTTCCATGTCGATGCGCACGAAATTCCCGTGGGTCGTGGCGTGCGCAACGATCTTCTCCAGAAGTTCCTGGCAGAGCGCTTCGCTTAAATCTAGTCCCAGTTGGGTAAGCTTGAGCGATACGTTGGCATCCAGCTTTTCGAGCTCAATCCGCCCGAAAATCGAAAGGTAGTTTTCCGCCGCTCGACGCGCGCCAGCTTCATCTGAAACGTTTTCACCTAGCAAGTCCAGGCTGGCCAATCGCATTTCACGATTTAGGTTCCGGGCGGCTTCGACGGCGTCATCCAGCGTCTCGCCAGCGACAAACCGGCGGGCCACACGGCGGCTCACTGAATTGTTGATAATCAACGGCGCGAGACGTTTGTTCTCGGAGAGATGTAAAAGAAATGAGCGCATCAGAAAGCAGCTTGCCCCGATATGCGTATGGAGAACGATCGAAAGTTCGTGGTCTGGAGATTGTGCTGCAAGCGAAGCGAACGCACTATTTTTCGAGCCTAGCAAGGAATTTTTCGGCATCAATAGCCGCCATACAGCCTGAACCTGCCGCGGTGACGGCCTGCCTGTAATGATGGTCCTGCACGTCCCCGGCGGCAAAAACGCCCTCCACGTTCGTCTTCGAGCCATCGTGGGTAAGCAGATAACCCGCCTCATCCATCTCTAGCTGACCTTTGAATACTTTTGTGTTGGGATCGTGCCCAATCGCCACGAAGACTCCCTCGGTGGCCATGGTTTTCTTCTCGTCGGTATCCACGTTTCGAAGCGTGACCATCTCGACCGACTTTTTGTCCACGTCGTGAACTTCGTCAATGACGTAAGGAGTAAGAATCTTGATTTTCTCGTTTGCACGGGCGCGATCCAGCATAATTTTGGTGGCGCGAAATTCGTTGCGCCGGTGCACGATAGTCACGGTCTTGGCAAATTTTGTGAGGAAAGTAGCCTCCTCCATCGCCGTGTCGCCGCCGCCAATTACCAGAATGTCGCGTCCGCGGAAAAAGTAGCCATCGCAGGTGGCGCAAGTGGAAACCCCGTGCCCGAGCAAGTGACCTTCGGATTCGATTCCGAGCATACGCGCCGAAGCGCCGGCCGCAACAATCAGCGCCTCGCATCCGTAGCTTTCTTTTCCTGCCTCAATTTTAAAGGGGCGCTTGCTCAGGTCCACCGAAGTCACCGCGCCTGAGCGAAACTCGGTCCCAAAGCGCTGAGCTTGTTTGCGCGTATTCTCGATGAGTTCCGGTCCTAGGATGCCATCCGGGAACCCGGGGAAATTTTCCACCATGGTGGTCAAGGCGAGTTGCCCGCCGGGCTCATACCCATCTAGAACCAGCGGTTTCAAATCAGCGCGCCCTGCATAGATTGCGGCGGTAAGGCCGGCGCATCCGCTTCCGATGATGATCACTTTATGCACTGAATTCTCCCTGAACGATAGCTTGCAGCCGGCAGTGCGACACGCCAAAAGTTTAATTGTATCATTCCATGTCCAGGGCGCTAGGGCCACGGCGGCTCGTGGGCGAGAGTGTGATTGCGAGATATTCGATCAACATGGTCGCTGTGTAATAGCGAGCTGGCGAAGAAAACAATATGCCGACAACCGCGAAGCTCTTTCAACTTCTCAATGAGGCCATCGTTTTACTTCTCGGAGCGCTTTTGATTCTGCTAGCTATTTCCGGGCGCGTGGGATTGCCGACGCGCCCCGCGGCTTTGATCGCTCTCGGAGTTATTTTTCTTTACTGGGGCGCGCGAGCATGGGTGCGTCGCGAACCTCCCTCCAATTCCGTTCCGGCCAAAATACGCGCTGGCTCGCTTGTATTGGTCGGCTTGCTTGTTCTTGGCATTCCGCTCCTTCCTCTGCGCTATATCCCAACGCTACTTGGGAGCGCGGGAGTGGTTTTAGTATTTCGCGGCATTCTCGGCGTCATCCTCTTCGCGCGGAGTAAGGAATTGCGGCCGCAGACGTGAGTCCTTTCGTTGAGAGGACGAAATGCTTCTCTCTTGCAAGTCGGCCCGCTTATGGATAACGTCAGCCTCATCAATTTAATCCCCAGTCCGTCTAAGGCAGGAAATACCGCCTGACCTGGACGACACAAACATCAGCGTCAAAAGGATCGGACCATGCTGAAAGAGTTCAAAGAATTCGCGATGAAAGGCAACGTGCTGGACATGGCGGTAGGTATCATCATTGGCGCCGCTTTCGGAAAGATCATCACCTCGCTGGTAAGCGACGTGATCATGCCGCCGATTGGACTTATCCTCGGGCGAGTGGACTTTTCGAGCCTTTTTCTGAACCTCTCCGGCGCGCATTACGACTCATTGGCGGCCGCAAAAGCGGCCGGAGCGCCCACCATCAATTACGGATTGTTCCTGAATAACGCGGTCGATTTTTTGATTGTGGCTTTCGTGATCTTCCTGGTAATCCGCCAGGTGAATCGCTGGAAAAAGCCAGTTCCGGCTGCGGCGCCGGCGACCAAGGAATGTCCCTATTGTTTTTCGGCAATCTCGATCAAAGCCACGCGCTGCCCGAATTGCACTTCGGAACTTCGAGCATGAGGATTCTGGACGCGGCCGGGCTTACTTCCGAACTCTGATCAATTCCGCTTGGCAGGTAAATTCAGCTGGCCTTCTGGCGGATTCAACCGGCGCGACTGAATTTCACGGAGATGCTGGCGGAGCCTCTCAAGGACTTCGTCACCTTGACCTGCCGCAATTTCCCGCTCTAATTCGGTAAGAGCGAAATGGATGATGTCGTGGTGGTGCAGTTCCTCGCCTGGCAGTTTTTCGCTGAACTGCAGCCACATTTTGTGCAGCACATCGATTTCTTTCGGCGTAAGGCGCGGCGCGTGCGGTCCGAGATAGAAAATGTATTCTTGCCCAGCGGGCGTGAAAATTTCCAAGGTCAGGCGAGGCCGAGGTTCCGGCATACGTTCCCAGGCTAATCCAATCTCGCGCGCCTGCTCGGTAACCGGCATCTTGGACGAACTTCCGCTGACAATCGTGCTCGACTGAAGATTCATAGCCGTCCGCAGAATACCTTCCCACAAATCGTTCGCCGCAGCCACCGCCAAGCGCACCGGCTTGCCTTCTTTTTCCGCGATGGCCAGAACTTTCGTGAACAATAATTGCTCGATGGTGCTGAAGAGTTGATCGGCATCCAAGTCATATTCACCCGAAGCCGCGCGGCGTAGCATGCGCACGTGCAACACTACGATTTCAGCGTCGAGTCCCTTTACGCGCTTCAAAGCAGCTTCCAGGTGGTACAAAGCGTAATACGTGCTCACCGGAACAAGAATATTGCCTGGAGCAACGCCAACGCTGGTAGGTGTAAGCTCGGCTTCCTTCGTGAGATTGAATTGATCGAGCTCCACGTGCGCGGCGCCCGCTTGGCGCTTGTGCATGCGATGTTCGGAAATTTCGAACACGGTAAAAAGTATTAAAGTAAATGTGATTCCCGCCATGGTCGCATCGGGCTTCGTAAATAAATTGATCACCGCAATAGCAAACAAGACCAGAGTGATGAGTCCCAGACCAATGGGAATCTCCACACCGAAAATCACGGGATTCAGCGGCACGCGGTATTCGCGATCCTGCGGATGCGTATAACGCAGCACCAGAACTGCGATGCCCTTCATCGCAAAACTCCAAATCACACCGAATGCGTAAAGGTTTCCCAGGAAAGTTACGTCGCCGCGACTGGCGAGAATGGTGATGATCTGAAACGCCACTACCATGTTGATGATGCGATGAGTAGTTCCAAATCTTGAATGCGGGTGACGAAACCAATCGGTCAGCACGCCGTCTTCCGACACACGGTTCAACACGCCGTTGGAACCTACAATCGCGGTATTCACGGCTCCCGCAAGGATCAGGGTGCCGACAACCACTACGAACACGTGAAACGCCAGTCGTACAGGAAAACTCCCAACAAGGTGCATGGACAATCCACCGATCAAGTTCTCGGTGAATTTTCCGCGCACATCGTCAGGAATGATCATCACAGCGAAGAACGAAACCAGCGAAGTGAAGACCAAGCTGTAAATAAAGATGATCAGCCCGGCCTTTTTCAGATTGCGCAGCTTGGGATGTTCGATTTCCCGGTAAACCTGCGCAAGCGACTCTTCACCGCTCATGGCCAACACCGAATGCCCCAGCCCTACAAGAATTGCGATCAGCGTGATCGCGTGCGCCCATTGATAGCGATCAAGCCACCCAAGCGATCCCTTGTCGAGCTTCATGTTCCGCGGCAACGGTGCCGGAGGAAGGTGCCAGCCACCACGAGCATACAAGGTGTAGAAGCACCATCCGATCAGGACAATCACCATGATGGTGGTGAGCTGCATGATACGCAGCGCCTTTCCACTCGATTCCGGGACGCCTTTGATATTTTCCCACCAGAAATAAAGCGTAATTACGATGGCAACTGCGGCCGCAGTACCGTTCACGTGGAGATGAATGGGAAGATGCGCGAACACAAATAATTCGTTGAGCACACCTACGAGATATTGGCCCGCAGAAACACCGCTGATCGGTCCGGTGAGTACGTAATCAAACATCAGCGCGGAAACGGAAAACTTTGCCAGCGTGCCGCCCAGCGCTTCTTTCACCACGCGGTACACGCCGCCACGGACAAACATGCTGCAGCTTTCAACGTAAATCGCGCGCACAGCATACGAGAACAGCATGATGCCGAGGATGAACCACGGAGCCGTCTTGCCGATGAATTGCTCGGCCTCGCCGCCGGCGTAATAGGCCGACGAGGCAAGGTCATTCAGAACGATCGCCGCGGCCCGCCAGAAAGAAATAAACGCCAGCATGGCCGTAGTGGCAACCAGGACCTTCGCTACGGGACGTACCCTACCTGGGGTGAAAATGTGGCCGGTGGAGTCAGATGACATGCGTTATGAAGTAAGTTGAAGAACTATACGTTGAATTCCGCCCAAAAACAAAGTGTCGTTCCAACTTTTTTTCCGTTAAGAGTGCCGAAAAAGCGCGCAGTCCTTATAGGCATCAGGAAGTTTCTTTTGCTACGGGACGAAACTCACGCTGACACGCCTCACACGGACAGATTTCGCGCAAATGTTCAAAGCTGTAGATTCCGGTCGCATGGCTATCGGAAAATTCGATCTGCACGGCATAGTTGCCCACTGCCGTAGCACTCTTGGCCGTTACGCGAGGTTTAAACATCGGCAGCACGGCGCTTGGAGCAGTTCCGCCGCTCGAAGAGGCCACTCGCGCTTTTTTCTCGCGCTCATCATTGCACAGAGCGCACGGACAATTTTCTCGCAGATAAGGAAAATCGAAGTGGCTGGTATGGCCATCGGACCATGTAACGTCAACGCCCTCGCCCGTTGTGACGCGCACTTTCACGTCCATCGGTTTTTTTCGCACATCGTGTGGTATCGGCATTCCTTCAATTCTAGCAGACTCGCGCCAGTACCTTTGCGCTCCTGCCAATTGGAACCTGTGAAGGCTTTTGCGATAATTCTCAAGTCCAGGATGGTACGCATGGGTGCTAGCTAACCGGCTGAGGCGAAGGAAGGCAAAATGGGCTCGCTACAAGAATGCGCTCGCCCTCATTTTGTGATTCGGTCACTACCGTTTCACCTGTCCGCCAGCATTCGTCGCTTGATCTTCATACTCAGCATACTCAGCTTTGCGGCTGTGCTGGGGCTCAATCCCGGTCTCATCAACGGCCAGTCAAATTCTGCGGACAAGAAATGTCCTCCGCCGACTCGCAAGGATGACGTTGTAGACACAATCCACGGCGTCTCGATCGCAGACCCCTATCGATGGCTCGAAGATCAGCATAGCCCCGAAACGCGCGCGTGGATTGAAGCACAGGATCGTTGCACTGCTGCGCTGCTCGATGCCGTGCCGCAGCGCGGAGAAATCACAAAACGTCTCAGCGAATTAATGAAGGTTGACTCATTCGACGTGCCTGTCGCTCGCAACGGCTATTATTTTTTCTCGAAGCGCCGTGGGGACCAGGATTTATCAGTTATCTACGGTCGCCACGGTCTTCAGGGCGCTGACGAAGTAATGGTGGATCCTAACCCACTGAGCGCGGAGCACTCGCTCAGCGTCGAACTGCTCGATGTTTCCTATGACGCCTCACTTTTGGCTTACGGCGTGCGATTCGGGGGCGAAGACGAAGTACTCGTCCATTTTCTCGATACTGCAACGCACAAAGAACTGCCAGAGCAGCTTCCCAAGGGACTTTACGGAGACCTCGGCGGAGTTACCTTCCAGCGCGACAACACTGGCGTCTATTACTCGCGCATGCAGCCCGAAGGCATGCGCATCTTCCACCACGTGTTGGGCACCCCTGTCACTGAGGATAAGGAAATCTTCGGCAAAGGTTATGGGCGTGATAGAGACATCGGTCTGCAGTTATCCGAAGACGGCCGCTATCTCCTCATCAGAGTGTTGTTCGGTGCGCAATCCGAGCTTCATTTTCAGGATTTGCAAACTGCCGGTCCGATACGGACCGTCGTAAAAGATGTTCCTGCCCTTTTCTATGGGGAGATTCAAGGCGGCGCATTGTACATTTCCACCAATTGGAAAGCTCCCCATTGGCACGTCTTTCGCGTGGATTTGCAAAATCCCGCGCCGGAAGCTTGGAAAGAAATCATCCCTGAAACCGACGCCGCAATTGAAAAGGTCAGCCTGGTCGGCGGAAAGCTGCTGGTGCAGTACGTGCGCAATGCTTCTTCGCAACTGAAGGTGTTTGAAACAGACGGCAAAGCCGCCGCTGATGTTCCACTCGCTGGTATTGGAGCTGTGGCCGGTTCAAGCGGCGACTGGGCCGAGCAGAATGTTTTTGTGAATTTTCACTCGTTCAATGTCCCTGCAACGATTTATATCTATGACCTAAAAAACGGAAAGATGGAATCTTGGGCCAGTCCGCACGTACCCTTCGACGGGAAAGGCTACACCGTTGAACAGGTTTGGTATGAGTCCAAGGACAAAACGCGAGTGCCCATGTTTCTTTTTTACAAAAAAGGAATCGTTCGCGACGGCGCGCGTCCCGTTTGGCTCACCGGGTATGGCGGATTTGGTTACAACCTCACTCCTTACTTCTTTGAGGGCGCAGCCGCGTGGGTAGAGGCTGGCGGAATATTTGCACAACCAAATCTCCGCGGCGGCGGAGAATTCGGGGAAGAATGGCATCGCAACGGAATGCTGGAAAAAAAACAAAATGTCTTTGACGACTTCGAATCCGCGGCGGAATGGCTGATCGCAAAGGGTTACACCAATCCGAAAAAACTGGCGATTGAAGGCGGCAGCAACGGCGGGATTTTGGTGGGGGCGGCGCTCACGCAAAAACCGGAACTGTTTCAAGCCGTCGTTTGTGCTTACCCCGTGCTTGACATGCTGCGATACCAGATTTTCGAAGACGGACCTTTTTGGGTACCCGAGTTTGGTGCCGCGGATGATCCCGCGCAGTTCAAATATTTATACGCTTACTCGCCTTATCATAATGTGAAAGCTGGCGTGAAGTATCCTGCGGTCCTTTTGATGACGGGCGATGGAGATACGCGTGTCGCGCCGCTGCACGCTCGCAAAATGGCTGCGCGCCTGCAAGCGGCCACTGCTTCGGATCGTCCAATTTTATTGCTTTACGATACGAAGTCGGGGCATTCTCAGGGAGGTTCTCTTACGAAGCAAATCGAAGAGGAAACCAATATGGTTAGTTTTCTCTTCCTGGAACTTGGAGTGAAGGCGAACTAAATCGACTGCTTGCGGCCTGGCTAACGGGCAGTTATCTGTAAGCGTTCCGCGACGCATCATTCGAGGGCGTGACTTTCACCAAACGGCCATGCGCGAATTCGATGCGACGATCCGCAAGATTTCCGATGGCAGGATCGTGCGTCACCATCAGGATCGTGTGTCCCTCGCTGTGCAATTCCCGAAAAAGCTGGATCACGGTCTCTTCATTCGCTTCGTCGAGATTTCCCGTAGGTTCGTCGGCCAGAATCAGTTTCGGATGATTGATCAGCGCACGCGCGACGGCCACGCGTTGCTGCTCGCCTCCGGACAAGGCCCCGGGAAGATGCTCGATGCGATCGGCCAAGCCCACACGTTCAAGCGCTAGCTGCGCTTCTTTTTCATCCGTGGCGCTATGAAAATATTGAGCTAACATCACGTTTTCAACCGCCGTCAGATATGGCACCAGATGAAATTGTTGAAAAATAAATCCAATCTTTTGCGCTCTAAAACGAGTGAGTCCGGATTCGTCCAGCCGCGCAACATCTACTTCGTCCACAATCGCTTGTCCTGAAGTGGGCGTGTCCAGGCCGCCTAAAATATTAATCAGTGTCGTCTTTCCTGAGCCCGAAGGTCCCATGATGGCGATCCATTCGCCCGCTTCCACGTTGAACGACACGCCCGCAAGCGCGCGCACCTTTCCGAATTCTTTGCGCAGGTCATCCACTCGTACGAGCGTCGCCACTCATTGCTCCCGAAAAATTATGGCCGGTTTTACTTTGCCCAGCAGCCGCAATGGAAGCGCTCCCGCAAGTGCGATGGCCACCGTAAGAATGATCGTCCATGGAAAGATTTCCCAACGCGACGAAATTGCCTGGCCAAAAACGCGCTGGCCCATCCAGCGTGAAAGCTCTAAGCCTAAGATCGCACCGATAAATCCACCCGCCGCGCCCAGCACTCCCACTTCAGCCATGAATAATGTAACGATGCGTCCGATCGACCCACCCAGCGCCTTCATCAGGCCCACGTCCTGCCGGCGTTCCATAGCTAGCGCCGCCATCGTTCCTAAAACGCAAAGAGCCGTCAACGCGGAGATCAGCACAATCATGGAAACGATGAGCAAGCGGATGCGGCTTAGCAGGTCGCCCTCCGCTTCTGTGATTTGGCGAATTGGTTTTACTTCATAAGCCGGCAATGCAGCGGCGAGCCGCGCGGCATAATGCGAAATGCCCGTTGTCGTTCCGCTCACGCTCAATTGCGCGAAGCTGATTTGTCCGGGAAGGCCTGCGAGGTCTTGCGCTTCCGCCAGCTCTAGGAAAACTTGGTTATCTTCCGCTCCGCCCGCATCTATGATTCCGGCCACCTTAAGCTGCGCATTTTTTTTCAAGTAGGTCAGACTGACTGAGCTGCCAACAGCAAGCTTTAGCTGCTGCGCGACGTTACGTCCCACCAAGCACGCGGTTTGCTGGGCCTGGGACGATTTCCACTCGCCCTCTATCCTCCAAGCCGGCTCAAGTTTCGGCAATTCTTCGAGATGGGTCCCTGCGATAACCACCGCTGTGTTCTGGGCGCTTCCGACAACGTAGAGGAAGGGCGCTGCCGCCATGACATTAGGATCTTTTACACTTTGAATCGCGGCCGATACTTCGCTCTCGATCATCACTTCGGCTGGGCTGCTGCCGGTGATTTGCGCGTTCCGGGGCGAAATCAATAAGTTCGCTCCCAAGGTACGGAATTCCTGTGTGAGTTTGCGCTCGATGTCAAATTCCAGATTCAACAGAGCGGAGACAACCATTGCGCAGCTAACTAGCGCGAGAATCGCCACAGCTAATCTGCCACCGCTTCCGCGCAAAAGTTTCCAAAGCAGGCGCCAAAACATTATTCGCCCCGCAGAATCGGTGCGGGATTGAAGTGCGCTGCGCGTCGTAGAGGAATCAAGCTTCCGGTAAACGCCACAATCGCAGCAAGGCCAAGAACCACTGGAAATAAAATCAGGCGCGGCGACGCGGGCGTGCCAAAAATGCTGGACCCGAGACTCCTGGCCAACAGCGCGCCTAGAACAAAGCCCATGGAAGCTCCAGCAATGGCCAGAAGGAGTTGTTCGGCCAAAAATATTCCTGCGACCAGAGTATTGGTTGCTCCCAGAGCCTTCATCACACCGACTTCCCCGCGCCGTTCGAGCACGGTGGTGGCTGACGTTGCCGCTACCGCCAAAGCCGCAGCTATCAGAGCCGTGAGCGTGACAATCCACAGCAACGTACTCACACGCGACAGAATGTTTCCTTCTGTGTCAGCCACGCGACGAATCGTGCGCACCTCTGTGCCGGGCAATACGGTTTTGATTTGAAAAGCAATCGAAGAAATATAGGGTGAGCAAAACCAGCGATCGTATTCCGTCGGCGTCATTTTCAACGGATCGCGTTCAGAGAACGCATCTGCGGGTTTTGTCAAGGCGCTAACGAATAGCTGACGAAACTTTCCGGGATGACCGGATATGTTTTGAGCAATTTCCAGTGGCGCGAGAACCGCTTTATCTTCCGCGTCGTCCGTGGAAACGATGCCAACCACTTCCAGAGGAGTTCCCTTCGCAAGGGTCGAGTGGTCCTGTACGGAATTCACACCCGTTTCATCGCTAACGTAAATAACTTTTCCCGGAACTATTCCGGGCATCGTCTTCGCCAGCGCCGCTCCGATTACGCATTCGTTCGCGCCATCACGAAACCAGCGGCCACGAATTTTCCACCAGGGATGCGTTACGCTCACCCCAGTCTTAAACGTTGTTCCATCCGGCACCGGCACTTCTTTTGCATTCCATGTGCCGATCAGCATCGTGCGCGTGGGTGCAGCGTTTTCAGATTGTTGGATCGCGATCGGAACATCCAGAAATGGAGTAAAACCCAATACGTTGTGCCGCCAGAATATCGTTTTCATCTTTCCGAGATCAGCTTCGCTCAAATACGCGCCTTCATTCACCGGACGATAATCCACGCCGCCAATTTCTACTGGAAGCGTGTCCGACTGAGGGGTGACGAGCAAATTCGCGCCAAGACTGCGAAACTCTCGGGCTAGCCTGTCGCCCACTTCTAGCGCAATGGTTAACGTTGAAGTCGCCACCGCCATGCCCACAACCAGCGCGGCAGCGGTAAGCAATTTCCGGCGCGGATTACGGACGAAGGATTCTTTTACCAGGCGGCCGAACATTTGTTAGGAATGAATCCTGGAGGCGGAATCGCCTAGCGCCGATAGATCCACAACCACTTCTCCAGCTTGAACTCGAGATGTGACCGCGATTGGATTGCAACCGCCTGATTCGCCAATGGAGGGAATATAAATCGCCGCGGCGCAATTCCGGCAGATCACGTTCTGGCCTTCCTGGCGATACCCTGCCCTGCCGCAAATCTGGCAAGCATCCAGCGCCGTGGCATAATCGCCATTCTGTTTGTGAATCACCATAAACCGTATGACGTTCCCGTTCACATCAGCCGTATAAAAATGCAAACTCGAATCGTTAAGTTCAGAAAGCGGGATGCGCACTTGCCCATTCTGTGCCACCAGAGCCTGCGCTGGGGAAGGCGCAGCCGCCGAACGCGCGTACACATACTCTGCGGCAAACGATAAAACAACCGCCACGCACAATACAGCCGCAGCGAAACTCCAACGCCGCTGCCGGCGAAATTCCCATTCCCGCATCCGCCGCTCAGCCGGGTTGGCTGGTTCGGAGGGTGCAGGCTTCTTCGCGCTGAACCACTCGCGCAATACCACCAGCGCCGCCACACCGAGTATCACCACGAAAAAGAAAACCTCATTGCGCACAATCGGTCCGATCGTCGCCATTTCTGTCTTGCTCGACGGAATCCACATAGCTTCGCTTAATTCGTGCACGCCGGTAAGCAAAAGCTGAAATGCCACCACCATTAAAATTGCGCTGGTGGCTGCGAAAAATCGATGAAGAGGAATCCGCAACGTGCCTTGAAAAAAGAAGAGACCAACGGCAATCGCTATCGCAATTCCCAGTCCGGTTCCAATCCATACTTGCACACCCACGCTCGATAGCTCCACGGCGCGCAGGATTAAAACCAGTTCAGCTCCTTCACGCAACACCATTAGAAATACAAAGAATCCGATGCCCCAACCGGCGGCCCTTGTGGATTTTTGCGCATAGCTTTCCACGCGCTGCTCGATCTCTTTCTTCAAATGGCGCGCCACACGATTCATCCACACAATCATGGTGACCACCAGAACAGCGGCGGCCAGCATCAACAAACCTTCAAAACCGTCTTCGCTGATATGCCAGCGCTGTAGCAACAATGCAGCAGCAAAACTGGCAGCCGAGGCGAGAATCACCGCGCCCCAGACGTACGACGTCAGTGCGCGGCGTCCAGTACGATTTAGGTAAACGAGGACGATACCAACGACAAGCGCGGCTTCAACGCCTTCACGAAGTGCCACAAGAAGCGCAGATAGCATCAAAATCCCAGTTGTAAACTTGTTTCAACTAGCATTCCCAGTGTATCTCTGTGCAAACCCAATAGCAAGCAATTCTAGACCTGCTCGGCGACGCTTAATTCCCTGTACAATATATCTTTAGCGCACCATTTCGTGTTCCGGTTCTTGCTAACGAACAGAGGGTTCGCCGCATCTGAATGCTTATGCCGCTTCCACGCCGACCGAGGCTGTTTAACCTAGCCATCGCGTTGGTCTGGATCCTGACAATTTCTCTGTTCGGTAGGCTGGCGGCGAATCCGCGATCGCCGGCCGCGACCCAATCTCAGTCGGCTACTGCCACACAGCCGCAAGAGAAACAGCCTCAGCCCGCCAACTCTTCCGCCACGGATGCCAAGCAAGCTGCGCCGGGATCGCCTGACTCTACGACCTCTTCGAAATCGCCGACCATAAAAGCCGATCTAAAGAAAGCAAAGCAAGCCGAGAAACAAGGTCTCCGCGCGGAACAGAGTGGCGATTGGCAAGCGGCCTACCAAGCCTATGTCGATGCGGTGAACTGGGCGCCTCACGATACCGATTACTTTGCTCAACGGGAAATAGCCAAGAGTCATGTTGTTCAGATGAAAGCCGATCTCGCCGAGCGCCACGCCATATCCGGCGAAATTCCGGCAGCCTTGCGAATTTTGCGCGAAGCCCGCGAACTTGATCCCTCCAATAAAGTTATACGCGAACGGCTGATCGAACTATCCGCCCTGGATCCGAGGCACGAAAAAGAACTTGTGGCCGCCCCGGAACTTCAACACGAAATGCACCTGGCACATTTGCCTGGCAAACAAAACTTCAAGCTGCGCGGCAATACACAATCTGCATATGAAGAAATCGCGCGGCGGTTCGGCGTGGAAGTAGCATTCGACGTGGACTTACGATCGCGCCAGGTTCGTCTGGACGCAGATGACCTTGACTTTGCTACCGTGATGCGGCTGCTGGGCGAAGAAACTCACACTTTCTGGCGGCCTTTGACTAAGAACCTCTTTTTCGTAGGCGACGACACCCCACAAAAACGCAAAGACTACGATATTTCAATTGTGCGCACCGTTCTCTTTTCTGGAACCGAAACTAACGAACAGATGACCGAGATGTCTCATCTGGTCCGCGATATCGCAGGTGTCAGTCGCAGCCAGCTTGACACTCACAGCCGAACGCTCACCATGCGCGCCTCCCCGCAAGCCATTGCGCTGGCTAGCGGAGTGATCGAGGACCTCGATCATCCGGTTGGCGAACTCGTTCTGGAAATTGAGATACTGGAGATGGATCGCGATGCCGAGCGCAAGCTCGGTATCACTCCGCCAAACAGCGCAAAACTCTATACAATCCCTTCCAATGCCGTCGCGGAAGCGGAGTCCGGCCTTCCTGGATTAATTTCCGTGCTCACTCAAATCTTCGGAAGTTCCGCACTCGGTGGACTCAATCCAACTCAACTAGCCGGATTACTGGGATCAGGTCAGGTAAATGTTGGTTCGCTGATTCCTCCGCTGCTCGCGTTCGGTGGAGGAGCATCTACGTTTCTGTACACCCTGCCCGGCGCTGCAGCGAGTTTCTCAGACATGCTTTCACTGGTCCGTCATGGCCGCCGTATTTTGCTGCGCGCTGAAGATAATCAGCCTGCCACATTTTTCGTGGGTGAACGTTTTCCAGTTTCGCTCGCTCAATATTCCAACAGCCTGGGAAGCGGAACTACTACCCCGGCCGGCGTCAGCATTCCTGGGCTGAGCTTCGGCAATTTGCCGGAAACAAATTATCCTACGGGTAACGGGCCTTCTTTCGTGAGCTCGGTAGATGTGAACGCGGATAATTTTCAAGATCTCATCGTGGCCAACTCAACAGACAACACTCTGTCAATTCTTTTAGGCAATGGCGATGGCACCTTTCAGAATCCGCTCACGCCGGCGCCTACCACTGGGGCAGGGCCAGTTTCTATCGCGACCGGCACGTTTGACGCGAAGAACAACACGAATATCGATCTAGCGGTGGCGAACCAATTAGGAAATTCGCTCACCATTCTGCTCGGCAATGGCGACGGTACTTTCACCGCAGCTTCCGGGTCGCCCATTAAGACCGGAAACCGTCCCACCTTCGTCGTTCCGGCTACACTAGTCGCTGGTGGACAAACTGACTTGATCGTCGCGAATCAGAAAGACAATACGATCTCCGTCTTCCTGGGCAATGGCGACGGCACCTTCATGCCCGCCGTAAACTATCCGACGGGCAATGCGCCTACCGGGCTCACGGTCGCGGATTTCAATAATGACGGCAAGTTAGATCTAGCCGTCACCAATCAGAACGACAATACAGTATGGATTTATCTGGGAAATGGCGACGGCACCTTCGGTAAGCCGGTTAGCTTTGCTACCGGCCAAGCTCCGGTCTATGTGGCGTCCGCCGACTTTAACGGCGACAACATCCTGGATCTCGCGGTTGCAAATAATGGCGCCGCGACTTCCACCAACTCGGGAGACTCCGTCTCAATTTTACTGGGCAACGGCGATGGCACCTTCGGCACCACGACGAATTTCCCGGCGGGAAACGGCCCCACGTCGATCGCTATTGCGGATTACAATGTTGACGGCTTTCCGGATTTGGCGGTCACCGCGCAGTCTGACAACTCTGTGGCTTTGCTCCTGGGTCTTGGTGATGGAACGTTTGCTCCGCTCTTCGAATTCCCCGTTCAAACAAATCCAGTTTCATCGGTCACCAATGTGTTTTCAACTTCAGGACAGCCGGATCTGGCAGTCGCCAATGAGGGCTCCAATACCGTATCGGTGATCCTTAATTCTTCGGCATTTGCCAGTGGCGGTCTCGGTACCACCACGCCCGGCACGCAATTTCCGAATGCCGAATATATCGACCTCGGCGTTAAGGTGAAAGCAACCCCGCGCATTCATCAGAACGATGAGGTTACCTTGCAGCTCGAATTCGACATCACCAGTCTCACCGGAACGATTCTGAACAACATACCTGTAGTTTCAAATGAAGAAGTGCATCAGACCGTTCGCGTGAAAACGAATGAAACCGCGGCATTGGCGGGATTTCGTTCTCCGCAGTATCAGAAGAGTCTGAATGGCCTGCCGTATTTGGGAGAAGTTGCCGGCGCGGGATTGTTAGGCGCTACCGAAGACGTTCAGAACCAGGACACCCAAGTGTTGATACTCGTCACCCCGCGAATGGTTGCGCTTTCTCCGCGGCAAGATCATGTTATCTATGCAGGGCGCGGCGCTCCGGAAGGTCCAGGCTCGCAAGGTCCAACACGAGAGGAACGCCAGCTTCCGCCCGCGTTTCAGCCCCAGCCTCAACCTCCGCAGCCGCGGCCTCAGCTACAGCCTCAGCCACCGCCGCAACCACAGCCTCAACCGGAGCCCGAGCAGCCGCAGCCCGAACCATCTCAACCGCCTGAACAGCCGCAATAGCCGCGCGCCGGCCGATAAGAGGCTTCCTGCGGATCTGAAATTAGAATTGGCTCTAAGAAATTGCTTCGAGAACTACCACTGGCTGGTACGTGCGTGGCACCACTGGCTCGGCAATCGCCATCAATTCTCCCTGCTGATTAAAAACGCGGAGCCGCGCAGGCTTCCACCCTCCCGAATCCAATTCTGATGGAGCTCCTTGCGCCGAAATCGTCTGGCCCGGCTGGATTTGAGCTAATGTCACGTT
>JABDEK010000001.1:80765-125634 GCA_013287135.1 Acidobacteriota bacterium | reverse complement strand
GGCGGATTCTGGCGATTGCGCCGGAGGAAATGCGTGCGCAAGGGCGTGTTTATTTTACGTCCGGGGGATCCGAGGCGACCGAGACTGCGCTGAAACTCGCGCGCCAATATTGGCTAGAACGTGGCGAAAGTAAACGCTTTCGCGTGATCTCTCGGTTGCAGAGCTATCACGGCAGCACGCTCGGAGCGCTGTCAGTTTCCGGAAATGTTCGGCGGCGCGAGCCATTTGCTCCCATGCTTCCGGAGTGGGGGCATATTCCGCCGTGCTATTGCTACCGATGCCCATTTGGACTTCGCTATCCGCAATGCAATGTGGAGTGTGCGGACGAACTTAACCGAATTCTGGAACGCGACGGCTCGGACAACGTAGCCGCATTTATTTTTGAGCCTGTTGTGGGGGCCACGCTCGGCGCGGCGCCACCGCCGGACGGTTACGTTCAAAGAATCGCGGAGATTTGCCGGCAACATGGAATCCTTTTGATTGCGGATGAAGTGATGACAGGCATGGGACGGACGGGAAAGCCGTTTGCCGTGGAACATTGGGGCGCGACGCCGGATATGATTCTGTTCGGCAAGGGAATCGCGAGCGGCTATGCTCCGTTGGGCGCCGTGATCGTCGCGGGGAATGTGGCAGAAACAATTTCCAAAGGATCGGGGACGTTTCTGCACGGCTTTACCTATAACGCGCATCCCGTAGCAACGGCGGCGGGGAATGCGGTGCTGGATTACATCGAGCGCGAAAATTTGTTTGCGCGGGTTGATATTGCCGGACGCGAGGTGCGCGCAGCACTTGCACCGCTGAAAAAATTCTCGGTCGTGGGCGATGTGCGCGGTATGGGGTTGCTGTGGGGAATAGAGTTCGTGCAGGACGCAAAGACCCGGGAACCTTTTCCGCCTGACGCGCGAATCGCATCGCGAATTCACGACGATCTGCTGGAGGAAGGAATTATGACCTATCCGATTCAAGGATGCGTTGATGGCCTTCGCGGCGATCACATTCTGCTGGCGCCCCCGTTCACCATCACGTCTTCCATGATACAAATGCTGGCCGCGGGGCTTGAAAAAGCAATTGCCGCGCTGGAGAAGACACACCTTGCGGGGTTCGGAGGGTCCTCTGCGCGCGGCTGATGGCAAAAGCTATCGTTGGGTGATTGCCACGTTTGTATTGGGTATTTCCTTAGGAATTGCGGCATTAGCTAGGTCCAGCGATACAAACCCGATGGTGGGATTCTCCGCGCGCGGTGCTGCGGAGGAGATCTCCATCGAACAGGAATTCCGTTCGATGGCTTCCACGGAACAAATTTCAAAATTTCATCGCTATCTTACTTCGGAGCCGCACCCGGCTGGCTCCGCTCGCAACAATGAACTGGCGCAATGGGTGGCGAAGCAATGGCGGGAGCAGGGTCTGGAAGACGTCACCGTCCATCAATACGATGTGCTGAATTCGCGCCCGCGCGAAATTTCACTGGAGATGGTCCATCCCGGGCACTATCGCGCGAGCCTGCGCGAAGATCCGTACGATGTGGATGCTGACACCAAGAATTCGAAAGCGGACGGCGCCTACCTGGGATATTCCGCTTCCGGTGAAGTAACGGCGCCCGTGGTGTACGCGCACAGCGGCAATCCAGAGGATTACGAATACCTGCGCGCGCACGGGATCGATGTGAGAGGAAAAATTGTTCTGGTGCGCTATTCGAATCCTTATAGCTATCGAGGATTCAAGGCGCTCACTGCGGAACGGCTGGGGGCTGCGGCGATCCTAATCTATTCGGATCCGCAGGAAGATGGTTACACGCGGGGGAAAGTTTTTCCGGATGGGCCGTGGGGACCCGAGAGTCACATCCAGCGCGGTGCGATTACGTATGACTTTCTCGAGCCAGGCGATCCTTTAACCCCCGGGTGGGCGTCGGTTCCCGGCGCGAAACGAATCGCTCCGGAGCAGGCGATATCTCTCCCGAAAATCATGGGAGTTCCGCTATCGTGGCGCGACGCGAAACCACTGCTCGAAAAGATGGACGGGCCGGTGGCGCCGGATTCCTGGCAAGGTAGGTTGCCGCTGAAGTACCGGCTCGGCGGAAAGCGCGTGCAAGTTCATCTGAAGGTGGACATGGACACAAGCGTGCAGCCGTATTACGTGACGGAAGCGCGCATCCGCGGCAGTGAAGCTCCCGATCAATGGGTGATTCTGGGCAATCATCGCGACGCGTGGGTGTATGGCGCTGTCGATCCTTCGAGCGGAACGGCTTCGATGCTGGAGCTGACGCGAAATCTCGGCGAAATGTTAAAGCAGGGGATCCGGCCGAAGCGCACGCTGGTAATTTGCAGTTGGGACGGCGAGGAGTACGCCTTGACTGGTTCCACGGAATGGGGCGAAGAATTCGCGGATGAACTGAAACAGAAAGCTGTGGCGTATTTGAATGTGGACGAGGCGACTTCCGGATCCAATTTTGAGGGCGATGCTGTAGGTTCGCTTGCGCCGCTGCTGGTCGATGTGAGCCGAACTTTGCCGGCGCCCTCGGGTAAGACACTTTACGACGAATGGAAAGTTTCAAGGGGAGTAGAACTAAAAGGGAAGCAACCTGTGCCGGACTTTGAGCTGGCGAATACTCGTATTGGAAGCGGGTCAGATCACACCGTCTTCTTAAATTTTCTCGGCATCCCGACAGTAGGGTTGACTTTCGTGGGGCCGTACGGTGTCTATCATTCTTTGTACGATGATTTCTATTGGATGAATCACTTTGGAGATCCAGGATACCGTTACCATTCATTGATGACGCAGCTTTGGGGCGCCGTGGCGCTTCGTTTGGCGAATGCTGAGATTCTTCCGTTTGATTTCGAGTCGTACGGACAACACATCCGTCAATTTTTAAGGGAACTTGACGATGCGAGCCATGTTGCCGCGCATATCGATTTTGATTCTCTCCGGAAATACGCCCGCGGGTTCGAGCAAGCGGGACAGGAATTGAAACAGAGTGCCAGCCGGGCGGTTGCGAGCGGAGGTATGAACAGCGCTAAAGAGATTTACATAAATCAAGAGTTGATGAAAGTGGAACACAATTGGTGCAATCCCGACGGCATTCCTGGGCGGCCGTGGTTCAAACATTCTCTCTATGCAGCGCGCTACACCTATGCCCATCTCGAGCTGCCTGGCCTTACGGAAGCCGCTGAGGCTGGGGATTGGAGGCGCGCGCGGGAACAAGCCAACATCCTCGAAGATGAACTGATGAAAAATACAATGTTGCTGCGCCACGTTAAGCAGGAATTGGACTCTTTCGCAGGCGCTGAAAACCCGTGAAAATATTATCTGTTTCTCTCGCCATTTTTTTCGTTGCCTCCGTGCTGGTTAGAGCGCAGCAACCGCCGAACGCGGCGTCGCAGCCTCGCGCGCGTGAACTTGGCGTGCATTTGAAGGCACCCCGGGTCCGCTGAATGCGATTACGGATGTGAAGGGAGTGCAAGTTGGCTATCGCACGCTCATTTCCGGCGAAGGTAAATTGCAGGTAGGTGTCGGGCCGGTGCGCAGCGGTGTCACAGCTATTTTCCCGCGCGGGAAAAAGGCGGTAGATCCGGTTTTTGCAGGATGGTTCACGGAAAATGGCAATGGGGAAATGACGGGCACCACTTGGGTCGAAGAATCGGGATTTCTATATGGCCCGGTGATGATCACAAACACGCACAGTGTGGGAGTTGTACGCGACGCCGTCATCGCCTGGCAATTCAAACATGGCATGCCCGTGCCCCAGGACGATTGGTGGTCGCTTCCGGTGGTGGCTGAGACCTGGGACGGATATCTGAACGATATAAACGGATTTCACGTGAAGCCGGAAGACGCGTTCGCTGCGATGGATGACGCGCACTCAGGTCCGATTGCCGAAGGAAATGTCGGTGGCGGTACCGGAATGATTTGTTTCGAATTTAAGGGCGGCACAGGGACTTCTTCGCGCCGGCTTTCTGAAAAACTCGGTGGATACACAGTGGGCGTGCTGGTTCAGTGCAATTTTGGGACGCGGCATCTTTTGCGAATTGCCGGAACTCCCGTAGGTTACGAAATTACGGGAAAGCCGATATGGGACGATGATACGGGTTCAATTATCGTGGTGGTCGCTACCGACGCTCCGCTATTGCCAAATCAGATGAAACGAATGGCCAAGCGAGTTACGCTTGGGCTTGGACGGCTCGGCAGTATTTCGGGGGACGCATCGGGCGACATTTTCATTGCCTACTCAACGGCGAATCCCGGGGCAGGACTGCAGCAAAAGAAACTGGTGGATGTCCAAATGCTTCCTAATGATCAAATGGACGCGCTTTTCGAAGCTACGGTGCAGGCCACGGAAGAAGCGGTGGTAAACGCACTCGTGGCGGCAAAAACTATGACCGGTCCCGAAGGGCATACTGTAGAAGCGCTCCCGCATGACAGGCTGCGCGAAGTTCTGAAGAAATATAACAGGTTGGCCGAAGTAAAATAGTCAGGTCGGATTGATTATTCGGAAGGAGGTTGAGTTCAATGAGGAATTTTTTTACCGGGGTTTTTCTGACATTGCTAATAATCGGTATCGCTCTTTTTCTAGCCCTCAAACAAGGATATATAGATTTTAGGGCGGACCAGGAACCGTCCCCGCTGGAGAAGAAATTTGCGATGGCGGCCGTGGACGCTTCAACGGACCGTCACGCTCCGGACCAGAAGAACCCCTTGATGGCCAATGAAGAGACTTTGCTGGCCGGCACCAAGCTTTACATTAATCACTGCGCTGGCTGCCACGGCGTCCCTTCGAATCCCAGCAGCCAATTCCCGAAATCGTTCTATCCTCCGGTACCTACGTTCTTCAGGGATGCTCCGGACATGCCGGAGAATCAGAATTTCTACATCATCGAGCATGGGGTACGCTGGAGCGGGATGCCGGCGTGGGACAAGACTCTTAATGACACGCAAATGTGGCAATTGGTGACCTTTTTGAGCAACATCGAGAAACTTCCGCCCGCGGCAAAAAGAGAATTCGATCTACCGGGGGTGCCGGCAGCGGCCACGGCGCCTGCAGCCACGCCGAGCCCTTCAATGCCAATGAAACGTTAGCCAATACTCTGTGCAGACGCGCCTTGAAGAAATACTCCGGGCGAGGGACACGCAGTCCTGCTAAAATTTGGCTAGTTAAGCAGCTCTCTTATAGGAATTGGTTTTTTAGAGCTGGTGGACGTGACAAGTTGGGGAAAAGACCTAAGCCCATCGGCACCTGGGGAGGAAGAATTTGACGTCTGATGCAGTCGCTGAAAAAGTGATCACTACCCTTGCATCGGTAAAGCGCATTCCAGCCGATAAGATCACTCTGGAAACCAATCTGCAGGACTTGGGCATCGATTCGCTGGACGTTTTCACCTTGCTCTTTGAGCTCGAAAACGCTTTTAAGATTTCCATTCCCGATGACGATGTCCGATCCATACGCACGGTCAACGATGTAGTGACCGGCATTAAGAAGATCATCGCTGCTACGCCGCCCGATTCGACGGTGGGTTCGCCCACGCCGGCGGACTAAGAATGGCGGCCCGCCGAGTTGCCATCACAGGTCTAGGAATTATTTCTCCCTTGGGACTGAATGTCGCCGAATCCTGGGATTCGCTCAGCCACGGACGGTGCGGTATCCAAGCGTTGAAGGGCGTCGATCGTTCGCGCGTGGCCCTGAAGATGGAGAACGGAGCTGAAGTCCACGGATTCGACCCCACGCAGCACTTCGAAGGCGGTAAAGAAGCTTACCTCGATCGCTTTGCGCAGTTCTCCGTGATTTCAGCGCGTGAAGCCATGCGTGATTCCGGACTTACTCTAACGTCCGCTCTTCGCTATAACGCTGCTATTGTCTGCGGATCCGCAGTGGGGGGACAATCTGCTATCGAAACTGGGTTCGCGGATCTTTACGTATCGGATCGCGGACGCGTTCATCCTCTTACGATTCCTAAGACGATGGCCAATGCCGGTGCGAGCCATATCTCCATGGAACTTGGAATTACAGGGCCGACTTACACGGTATCGACCGCCTGCTCGTCTGCGAATCATGCCATTGGCCAGGCATTTCGTCTGGTGCGCGATGGCGAAGTGGATCTGGCGGTGACCGGGGGCAGCGAGGCGCCGTTCGCGATCGGACATCTGAAAGCATGGGAAGCCATGCGGGTGATTGCCCCGGATACCTGCCGCCCGTTCAGTAAAGATCGGCGCGGAATGATTCTGGGCGAGGGTGGCGCGATGATGATACTGGAACCGATGGAATCGGCCCAGGCGCGCGGCGCCAGAATCTACGCGGAAATTTGCGGTTTCGGCATGTCCTCGGATGCTCACCACTTGACGCAGCCGACAGTGGAGGGACCGTCCCGCGCGATGCGTGACGCGTTGCGTCTTGCCAACATGGCGCCTGAAGAAGTCGGCTACATTAACGCCCACGGTACCGGAACACCGGGGAACGACCCAGTGGAGAGCCGCGCCATCCGGGAAGTTTTCGGCGCGCATGCGGACAAGCTCGCGGTCAGTTCGACGAAATCCATGCACGGCCATGCGCTTGGCGCCGCGGGCGCACTCGAAGCGATCGCCACCGTGCTCGCTCTGCATCACGGAATCCTGCCGCCCACCGCGAACTACAACGAACGCGATCCTGAATGCGACCTCGACTACATTCCAAATCAGCCCCGCAAACAACAAGTGGAGGCGGCCCTTTCAAACTCCTTTGCGTTTGGAGGATTGAACGCAGTCATCGCCTTCCGAGCTGTGCGGTCTTAACTCCACGCTCTCGGCGCATCCCACAACTAGCTTTCTGGCAGAACAGCGCTTCCTAATTCATGAGGGCAGAATACCGATGGTTTGTTAAAAGAAGCGTGAAAGTAGTGGAGCGAGGGTCCCCCATCCCGTGGGCGTAGGAGACCAGTGGCGCGTCAATTCGTCGGCGAGTGTCAAGGTAACGAGAATGGCGAAGAATAAAACTCCCGCCAGAATGAACACCTTAGTCAGCCCACCGCTATACTTCACGTGCATAAAAAACAGAACTACCAGCAGCATCTTGGCGACGGCAATCGCAAGAGCGGCAACGGTGTTAAATGCGCCGAGGTCAACGTAGGCCACGCCGGTAGTGAGTGCCGTGAGACAAAGAAGCGCGACAAAGATTCCGATGTAGGTTTTCACTGGAACAATGTGCTCGGACATCAGTGTCCACCTCTCAAGTAACGTCCTCCAATAAGGTAGAGCAGCGGGAAAAGAAAGATCCACACAATATCCACGAAGTGCCAGTACAGACCGCTTACTTCGAGCGGACTGTAATACTGCGGAGTAAACCTGCCACGATGGGCCATGACCGTGAGCACGGCCAGAATGCCGATCCCGATAATCATGTGCAACGCGTGCAATCCAGTCATAAAGAAATAAAAGCAGAAGAACATAGGCACGTGCGCACCGGGCGCTCCCCATTCGGGGCGTATCGCGAAGCCGAAACCGGGAACCAGATGCTCAACGTAATCGTGGCGCCATTCAAACGTAAACTTGATGAACAAAAACGCTGCGCCCAAAATCATCGTAGTAATCAGGAAACCGACTTGCGCTCCGCGCTTGCCAATTTGGGCCGAATGGATGGCCAGCGCCATGGTCAAGCTGCTTCCGATCAAAACAGCGGTGTTCAATGCGCCGAACCTGACTTCCAGCAAATGGCTGCCAATTTCGAAGGAAGGCAGATACAGTGCGCGGTAAACGATGTAGGTGGCGAAAAGGCCGCCAAAGAACATCATTTCGGTGAGCAGAAATACCCACATGCCGAGGCTTCCGGCCTCGCGCTGTTGCTGCATGTCTTCAAACTGGTGCGCAAACCCGGGCGGATGCGCGTGGTGAATCGCCATATCAGCCACGGATCACCGTGCTGTGTGCGTAATCGTAGGCTTCTTCGGTTACCACTGGTATCTCCTCGAAATTTTCAGTAGGAGGCGGAGAAGGCGTGGTCCACTCCAGCCCTTTAGCTCCCCACGGATTTGGGCCTGCCGTCGGTCCATAACGCATGGACCATATCAAGTAGATGAGCGGGATCAGATAGCCGATACCCAAAATGGAGGCGCCGGCGGAGGACATTACGTTGAGCACCTGAAACTCCGACGGGTAAACCGCGTAACGCCGTGGCATGCCCAGATATCCAAGCATAAATTGCGGGAAGAAAGTGAGGTTAAATCCCACAAAAATTACCAACGCCGCAAAACGCGCCCAGCCATCGGGGTAAAGACGCCCGGTAATTTTCGGCCACCAGAAATGGATACCACCCAGATAAGCCATCACCGCGCCGCCGACCATAATGTAATGGAAATGGGCCACGATGAAGTAGGTGCCGTTCAAATGCACGTCCGTCGCGAGCGAAGCAAGAAACAAGCCCGTGAGGCCGCCCATGGTAAAGAGACCGATAAAACCTAGGGCATACAACATGGGAGCATCGTAGGAAATTGAGCCTTTATAGAGCGTCGCGGTCCAATTGAAAACCTTTACCGCGGAGGGAATGGCCACCATAAAGCTGAGCACGGAGAAAATCAGGCCGGCGTAAATCGACTGGCCGGTGACGAACATGTGATGTCCCCAGACCAGGAAACTGATGATGGCAATTGCGAGGCTTGAGAAGGCCACAAAACTATATCCAAAGATTCGCTTGCGCGAAAAACAAGTGATGAGCTCGCTCATCACTCCCATTCCCGGCAAAATCATGATGTAAACCGCAGGATGAGAATAAAACCAAAAGAGATGCTGAAAGAGGATGGGGTCGCCGCCAATAGCCGGATCGAAAATGCCGATGTGAAGAACCCTTTCAAGAAACAGAAGGAAAAGCGTGATGGCGATTACCGGCGTCCCAAGAATAAAAATGATACTGGTGGCGTAAATGGCCCAGATGAAGAGCGGCAAACGGAACCAGGTAAGCCCCGGCGCGCGCATTTTGTGAATGGTCACCACAAAATTCAGACCGGTGAGAATCGAAGAAAATCCGGTAATAAAAACGCCTAGCGCAGTGGGGACCACCGAAGTGTGGGAGAAGCTGCTGCTATACGGTGTATAGAACGTCCAGCCGGTGTCCACGCCGCCCGAGATCACGGCGTACAGAGTGAAAATGGCGCCGATGACGTAAATGTACCAACTAAGAAGATTGAGTTTTGGAAACGCCAAGTCGCGGGCGCCGATCATCATGGGCACCAGAAAATTGCCAAGCGTGGCTGGTATGGACGGAACCAGGAAAAAGAAAACCATGATGACGCCGTGCATGGTGAACAGCTTGTTGTAAGTTTCAGGCTGCACCAGCGCGCCCTGCGGCTCGATCAAATGCAAGCGCATCAGGACGGCGAAAAAGCCGCCGACAAAAAACATCAAAGTGATGGACGCAAGATAGAGAAGCGCAATGCGTTTGTGGTCGGTGGTTAAGAGCCAGGACTTCACGCCGTATTGCGCGTTCAAATAATTAACGCGCGAACCGGTTGGTACTTCGTGGACGTCTATCGTGGCCGTACTCATTTGCCGTTCGAATCCCTTTCTTCCGACCCAAGCGATTTCACGTAGGCCATGAGCTGCAAGACTTGCTCCTCGTCGACCTGTCCCCGGAAGGTGGGCATGATCGGCGGATAATTTTTCAAAGCTACCGAGTTTGGATTGAGGATCGCTTGGCGAATGAAAGCTTCGTCCACCAGACGCTTCTCGCCCGTCTTTAGTTCCTCTTCCTTACCATAAAGACCTACGAGCGATGGACCGCGGCCGCTGCCCTCTGAAACATGGCAGGACGCGCACCCGAGTTTGTTGAATGTTTTCTCGCCGATTTGCACCATAGTCTGGCTGGGGGTGCCGCTGGAGAGCCAGGTTTCATAATCTGCCGGCGACATAACGTAAACCCAACCGAGCATTTCCGCGTGGTCGGCTCCGCAATATTGCGCGCAGAATAGATGATACGTGCCGACTTTCGTGGCCTGAAACCACAGTGAAGTATAGCGGCCCGGAACCACATCTTTTTTTACGCGAAATGCGGGGATGTAAAAATCGTGGATGACGTCTTCGGAGGTCATCGTCAACTCCACGGGCACGCCTACGGGAACGTGCAGCTCGTTGATTTCGCGCAGGCCTTCGGGATGCTGGATGTGCCACATCCACTGCTTGCCGATCACAAAAATTTCCGTGGAAGCGGAAGGAGGCCGAGAATTTTCGAAATACAAACTCGAGGCCCACAGAAACAAGCCCGCGCAAATTAATGTGGGAAGGATGGTCCACGCCAACTCCAGCGGAAGGTTCTCCTCCGTCTCGACGGGGATTTCATTGTCGGCTCGCCTGCGATATTTCACCATGAAGACGAAGATTGTAGAAAAGATAGCGATCGTAAAAAACAGCGTAATGAAAGTTAGAACGAAGTAAAGGTGGTCAACCCCTTCCGCTATGGAGGAAGCTGCTTCAGGGCGGAGTTGCGGCGCCTGAATTGCCAAGGAGAAGAAAACAGAGCCGAACTGGAGAAGGCCCCTCATGTTCTATTTGCAAATTCCCTTTTCATACCTAATTCCTGATGCCCTGCCAGGTACCGAGTGCTTACGCTCTGCGTTCAGGCAACGCGTAACGCTCTTTCCTGTACAGAACTAAAATAAGACTGCCGATCGCGAGCACGGTGACAGCTCCTGCTGCTTGAATGAGACGCGATATCAACAACCCGTATTTTCCCGTGGACGGGTCGTAGTGATAGCAGAACAGCAGCATCTGATCGACCGGCGTGCCAATTTTTCCTTCGGAAGCTTCCACTAAGCCCAGCCGAAGATCGCGTGAAGAGAACTGGATACCATAAAAGTAGCGTGAGATTTTTCCTTCCGGAGTCAGGAGCATGATTGCGCTGGCATGCGCGAACTGTTTTGAGCCGGGATCGTAGGCGTAGCGGAAACCGACAGCGTTTGCGAGTTGGCGGATTTGTTGTTGGTCGCCAGTGAGGAAATGCCACCCCTGGGCCGCGTTGGCTCGGCCGTAAAGACCGGTGTAAAGAGCTTGTTTCGCTTCGGCTAGAACTGGCCTCTCGGTTGGATCGATGCTCACGGTCAAAACATCGAATTGTTTCCCGATGTCCATGGGGATCAGCCGGAGGCTGGATTCCAGGCCGTTGAGAACTTGTGTGCAGAGCATCGGACAGTTGTAATACACGAGAGATAGGATTACGGGCTTCTGGCCGAAATACTGAGTGAGTTGAACGGGTTTGCCGTGCTCGTCGCGGAAGGTCAGATTCAACGGAACCGATTGATTTAGTTTTTGGTCGACACCGACATCTTTCAACAGCTCGGGACGCACGCCAATGTCCTGTACCGGGGCTTGTAGCTGCGCCTGTGCGGGCGCTGAAAGAAGCGCCAGCGCGATCGACGCAGCGATCAGCGAAGCCCGCGACGATCCGGAGTCTAGGAAATTTCTGAATCTCTTCACCGCTTAACCTGCCTTCTCAAATTTAAAAAGTTTGTTCACCTTACTTCTGGGTTGTGCGCTTTCTCATACTCATCTTCGCCGATCCAGTAGGCGCACGGACCATTCGGCGATGATTGCGTCCCTAGCATGTCGCCGGTCGTAGAAGGGTTCGATTGATCGCCATTTGCTGGGCGCGCAGGCAAACCTCGTTGGACTGTCAGATCCATAGCGCGATCGATCGGGATGCGAACGATTCCGTTGTCCGAGTCGACCCATCCGTAGGCGTCCAGTTTCTGCATCTGTTCGCCACAATAATCTCGCAGATCCGCTCGAGGCTTCGCTTGCAACCGCGGTTCCGGCGGCAGAACACGCGCGTTCTCGAATGGAGAAGCCGGCGGTCCAAGTGGTTGCGATTTCGCGAAATACCCAAACATCCACTTCATCGACAACAACACCGCGGCAAGGACCAACACCAACCCGAGTCCATACTTCAGCAGAGTTCCGGTGTCGGCATCTCTATGCTCGTATCCTTCCGCAGGATCTATTGGCGCACCGGGCGGAATTTGGACCGGCCGCTTAGTCTCCATGTTCATGCTGGAGCGCTCCTTCAAATCTGGGGTCGTGCAACGGCAGAAGCGGCATTTTTTTGAGCTGCCATAAGTATGTTCCGAGCCAGATGCCGCCGATTCCGATTACGGCGAACAAGTCCGATGGATGCAAGTGCGGGCCGTTTCTTTCGTTCAAAAACCCCGGGACTACCAGCCAGTAGACATCTACTAGCGTCAGGACCACCATCATGCCAGTCAAAGCAGAAAGAATATGCAGCCGGCGTTTCACTCCGCGTTGCAACAACAGCAGAAATGGCACAGCGAAATGCAGGATCATCAGGAAAACGGCCAAAGCTCCCCAGCCGCCGAAAGCGCGCGTCATATACCACGGAATTTCGTCTTTAAGGTTGCCGGCCCAAATGATCAAGAACTGGGAAAACGAGAGGTAAGCCCACAGCATGACGAACGCCAGCATAAGGTTTCCGAGATCATTGAATTGCGATGCTGTTACGATTTTTTTGATGTGCTCGGTATTCGAGAGCAGGCGCAGCACCAAAATCACGAAGGCCATGGCCGCCAAAGCTTCGACTACCATGAACAGCATCCCGAAGATCGTCGAAAACCACAGCGGCTCAATGGACATCACCCAATCGATTGCGGAATAAGTGACCGCGATTCCCCAAAGAATCAAGCCTGGGGCGCTGAAGGCCTCCAAAACGGAGGCTAGCCGTGCGTTTCCGGTGCGGTCTTGCTCGTAGGACCATTTGTTCAGGAAATAAGCGAGCGTGAGCCAAATCGCAAAATAAATTACCGAACGCACCAGGAAAAGATTCTTGGTCAGATACATCGCTTTGAAATGCAGCGCGGGATCAGTCGGTTTATCGATGGCCCATTGGGCCCAAATGTATAAGTATTTGATTCCGAACAAAATCGGAATGAATAAAACCGTCATCACCAAAAACGTTCGGGTGGCTGCTTCCAGCAGTCGCCTTATGGGATAGCCCCACCAGCCGCCCGTCAGATGATGCATCATCAAAATTGCCATGCAGCCAAGAGGTATCGAAATCCAGAAAATATAAGAGAACAAGTAAGACTGAAAAGTTCGCTGTGCCGCGTCGGGAGAACGCAAACCAAGAAGCATGCAGAGCAAGAGTGCAAAGGCTCCCGTGAGGATCATGCCCAGTTGCAGGCGATCGAGTCTCGGTTCGAATTTTTCCAGATCGGTCATTATGGTTGCGCCGCTGCGTGTCCTTGCGCCTTCGTCTGATTCTCCGTCAATTTCGCTCGATCACTTTCCGGCACATCCTGCAGGATGGCGTGCTGGCTCAATTGAAGTGCGCGAATATACCCCGCTATCCGCCAGCGGTCTTCAGGTTCCACGCGAGCGGCATAGCTGTACATGGATCCGAAACCGTTGGTGATGACTTCAAAAAAGTGTCCTGCCGGGGCCTGCCGCAAACTGTCGAGATGAAAGGACGGCGGAGGTGGAAAACCGCGCTGCACGATCATGCCCTGGCCGTTCCCGGTGTAGTCATGGCAGGGAGTGCAGTAAATGTTGTAGCGCTCTCGTCCACGCTCCAAATCCGCTCGGGTCATGGGAAAGGGAAATTTATCTGACACGACTCCGTTCTCCCTACCGGTGTATAGCAATTCGTCGGTATGGAGTTGTCCACGCGCCACGGCGCCGGGGACGACCGGCCGCTCGGACCGTCCGTCATTGAAGAAATTGCTAGGTTCGTAAGGAAGATATTTCGGCTGTATATGCATGTCGAGCCGGCAACCGGCGAGCAGTATTGCAATGCCGCCCAGGCAAGCAAGTCCTCGCAGGCAGTGCATGAACGGACTCACGCCGGTGTTGCCAACCCCGCGACCGCGATGTAGCTCAAACTTCAATTTCAAACACTCCGTGTGGTTGCAAAGTTTTCAAAAACTCAGCCGTTTTAAGCAAATCAAATTTCTTGTCTCGCGCCTTCACCACCAGAAAAAAACGGTCTTTGGATGCCAGCGCGAACCTGGCCACGTTAAAAACCGGATGATACGGCGTCGGCAGCCCGTTCATAGCCAACATGCCAAAAACTGCGCAAAGAGCAGCTCCGAGAATGGTCAACTCAAACGTAATTGGTATCCAGGCAGGCCAGCTGTTATACGGCTTGCCGCCAATATTCAGCGGAAAACTGATCACGTTTGCGTAATAGCACATAAAAAATCCGGTAAGCCCGCCCAAAAGTCCGCCGGTGAAGACCACCGCGGGCAGTTTGGTGTGTCCAAAGCCAACCGCTTCGGCCATTCCTTCCACCGGCATGGGCGTGAATGCGTCGATGCTTTTGTAACCGGCATCGTGAGTCAGATGGGCCGCAGCGAGAAGCTGCTCGGGAGTCTCGAATTCGGCTAACAGTCCGTAGATAGCTTTGCGTTTCATGTGCTACTCGTGAATCTCCGGATTCGGATTTCGCACGCGCGCCAAATACGAGGTGCGCGGTTTGGTATTTAACTCCGCAAGCAATCTGTAATTTCGCGATTGCGCTTTCAGTTTGGAAACGCGGCTGTTCGGATCGTTGATATTGCCAAAAACGATGGCGTCAGCCGGGCATGCTCCCTGGCAAGCGGTGACGATCTCGCCATCCTTGATGGTTTGGTTGGCTTCTTCCGAATGAATTTTCGCTGCATTGATTCGTTGCACGCAGTAGGTGCATTTTTCCATAACGCCGCGGCTGCGCACCGTGACGTTCGGATTGCGCACGCCGTAAAGGCTGGGCGTTTGCCAGTCTGAAAACAGAAAGAAATTAAACCGGCGGACCTTATAGGGACAATTATTGGAGCAATACCGAGTCCCCACGCAACGGTTATAGGTCATCTCATTCAGTCCTTCAGGGCTGTGTGTTGTGGCTCCAACCGGGCACACGACTTCGCAAGGCGCGTTTTCGCACTGCATGCAGGGCATGGGCTCGTAATACATTTCCGGATTTTCGAGTCCTCCGCGGAAATAGGTGTCCACGCGGATCCAATGCATGGCGCGTCCCAGCATTACCTGCTCCTTGCCAACCACCGCGATGTTATTTTCAGACTGGCAAGCGACCACGCAAGCGTTACAACCCACGCATTTGTTCAGATCGATGGACATGCCCCAGGCATAGCCGTCGTATTTAAAGCCGGGATAGAGCGAAAGTCCGGGAGTGGGTTCTTCGTGCGGATCCTGGGCAAAACGCGGGTTCGCGCGAAATTCTTCAAGCGTCGCTACTTGGATCAAATCGCGATGAAACGCTGCGGTGCTCTCTTCTTCGGATGTTTGCCCCTGGCGATCGATGATGTATTGATGTTGCGTGACTGCGAAATAGTATTCTTCCCCTGTTTTTTCGATGCGCAACCCGGTTGCAGCCCAGGGCGTTGTTGAATTGCGAATGAAATTCGCGTTGAAACCCGGTCCCGTTCCTACCTTCCCCGCTCTTCGCCTTCCGTATCCAAGATGCAGGGTGACGGAAAGGTCCGCGTGGCCCGGCACGATCATGACCCCGGCTTTAGTTTCGTGGCCGTTTAGTTGGAGCGTCACATAATCGCCGGTCGTAATGTTTAAGCGTTGCGCGGTCGCCGGGCTGACCATCGCCGCGTTGTCCCATGTCAATCGCGTGTTCGGCTTGGGTGTTTCCTGGAGCCACCCATTGTTGGCAAAACGCCCGTCGAAGATGGAGGGATCCGCTCGAAACGAAATTTCGAGATCGGAAGCCGCCGCAGTATGGGAGCTGGTACTCTGCGTGTTCGGTGGTTTTGCAAAATCAGTTCGCGCTGCAACATTGATCGCCGGCAGCGCCGTGCCAGCCATTACTCCGTCATGCAGCGACCGCTCCCAAAAATTTTCGAACGCTTTGTCTTTTTCAGGACGCTGGCCGGCCCAATAATCGCGCACCCCATCGTGATTTGATTTGCCCGCATCGTTTCCAAACAATCCGAGAATTTCATACGGCGAGTGGCAGCCCTGATACAGCGGCGCGATCAGCGGCTGAATAATTCCAATCGTTCCGTCATAGGCCCGGGCATCGCCCCAGGATTCCAAATAGTGTGTGGCGGGTACGTGCCAGTGGCACAGCTCTCCGGTCTCGTCGTAATACAACCCGGAATGTATGCGCAGCTTTACATTTAGGAGCGCGGGGCCGAAGTCGAAATCAACAGGTGCGTCGTATACGGGATTACCGCCGAGAATCAGCAAAGCATCGACTTTTCCAGCCTTCATATCGTTCGCAAGATCGCGCAGCGATTCCATTCCGTCGATCGGATTCGTTTCCAGTGGATCGGTGTAATACACGGTCTTGCCCACGTTTCCCAAGGCAGCGTTCATGGCGTGCGCCAACGCGTGGACGTACGGTGGTTGCTCTTCACCGGCAATCACCAAGGAGGATCCACGATGTTGCTGCAAATCTTTTGCGACTGCACGCATCCAGTCGGCCGAGATATTTTGCGAATTGGTCCCGCCGCCGTTCGCTGAGGCGACTCCCACTTCCGCTGCGAGACGTTGAGCAAATCCGCCGATTTCGCTGGTGCGCGCCGGTTTTCGGTGGTCCGCCATCGCTCCCGTGCTGCTAGGCATCGATTCGACCACATAGAGCCGATTTGGATTTGCCGAAGGCGTGTCCAGCGCACGTCGCGAAGTAAAATCGCGCGTGTAACGCACATGTCCCGCACCACAGGTAAGAAAATCAGCGTCTAAGGAAACGATCACATCCGCTTTATCAAATTTATAAACCGGATTGACGGGCTTGCCGAATGCAAGTTTCGCACCTTCTCGTACGTTGTCGCGGCCACACTGTTCGTACTGATGCCATTTCGCTTGCGGAAATTGCTTCAGGAGCGCGCGGACTTGCGCTGCGAGCGACGGTGAAGTGACCGTCTCGGTAAGAATCCGCAATCCGGGCCCCTTCGGGGATTGCTGCCCGCGCATATTAGTCATCGCTACCGCAAAAGAATCCCAGTTGCTGATTCGCCCTTCGTGAATCACGGTTTGCGAACGGTCCGGATCGTACAGAGTCAATACCGAAGCTTGCGCGAAAACGTCCGTGCCGCCCAGGCTACCCGGATGCTCAGGATTGCCCTCGATTTTCGTAGGCCGCCCCATATTGCTCTCGACCAACAATCCGGTGGCGACGCCCGCTAGCTGCATGGAAGTGGCGTAGAAAAGCGGCCTACCGGGAATAATTTCTTCGGGTGGTTTCACATACGGAACGATCTTTTCCGTGGGCAACTTTGTGCAGGCGCTGAGGCCAGCCAGGGCAGCGGAAGCCGCGGCAAGTTTCAAGACGTCACGGCGGTCGATCCCTTCCGGATCTTTTGCCGTATCGTGCGGAAACTCGTGCTCAAGGAATTCCCGGTATTCTTTTGTCTCCGACAACTCTTCAAGACTCTGCCAAAAACGCTTTCCATCACGATGCGCAAGGTTCGCGCTGGCGGCCGCAAGATCGATCGATTTGCGTTCGGGCGTGTTCGGATTTGAGCTCATAGTGTTCTTTTTCCGGCCATCATCGGTGACACACCGAACAATTTTGCAGACTTTGAATTTTGTATTCTTTCACGAGTTCTCGTCCCAGCTGCTCTTGATTGTCCGGTACTTGGTAATTGGGATTAAACACTTGAGACTTCGGACGCACATATTTTTCCGGCTGTCGGTGGCAATCGAGGCACCAGGACATATACAGCGTGCCCGCGCGGTAGGTTAGCGGCATTTCGGCAATTTGCCCGTGGCAGGTGGTACAGCCAATTCCTTTGCTCACGTGAATGCTGTGATCGAAATAAACGAAGTCAGGAAGAGCGTTCACGCGCGTCCAGGAAATCGATTTGTCATCCCGATAGCTCGCGCGCACCGGCTCCAACATTGCAGAATTGGTCCAAATCTGCGAATGGCATGTCATGCAGGTTTGTGTCGGTGGAACGCCGGCAAATGAGGATTTCTCCACCGAGGTGTGGCAATAGCGGCAATCGATGCCGAGTTCCCCGGCATGATGTTTGTGGCTAAACGGGACAGGCTGCTCGCGCGAAACATGCACGTCGGTGTACCAAGGCGACAGCTCAATTTCATAGAGAGCCGCGCCAAGCAAGGCAACAATGAACACGCCACCGTAAATGCTCAGGCGCGAGAGAACATTCGTGCTGTGATGAAATATTTGCGCCATCTAAATCTTCAAGTCCTATTTATTCCGGCTTTCTTCGTTCGTTTCTTCAACCAAGGAGCGCATCTCGACGATGGAAATCATCGGCAGGAAGCGGATGAAAAGATAAAACAGCGTCAAGAAAAGCCCGATCGTGCCGACATACGTAGCCCAATCCCATCTGGTGGGAATATAAGTGCCCCAAGCCGATGGAATGTAATCGCGATGCAAGCTGACCACCACGATGACAAAACGTTCGAGCCACATTCCCACGTTCACGACCAGCGCCACGATAAATAGCAGGGGAATGTTGTTGCGCACTTTGCGCGACCAGAGCACTTGCGGAATCCCAATGTTGCAAGCGATAAGCAGCCAGTAAACCCAAGCGTACGGCCCTGTCATGCGGTTCATGATCATGTAGCGATCAAATTGATTTCCGCTGTAAAACGCTATGAAAGTCTCCATCATGTAGCCGTATGCGACTAGGACGCCGGTAGCCAGCATGACCTTGGCCATGTTGTCCAGATGCCGCATGGTGACGAGATCTTCCAGGTGGTAAAACTTGCGAATCGGAATCGCCAGCGTGATCACCATGGCGAAACCTGAATAAATTGCGCCGGCGACGAAATAAGGCGGAAAGATCGTGCTATGCCATCCCGGAACGATAGCCACCGAGAAATCGAAGCTGACCACCGTGTGCACGGAGACGACTAAGGGAGTTGCTAGGCCTGCCAAAAGCAAGGAGGCCGTCTCGTATCGCGACCAATGCACCGCGGATCCGCGCCAACCCATGGCCAGAAAGCCATAGATGACTTGGGCTGCGCGATTCTTTGCGCGATCGCGGAGCGTGGCTAAGTCTGGAATCATCCCCACGAACCAAAACAGTAGCGATACCGTGGCGTACGTGGACACTGCGAAGACGTCCCAAACAAGCGGACTTCGAAACTGCGGCCACATCCACATGGCGTTCGGATAGGGCATAAGATAGTAAAACATCCATGGCCGGCCCATATGCAGAAGTGGAAACATGCCGGCGCAAGCCACTGCGAAAATCGTCATCGCCTCAGCGAAGCGGTTAATAGAAGTTCGCCATTTCTGATGCAGCAGAAGAAGAATTGCGGAAATTAGGGTTCCCGCGTGGCCGATTCCAATCCACCAAACGAAATTTACGATGGCAAAGCCCCAGGCAATGGGTATCCGAATGCCCCAAATCCCAACACCCTTCACCAGCAAATAGGTCACCGCGACGTTCAACAACATTAGAAGGGCGAAAGAAATTCCAAAGCCGATGATCCAGCCCTTGGTGGTCCCGCGTCCCAGGACGATGGAACTGATCTTATCGGTGACGGTGGCAAGCGTATGGCCGGGCTCGAGAACAGGAGCCTCGCGCGCGTCGCCTATATTCTGAGAACTCTCAGGATCCACGAAGAAACCTCGGAAACATTGATACCGATGTCTGTAAACCGCTCGAAGACGCTTTAAGGGTCTAAAGACCTCGCACAGACGAGCCGCCAAATGCGGCGGGATTGGTTTGAGCTACGATTTAGGAAGAAAAGAGCCGATTAATGGTTCGTTATTTCAATTGCACTTTCACCTTTAGCAAGATGCCGTTTCTTTAGACTGCATAGCATATGACCGGAAAACTCTTGGCGCAAGTTCAAACCCGAAAAATTTAGACCAAAACAGGAAGTTGAGCTGCTCTACGGGGAAAATGTCAAGCTAGTTCGTTTGACACAGAATAGTCAGGTGAGGATCGATCACCAGATGGGTCGGTCGAATTCGCGAAGTGAAGCGGAAGCGAGTTTCCGGTCCTTTGGTGATTACCACACCGAGACGCAACGGTTTTGATCCAGGTCCTGGTCGCGAAGCATAGATGGGGACTGGAGCGGTAAATAGATCATCGACGCCTCTTTGTTCGAGCCGGCCTGTGACAACGAACTCATTTCCATGAGGCTTAACGTCGAATTTCAAGGCGTAGTGAGGAATTCCGGTCTCCTTTACCCATTCGTCGAAGAACCAGTCCATGCGGCGAGTCCCTTCTAAATCCATGTCGGCCGTCATTTGCCGCTCTATCTCACGTTGGAGATCCTGGGTCGTGAAGGCTCGATATTTGTATTTGGTGAGGATGGAATGAAGAAGCTCACGGAATCGTGCCTCACCATCTTTCGCTGTGGGGTCGCGCAGCATCTCGTGAAGCATGTGCATTACCCAGGTTCCTTTTCCGTAAATGATCGCGCGGTAGGCTTCCGGCGTTTTCGACGAGCGCAATCGAAGCCCCAGGCTCAGTGCGCCGGCGTCATTGATCGTTTCGGTTGAGCCGGGAACTTTAGTGAGCAGAACCGTGCGGTAGTGTTCCAGCCACTCCGTCAAATAATCGCTCGTGGATTTTTGGCTCTGGGAGTAGAGCAGCGCGAGATAGTTCGCCATGCCTTCCTCCATCCAGGTATCTCGATAGCTCCCGGGACCTACCACGTTTCCCCACCACTGGTGCGCGACTTCGTGAAATGGCATGAGATCCCGAGCCTCGCTTTGCTCCCACTGCTGTAATCCCGCACGCTCCTGCTCTTCTGCCGGTAGAAACGCGAAGGTAGAGAGGTACACCAAGCCGGGCCAGCCCTGGCCGAATGATCCCGGGATCTGTGCCACGTCCAGATGATCAAAAGGGAAAGGTCCATTCATCTTTTCGTAAAAGTGAATTGAGTCGAACACCTTCCGTCCGAGTTGCTTCAGCGCTGCCGCCGGGCTGGGCAGCAGAGGCTGGCTTGTGGAATCGGGCACTAGATCGGAGGGTGATCCTTCCAAGGATGGAAGCGCGCCAGGCGGCTCATGCGCGCGTAATCGCAACGCAATTGCTTCTTCGAGCTGCTTGTTTGCGTATAACTGGATTTTCGGCTGCTCGGTTGCAGTCTCGGTTTTGTATTCGCCCATGTTGAAGCCGGCAACGCAAAAAGGGACACCTGATCGCCAATGTCCTGTTTTCGTATCTCCTTCTTCATGCGATTCAATTTTGGTTCCGGTTGCAACGAGTGTAAATCGTCGTGGCCAGCGAAAGATCAAGTCGAAGGGTACGAACATCTCGCTGGCGGTCAAGTGGGGAAACCAGGTTTCGCGCTCGCCGACATACTCCACGCCGTTTCCAGCGTCGGTAATCACGTTGCCGTGATAGGAAATTTCCAAGCTAAAAGACTGTCCCGTCTGAGCCGGGGCCACTAGAGCAACGAAAATCACGTCATTGCCACGACGGAGAACGTCGCGACGCCCCAAGTCTTCGTTCTGAAAAAAAACCAGCGGTTGTCCATTTTCGGACTGAATCTTTTCCACGGCAAGTTTGCGGGAAAGCTCCAGCGGGACCAAGCGATCCCCGGGCCGCACCGTTTTCAGATGGACCACGGTTTTAGCTTCCAAGGAAAGATCGGTTGCTATCGTTGAATCGATTCGATAATCGACCGGCGCAAATGATTCCAGCGGCGCCGGCGGAGCATTCTCTGATCGGAAAGACGCCCAAACGTCGTAAAACGGCACTCCATTATTGAAATGAGGTTGGCCTATGGCTACCTCTTCCTCGCGTCGTGGGTCCACCATGACGTCAAATGCTCCCACTGAATCACCGACCAGCATCGCGTAGAAGAAAGGTAAGGGATCAGTGGAAAGCAGATCGAGCATGATCCGCAGGGACTGCGAGGGCGCTAAGCCGGCAACCGCGGGGTTCCAACTTTCCGCAAAACGTGAATCTACGGCTTCTTCGCTTCCCTCAGATTTTAATTGTTCCTGAATTTCAGAGGCGGTGTCGTCAGTAAAGCGGAGATATGCGCGAGAGAAAGTTTGATCGAGAAGGGGAACTCCCACAAATTGTGCCAGAGAGCGCCGCTCGCCTGGATCTCGAGGCGTGGCCAAAACGTGGCCGCGACCGGTAAATACCGCACCTGTCAGGTGGCCTCTGATGGCGGGAAGCAAGGCAAGTTTGCCTTCGGTGAAGGTGAAGCTGATGACGTCGCGTCTCAGATGCAAATCGTGAACGGTATACACATGAGCCGCATCGGGACGCAGCTCATTAAGCCCTTGATAAAGCGCGCGGGGACTTTCCGTTGTGGAATCCAGAGTGTTACCGGCGTTTGCGGCACTCTGAGGCTGTTGCGCTGAGCAAAACCACGCCAAAAACGGTACGGCAAAGCAGGCAGCCAAGAGGAGAAGCCCCGGCGAAACTGGCGTCTTATGTTGCACTCAATCGACTGTACAACTTAGAGCATCGGACAGACAAGCGATGGCGCGTGTAAACGAAAGGGCTTGTTAAAATGGTCCTGTGCGCCAGGCTGCACTCATCGCTTTCTTCTTTGTGCTCGCGGTCTCTTCCGCGAACGCAGATACAATTGTCCTAAAAAACGGACGCAGGATTGTAGCCTCAAACGTGGTCGAGGACGGTGACCGAATCACCTATGAGACGGCTGCCGGGCAAATGTCTATCCCCAAATCCATCGTAGCTCGAATCGATCACGACAATTTTTCTTATTCCTCTGCAGAAACCAAGGTTTTTGCACCACCCGTCTCAGCTCCCCCAATTGATCCCGTTCGCGGATATGATGAGGTTGCTCGCCTCACTGTTCACGATAATTCGATCGATTTTGGCTACATCGCCGAGCTTGAAAACAATGCGCGATCGGGAGGCGCCGCTGCAATCGAAAAAGTAGCGGCTACTCATTACGCGGCCGCGCAATTCTTGGTGAGCAAGGGCGATACGGACGCAGCAATCGATCATTACCGACAGGCCCTGTCTTTCGCTCCCGATAATCTCGGACTACTGCTTAACTTGGCCGTTCTCTATCTGCGCGGAAACCAATTCACCACGGCGTTGGACACGCTGGAGCATGCGCGTCGCGTCATGCCCGATTCCAGCCCTGCGGCTCCGGATATCGCAAAATTAATGGGATGGGCTTATTACGGTGCGAACAAGATGGAGCGGGCAGTGGACCAGTGGAAACTCGCGCAGCGTTTGCGCCCTGATCAGGAAGTCGAGAGCGCTCTCGAAAAAGCGGAGCGTGATAAAGCCGAAGAGGAAAGTTATCGCGAAGGCGAAACAGTCCATTTCGCGCTCAAGTATAACGGCAGCGCGACGCCAGACCTTGCACGCGGTATCCTGCACACGCTGGAAGAAGATTTTCGCGATCTGGAGTCCCAGCTCGATTTCAGTCCGCCCGAGCAGATTGGCGTCATCCTCTACACCGAGCAATCATTTGCCGACATCACGAGGGCGCCGAGCTGGGCCGGAGCGATTAATGATGGCCGCATACGTATTCCGGTCCAGGGATTGACCAGCGTGACGCCGGAACTTGGCCGTGTGCTGAAGCACGAGCTCACGCACAGCTTTGTGGGCCAGAAATCGCACGGCCGCGCACCTACGTGGCTTCAGGAGGGTGTCGCCCAATACATGGAAGGGAGGCGAAGCGCCAGCGTGGGAGCGCTGTTGGACCAAGCGAATCAGGGATTGGTGCCCACTCTTGGAGCGCTGGAAGGATCCTGGATGGGACTCTCCGGCAGTTCCGCCTCCATGGCATATGCATGGTCTCTTGCGGTGGTGGAATCCATCGTACAGTCGGGCGGTATGAGTGATATCAGTCGATTGCTCGATCGTGTTGGCTCCGCTGCTTCCACGGAAGACGCCGTGCGCGATACATTGCATTCCGATTATTCAGATCTTCAGCAGCAGACAATTGCCTACTTGCGCCGTCAAGACGTGCGCTGAAGCTGGATCGTTCTTAGGACCTAACAGCCCGAAACATTCTAGAGCCGCAGAGTGGCTAACAACCCAGCGAGTAATGCTGCGCGCTCGGGCAGTGCGCGGATGATAATGTGCTCGCGCGGGCTGTGCGGGAAGTCGCCAACCGCTCCTAGCCCATCCAGCGTCGGCAGGCCAAGCGCCGCCGTAAGATTTCCGTCTGAGCCTCCGCCAGTCGAAGCCTCCCCAAGAGGTAATCCCATATCGTGCATTAACGACTGAGCGTGCCGAAATAGCGCCCGGACGGCTGCCGTTCGTTCAAGCGGCGGTCGATTCGTTCCTCCTCGAATTTCCACTCGCGCACCTTTTGTAATCGGGCCCAAAGTTCGCAGCTTGCGATTGAGCCGGGGCCCATCGGCGGCCCGCGAAAAACGGATGTCCACTTCCGCGTGAGCATGCTCAGGAATCACGTTGGAGACCGTGCCGCCCGCGACAACCGTAGTTTGCACCGAAATGCCACGGCGGCGATTGCTGACCTTCATCAGCCGTTCTATTTGTAACGCGAGCTCCTGGACTGCGTTCACACCCTTCTCTGGATCCACTCCGGCATGGGCGGACCGTCCAGTGACGGTGATTTCGGCGGTGCCTACGCCTTTACGCGCCGTCTTTAAACGGCCATCTCGCCCGAACGATGGTTCCAGAACGAGTACCGCAGCGCTTCTGAGCGCTTCGGTTTCAATTGCTGGCCGCGAACTTTCGCTGCCAATTTCTTCGTCCGAGGTCCACAAAAACACGAGTCTCTTCGAGCATGTGATGCCAACGGTTTTCAACGCGTCCACGGCAAAAAGAGCCAGGACCAGTCCGCCTTTCATATCAAACGTTCCGGGGCCCCAAGCGCGACCGCCAGAAATTCGAAACGGCGTTTTTGCGAGAGTGCCCAGCGGATATACGGTATCCAAATGTCCCAGGATCATTATTTGCTGCTTGGTTCCAGGCCCGCTCCCCAGATCGATTTCTGCGCGCACCTGGTTGCCAAGCTTCGCGACCGCCAGAACTCGCACTTTTGCGTCCCGCTTGCGCCATTCGGCTGCAACTATTTCACCGAGACGATCGACTGCTCTTTTATCGCGGCTCGGCGATTCGCAGCGCACGAACGATCCCAGCGTGCGCACCATCTCCGCCTCGCGACTTTTCAAAAGGCGCAGAATCTTGCGCATCTCGTTTTTCGACAGATGAGTTCTTGGATCGTTCATGGCGCGGGTATGCTAGCAGCCGCAATTGAATGCGGCAACGTCGATTGCTGAGACTTCACGGGTGAGAACCTTTAACAAATTCCAGGGCGGCTGAGGTCATCTTCGGGTCATCGCCAAACCCAGGGAGCCAGTGAACTGCCGGCTCCTTTCGAAACCAGGTGAGCTGGCGCTTGGCGAATTGTCGAGTGGCTTGCTGAATTTTTTGCACGGCAGATTCCATCGTCAGTTGTCCATTCATGTGAGAACGTAGTTCGGAATAACCGATAAATTGAAATGGTTTTGCATCCAGAGAAATACCTTTTGACATGAGCCGGCTGACTTCCTCAAGCCAGCCGTCCCGTATCATCGACTCAGTGCGTTCTTCAATTCTTGTATAAAGAGCCTCGCGCGGAGGTGACAATCCGATTTTTTTTACGGCATAGCCTTCCAGGCTACGGCGTCCTTCACCCTGGATTTCGCTAACCGGCTTTTTGCCGAGAATCCGCATTTCAATCGCGCGAATAACTTTCTGGGTGTCGCGAGGAGCGATGCGCGAAGCGTTTGCCCGATCTAAACGCGTGAGCATGCGGTGAAGATGTCCTGGCCCGCGACGCTCGGCCTTTTCACGCATGCGCGTGCGCAATTCTTCAGATCGTTCCGGAGCATCCGACAAGCCTTCCAGCAACGCCCGGAGATACAGACCCGTGCCCGCAGTCAGGATAGGCAATTTCTTGCGTTGAGTCACTTCCTCCAGGACTTGCAAAGCCCGTCTGCGATATTCACCGGCGGTAAAAATTTGTTCAGGCTCGCAAAGGTCTACAAGGTGATGCGCGATTCCGTGCTGTTCGCTCAAAGGCATCTTGGCCGTGCCTATATCGAAATACTTGTAAACCTGCGTGGAATCGCAAACAAGTACTTCGCCGTTTAATCTCTCAGCAAGCCAAATCGCGAGGGAAGACTTTCCGGAAGCGGTTGGTCCAAGGATAACTAGAAGAGGAGCCAGCGCGCTCATCTAGAGACAGCCGAGAAACGCCATAGCAGCCAAAGTAGCGACACCGCCGCCAAAAGTAGCGTTCCACGGATTTGCGTGCGATTGAGTTTCACGGCGCTGTTACTGCCCGGAGTTAGGTTGAATATTGTAGTAAAAAGCGCCGCGCAACTGGAGGGAGTCACCTTTGTAATCGGGGGGCAATGGTTCGAAGGGGACCGATGTGCGGATGGCAGCCATCACGGCGCGGTCGAGCGCTTCTTTCCCCGAAGTTCGGTCCAAGGTCGGCTCGTCCACGTGAATAGTGCCATCGCGATTGATGGTAAATGTAATCACGACGATCCCTTTATCTCCCATGTAATAGGATTCAGGAAGAACTGCGGTCCAGTTCCTCATGACGATCGCGTGAAGCCGGTTCATATAGCTCTTGGGGTCCCAACCTTGGAGATCGCTGAGGATGGTCATGCCCGATCCGGCACCAGGGCCGTGTCCGCCGCCTCGGCCAGTGCCGCCAGAGCCGCCCGAACCTTCGTCGCCGTAAGTTACACCGCCAGGGCGCTTTATTGCGTCTTGAATCTGATCCTGCATCTGTCTACCCGGCGAAGAACTCGGCAAACCTAGATTGAGTCCCGGCTTAGGTTGGGGCTGGCTCGGCAACAACAAGCGCGAAGGCGCAGGCGCTTCCGGAGGTGGTGCGCTCGTGGCTGGACTGCTCGAAGTCCGTGGAACGGGAGCAGAAGGCAAATCCGTGGGAGGCTTTTCGGGACTGGACGCCGGAGGAGCTTCGATAGCGTGCGATTCCGGCCGCGGGGGCGCGGCATGATTCAGCGTCTTGGGGCTGATTCGAACCTTCGGTCCTGGTTCCGAGGCTGGGGCTTTTGATAGGGAAGGCACGTCGGAAGGAAGGTAAACAACGCCGAGCTCCTTGCTCGCCAATAGGGTTTCTTCCGAGGTGGGAATATGGGGCGGAAAAATTTTAGGCAAGAAAATCAAAAAAATGATGAAGCCGACGTGAAATGCGATAGAAAGCGATCTGGTAATTAGATCTTCCTTCGCGTCGCGCTTCTCTTCCGGCTCGACTAGCAGGTTTGCTTCGCCGGTATTGAAGATATCCGGCTCGACGAGTTCGCGGAGTTCCGCCGTCATTTGTTGCGGCTTGTTGAATCTTTCTATCTCGCGCTGCTCGGGCGGTTCCACATAGGCAGGCACCACCACACGGGAATCGAGAATATCGAGGGAAGGATATTCGGTGATGGGGCCGAAGCTTTCGAATGCCTTAGCCGGCATCGAACGGGAGACTAGCGTGCGATCGACCAGAACGCCAAGCGGAAGATGCGAAGGGATGGTCGTCTTTCCGTCCAGAGGGGCCGCGCTGTCGGACAACTCGGAAGGCACAACCGTGCGGTCGTCCATGTAAGTGGACAGCCGGCGCGGCGGCTTCTTATCCCCGTTGTCCGTAACAGGACGCACATCGGTTGGCACCAGCGTCCGCGGAATCATCGAACATCCTGCGGAGCGAATGTAGCAAGTTGGACGCGTTGCGCATGCTCAATGGTTGCTGCCATCACACGATTTGCGAGTTCCAGAGCGCGCCGGCCTGCTGCGCCATCCACTACCGGCGGGCGACGGGTCCGGACACAGTCGAGAAATCCGCGTAGCTCCGCATGCAAAGGCTCTTCGGGCGTGGTGGGAACTTTTTCGAATTTGATTTCAGGTTGCGGGCCGCTGGACTCCACGCGCACGCGCAGCACATCCTGCCGCGTGAAATCGAGTGAGACATACTCATGCTCCTGAAAAAATCTCATCTTGCGGACGCGCTCAGTGGAAACTCTGCTAGCCGTGAAATTGGCAACCGTGCCATTTTCGAATTCGATGCGAGCCTGGGCAATGTCGACCTTATCGGTCATCACCGGTATCCCCACCGCTTTCAAATCGATAACCGGTGAATCCACGAGTGACAGAACTATGTCGAGATCGTGGATCATCACGTCGTAAACCACATCGATATCAAGACTGCGCGGCGTAAAAATACCCAGCCGGTGCACTTCGAAAAACATCGGGCGCGAAACAATTTTCTGTATGGCGGTCACGGCTGGGTTGAAGCGTTCCACGTGGCCCACTTGCAAAATGCGACGGTTTTGCGATGCCGCTGCAATCAGTTCATCTGCTTCTTTCAGTGAAGCTGCGATAGGTTTTTCCGCCAGCACGTCCAGACCGGCGTTTAAGAGTTGGCAACCGATGCGGCCATGTTCTTTCGTCGGCACAGCCAGGGTGGCCGCTTGCACGCCTTCCGCCGCGAGCGATTGAATGTCGGGAATCACGCACGTGCCAAATTCAGCTGCGATCGTTTTTGCGCGTTGAGCATTTGCATCCACTACGCCCACAAGCTCCGCGCCTTGGATTTCACGCCACACCCGTACGTGGTTTCGGCCAAACTCGCCGACACCGACGACAGCAACGCGGATGGGCTTGTCGCTCACTTCTTCCTTTTCGCCGAGGACTTTTCTGCCGGCGCCGGCGTCGAAGTTTTCTCCGGAGCGAATGCCTCAATCGCGATCCCGGCGGCGTCGGCAGCACGAATCAGTTCATCGCGATCGAACAAGAGAGTGCGTCCGGCATCAATCGCGAGCGCGGTGGCATTCGACCGGCGCATCACTTCAATCGTGTTCATCCCGACGACTGGGACGTCGAATCGCATATCTTGCGCTGGCTTGCTCACTTTCACTACCACCAGTTTTTGCCCGCCGGTAATGCGAGCGGCGCGTTCTATGGTTTCGTCCGTGCCTTCCATGGCTTCAATCGCAACGCAGGCACAATCGCGCATCACCACCATTTGCCCGAGGTCGAGCCCGGCAATTTGCTGGGCGACTTTGCGTCCGCAAGCAATATCGGCGGCTTCCGATGTATCCGGCGCTCGCCGCGTCAAAACGCCCGCCGCCGGCAAGAGCGGTCCGAGAAATTTTGTAGAATCCACCAGTTCGATGTCTTCTTCTCCCAGCACGCGCGCGATGGCGCCGATCAATGAGTCTGTATTCTTCGCCGGTAGTGAGAAGAGCAATTTCGCAAGACGCCAATCAGGCCGGATGGCGCTGAAAATTTTATTATGCTTCACTTGTCCGGCCATTACTGCGTGTTTCACACCCTCCTGATGCAGCAGTTCTATTGTCCGGCTAAGCTCGCCCAGGCTTACCCAGTGCAACCGTTTCGCAACGCGCTCTAGTTCCGGCGATGCCTCTTCGCGAATCGCGATCACGGCCATTTCAATGCCGCGGCTTCGGGCCCCTTCCAGAACTAAGAAAGGAAAATCTCCGTTACCCGCAATTAGGCCCCAACCGGATGTGTTATTTCCTGAAAGAGCGGCCACGGCTCCTACTTGATCAGGCCGTTCTCGGCCGATTCGATGAATCGAATTAGTGATAAGACGTCCTCGGAGCCAGCTAGGGTTTCACGCATTTTTTCCAGGGCCTGAGAAGTATTCAGCTTGGAACGTAGCAGCAAACGATAGGCTTTCTCGATATTTTCGATGCGCTCCGCAGAAAATCCTTGCCGTTCAAGGCCAATCGTATTCACACCGTAACATCGGGAATCTCGAGGTGACACAACTTTCGAGAATGGCGGAACATCCTGCGTAATCACTGTATGCGCTCCGATGTAAGCGTATTTTCCCACCCGACAAAATTGCTGTACCGGGCAGAATGCGCCGATGGTGGCGTAGTCCTCAACGGTGACATGGCCTGCCAGCGTGCCTCCATTGACAAATATTGCGAAATCCCCGATCAAACAATCGTGTCCAATATGCGCATAAGACATGATGAGGTTGTGGTTGCCAACCTTGGTGACGCCTCCGCCTTTCACGGTACCCCGGTTTACGGTGGAGAACTCGCGAAATTCGTTTGCGTCCCCTATCTCCAGAGACACACGTTCGGCCTTGTAAGTTAGATCCTGCGGATCCCCACCGATGACAGAAAATGAGTAAACATGATTGCCCCGGCCGAGCCGCGCGGGACCTTGTACGACAGCGTGATGTTCAACGATACAGTTTTCGCCGAGCTCTACTTCTCCGGCCACCACCGCGAAAGGGCCAATCTTAACGTTAGGTCCCATTCGTGCGGAGGAGGAAACCTCTGCGCGCCCATCAATTTCGCTCATTGAGGCTGGTCACCAGAATCTGTTGCAGGATTTACATCAGTTTCCAGGTCCACCATTTTGCACATAAGCGTGGCCTCCGCCGCCAGCTCTCCATTCACGGAAGCTTGGCCCTGCAGTTTGCAGAATGTTCCGCGCCAGGCGAGCACATTCACCTCCACGCGCAATTGGTCTCCCGGTATTACCGGCCGCCTAAAGCGGGCGTTATCGATTGCTACGAAATAAAGCAGTTTCTTCTCTCGGTCTTTCACTTCCTGAAGCAGCAATAGACCGCCTGTTTGTGCCATGGACTCGATAATCAGCACGCCGGGCATGATGGGTTTGCCTGGGAAATGGCCCTGAAAGAATCCCTCATTGATGCTAACGTTCTTTATTCCCACAATTCGTTTCCATCGTTCCATTTCTTCTATGGCATCAACTAGCAAGAACGGATAGCGATGCGGCAGAATCTTCTGGATCCCGTTAATGTCGAGGATCATCTTTTCCCTCGGGGTTTAGGTGTCATTGGCGCGGGTTACAGCGGCCTATTTTTCTGTCGCGCAATCGAACAATTCTATACGAAACACCTGCGTGTTGGAATCAGCTGACAAATCGTAGTGTCGGAGAGTAGCGTATTACGCTTGACCTCGAAACCGCTTCAGGTATCTTCTAAGCGAATACACGAATACCTATGGCGACCGCGGCCCGCATTCGACCTTCACCGCTTCAGCCTGAGGATTGGATTCAGGCGGCTTTTTCTCAGCTTTCGTTGCACGGTGTTGAAACCGTTCGAGTGGAAATCCTTGCGCGAAACCTTGGCGCCACGAAAGGAAGCTTTTATTGGCATTTCAAGGATCGCGAGGACTTGCTCGCACGCATGCTTATGCGCTGGGAATATGAAGAAGTCCGTTGGTTGGAAGAAGCAGCAAGCCTTCCTTCCGGAGCGGCTGCCCGGTGGGCTCATTTCATCGCTCGTTGCGCTGACCCGGGACGTGCCAGACTGGAAGCTGCGCTGTACGCTTGGTCGCGGCAGGATGACCGGGTTGCCAGCCGCGTTGCGGCGATTGAAAGGAAACGCCGCGCACGCATCGTGAGTGTTTTTCGACATGTGGGTTTCACTCCGTCCGCCGCCGAAAAATGGTCCGAAGTAGCGTGGCTCGTCTGCCTGGGATGGATGGATAAGTCCACGCGCGATCCTGAATTTCGGCCTGACCGTCGAGAGCTTGAGGAGTTTCTTTCCCCTCTCATTTTGGCGGCTTCGGCGCCGGTGCAGCGTTAATGTTGCTTCCCGCATTTCGCGCACTTCAGTCAGGCAGCGTATAATGAACACCAGATGACAATGAGTCCTCCAGGCTCCTACGCTCATCAAGACAATCGTATCGAATGAAAACCGCGCAACTAATTGACAATCGCGAACGTGTCTTGCTGGTCGGCGTTGGTCTAAAGAAAGCACCGCGTGCACGCGCGGGCCATCCGACTGCGGCAGGCCGCGATTCGCTTGAGGAGCTCCAGGAACTGGCGGAAAGCGCCGGCGCAAAGATTGAGGGCTCGCTATGGCAAGTCCGCGACGCGCTCGACCCAGCAACTCTGGTCGGCCGCGGCAAGCTGGAAGAAATCCGCATTGAGGCGGAGATGCGTCATGTTCCGCTCGTGATCGTCGATCATGATTTGACTCCCGGCCAGCTCCGTAACTTCGAAAAAGGAGTGGGTCGCCGAGTAATCGATCGCACCCAGCTGATCCTGGATATCTTCGCTACTCATGCGCGCACCCGAGAAGGACAATTACAAGTTGAACTGGCGCAATTGAATTATCTGCTGCCGCGGCTTACCGGGCGGGGTGAAGAACTATCCAGACTCGGCGGCGGAATCGGGACGCGCGGGCCTGGAGAACAGAAGCTGGAAACCGACCGGCGCCGCATACGTGACCGTGTGCGCAAGATTCAGGAATCCATCGAAACGGTGCGCCGCCAGCGTGCCACGCGCCGTCAGGCGCGTCACGCGCAACCACTCGGGATGATCGCGCTGGTGGGGTACACAAACGCCGGCAAATCCACTTTATTCAACGCGCTCACTCACGCCGACGTGCTGACCTCTGCACAAATGTTTGCGACCCTGGACCCAACGGTACGCGCTCTACGGCTGCCGTCGCGGCGAAAGGTTTTGCTCTCAGATACCGTGGGATTTCTGCGAGATCTACCTCCGGATCTGATTGCCGCGTTCCGCGCTACGCTGGAAGAAGTTCAAGAAGCCGCACTGATCATCCATGTATCGGATATTTCCAATCCACATCACGCCGAACACGATGCCGACGTTTTGAAAGTTCTAGACGATCTCGGCGTGCGAGATCGCCTGCGGCTGAACGTGTTCAATAAAACTGACCAGCTTTCGGAAGATGATCTTGCTGCGCTGAAAAAATCAAACGCAAGGCGCGAGAATGCTGTGTTTACCTCTGCGGTTACGGGCGCAGGACTTGACGAACTCCTGGTTCGAATTGACGCGATGATGCCGGTTGACCGGCTGGTTCATTTGCACTTGCGAATTCCCGTCTCCGATGGCCGCCACCTTTCGCTCGTTCACGCCTGTGGGCGGGTTCTGCAATCCCAAGTCTTAGACGGACACATGGATATTGAGGCCGAGCTTCCTGAATCACTCGCTCGTAGGCTTGAAGATTTTGTTTGGCCTTCTCCGCAAACTTGATTTCGGAAATCGTTCCCTAGCGGAAAATCATAATATTTCGGTCGATTCCAGGACAAAACGAGTGTGCTATTGGCGATGGACATCGAATTACTGACGCCGCCAACTCCAATTCTTAGTGGCGCTTAGCGCACAAATTGCTTCAAACCTGTGCAAATTCTATCGGCAGTTAATATAGCGCGGTTCGCTTGACGACGGCGCTCGCAGAACGTCCCTAAACCAATTAAGCTACTTATTATCAAGCGATTACAGCATTCCGAAACCGCTCACAACGTTCGACCTGCACTATTTAAATCCTATTTTTGCCGCCTCTAACCTGTGTATTTTCCACAAGGATTTCCACAGAATTCGATCTAAAGAGTGCATGCCAAACTCCAACAGCTGCCGCTCTTTTCCTGAGTCCGAGGCGTTGACTCGTCACTTTCGCAAGACTATAGTGAGGTGACGGTAGCCGTCTGAAAGCTAGCTGAGGTTCTTTCATAAATAGCTATGAACCTGCCAAATAGCCTCACCACCCTCCGAATCTTTTTTGTGCCGCTATTGGTGGTGGTTCTGTTGACTCGCCAACCCAACTGGGACATCGAAGGTCTTCCAATCCACTTTGAAGTTTGGGGTGTGCTGATTCTGCTAGTGGCCGCTGCCACCGACGTGATGGACGGTTATATAGCGCGGAAACGGCGCGAAGTTACCACTCTGGGAATCCTGTTGGATCCTATCGCCGATAAGCTTCTGATTTCCGCGGCTTTCATTTCACTGGTAGAAATGGGTTTGGTGCCGGCGTGGATGGTTGTAATCATCATCGGCCGCGAATTCGTGGTGATGGGTCTGCGTGACATTGCCTCCGCAGAAGGATTAATTATTCCCGCTTCCGCCCTGGGCAAAACGAAAATGATTCTGCAAGTGCTCGCGGGTTGCGCCGTGATCTTAACGGCAAAGCATCCGGCTCTTAAGCCCCTCGGTATCACGCTGCTTTGGTTAGTGGTTGCCAGCGCCATACTGTCGGCTGTGCACTACTTCCAGATGTTTTGGAGCCAGATTAATTTCCGTGTTCAGCAGCGGCGTCGAGGCGTGGTAATTGTTGAAGCTCAAGAAAAACCCCAGGATGTTCTCACTCGGTAGTTCCGAAAAGCGCTTACTTCTGGCAATCGCACGCCAAGCCGTAACCAAGGCTGTTCAGAGCGGAGAATCTCTCGAGAAGTTTTCGAATGATGAGGCGTTGCAGCGACCGGGCGGCGCATTCGTCACTTTGCGCTATCGCGGGCGATTAAGAGGTTGCGTAGGTCAGCTCCCCTCTAAGGACTCTCTCGTTTCAGTCGTCGCGCATTGCGCGAAATCCGCGGCACTTGAAGATCCGCGATTTGAAGCCGTTCGCATCGACGAACTTCCCGGTATCGAAATAGAACTTTCAGTGCTTTCGCAGCCTGCCCATGCGACCCAGCAAGAAATCGAGCCCGGAAAACATGGCCTGATCGTAAGTTGCGGATGGAAGCGCGGAGTGCTTTTACCGCAAGTTGCCGCGCAATTCCATTGGAATGCTGAACGATTTCTCGAAGAAACCTGTGTGAAAGCGGGACTTTCCAAGAACGCCTGGAAAGATGCGGGAACGCAAATTCAAACTTTTACCGCCGAAGTCTTCAGCGAAGCGGACTTCCCGGCTGCCTGACAGACGGAAGCAAATCTACTTACTCGATCTCAACATAATCGCCTGCGTAAGCCTCTCGCAAACAGAATGTGAGAAGTACGGACGAGGAGTTCGGAGCCGTGCGCACAACGATTCCTTCACCAATAACCTCGCGTGGCGTGTTATCCCATTTATACTTTGCCGGCGCGCTTCCGAACCCATACACTCCGGCCCAAGCATCCACATCAAACGCGAACCTCTCGGTTTGATAAGCGTACTCATGCTCGGTGCCTGTATAACGGAAGATGCGGAAATAATCGCCTACTTTCACTCCCTGCGCGCTGCCTAAATTCACATAAAACACATCATTGGAGCCAAGTTCAGAGAGATACCCTTTGCCCGTGATGATCATGGCCGTCGCTTTGCCCGAGGGCGGGGCGAAGCGGTCAAAGTTGGTTTCGGATTTAAGCGGCGGTGCGGGCCGTTCAGCAAACGGCAGAAGAATATCGCCGCGCTGCAGGTACTGGCAGGATTTTTCTACCTGCCCTATCGACGTATCGGGATGGACCACCACTACTCTGACTCGCCCTTCGTCCTCCCACAGTGTTCCCATTTTCTTCAGAATCAGGAATTGCCACTTGGTCCATTCCGTCTTAACAGCGTCTTCCGTGTGGCGTATCGCGGAAAACTCGTCCCCGACTTTTACGCCCTGATTGGCGCCTTTATTGACGTACACGTAGTCGCCTTCTTGAAAGGTCACCTTGTAGTTTGAGCCTTCGCCTGTAATCACAATGGTATCGCGGGGGACAGCCTCCGTCGAGACCGTGCCCGAGCAATAGAGGTCGTTTCGAATGGGCACCGCGGTCTGATCTTGCGCCGACGCTACGACGCCAGATAGGCTAAGAACTAAACCGGCAAGGACAATTTTCCCACGCATAACACTTGCTCCTTTAAATCACAGGCCCCTGGCAGCGAGGCTCCCCGAAGTAATCTCGATGAATCGACTGTAATAGACGTATTAGACCCCCGTCAATACAATGGTCGCCGACGCTTTACACATTGTGCACCACGTGATAGAAGCCTGAATTACCTGTACTTAGGGGCAGGCTTAGCAGTATGGCTGGTCAAACGAGTCTCGCCCGTCTCGAACCAATTCATAGACACGGATGAGAGCCGAGGCAATAACCTAGGCCTATAAAAGGGTCACTAGACCTCATGGTAGCGATTGGAACGGACAAAATTTGTGCTGTAGTTGCCGCGGAGCACTCAAGTTCCATGTGGAACCAGCTTACGCAAGCGCTTCGGCAGACTCGAACAGTAGAATTGCGTCTCGATTGGCTTAGAAATGAGCGGGAGATTCATGTTTTTCTACGGCGACTTGCGAAGAAGCGCCCACGAGCTACTCTGATCGCTACTTGCCGCCGTCGAGAAGCGGGAGGACGTTTTCGCGGTCCTATCTCCAGTCAACTGCTCATTCTGGCCCAGGCACTGCGAGCGGGATGCGCCTGGTACGACCTTGAAATCGAGAGTAGCTCAAAATGGACAGCGGAACTGCTCGATGTATTGCTAGGTGGTGGACGCCGTATTGCGTCGGCGCACTTCTTCCGGACAAGTCCGGCAAACCAGCGGCGTGTCGTGGCCGATCTTTGGAAGACTCGGCCTCAGGCGATTAAAATCGCCGCGAAATGTGGATCCCTCAGCGCTGGTGTGCAACTGCTCGGCCTGGCGCGAGTCAAACGAAATACTATCGTGGTACCAATGGGCGATGTTGTGCTGCCTTTGCGTTGTCTGTCTCTACGCGCCGGTAGTGCACTCACGTACGCCCCACTGGAAAACGCCACCGCGCCGGGACAAGCGTCGTTCGACACCCTGAAAAATCTCTGGAAGGCGGATCAGATCAGCCGGAAAACCTATGTGTACGGCGTCATCGGAAATCCTATCGCTCACTCGCTTTCACCGCAATTGCAGAACGCAGGTTTCCAAGCCCGCAAGATGGATGCCGTTTATTTCCCTTTTTTGGTCCATGATCTCCGCGATTTTCTTGGCGCTGTTAAAGCATTGGGCATTCGAGGATTTAGCGTCACCCTGCCGTATAAACAGGAAATCCTGCGCCACCTCGATAGTTGCGATCCGCTGGCCTCCGCTATCGGCGCAGTCAACACAGTTGTGGTCACCTCTGCCGGAAATCTCTACGGGTTCAATACGGATTACATCGGGGTGCTTGGCAGCCTGCAAGAACGCGTTACTCTTTCTCAGAGCCGCGTATTGATTCTAGGGGCCGGAGGCGCGGCGCGAGCCGTGGCCTTTGCATTGGCGCAGTCTGGCGCCTCGGTCTGCATTTGTGCCAGGCGGCCGAAGGAGGCAAAGAAACTCGCGCGAGCAGTCGGCGGACTAGAGTTTCCGCGTTCCCGGTTGAAGAGCGAATTTTTTGACGCCATCGTCAACTCGACTCCTATTGGCATGTATCCGAAAACCGAAAATTCGCCTTTGTCGGCCCGCGACTTGAATTGCAGGCTTGTCTTCGACCTAATTTATCGTCCGGTTACAACCAAGCTTTTGCAACTTGCTTCGAGGCGCGGCATCGAAACGGTGTCGGGTCTAGAAATGTTCCTGGCGCAGGGCATGGCGCAGTGGGAGATATGGACCGGCCGGCGCGCGCCGGCTGCGGCTATGCGCAAGGCTGTTCTAGATGCGCTTCGAACGGAAACGAGAACCGCACAGGCCAAGCCGTGATTCAGCCTAACTTCACTACTTTTTCTAAACTCGCGAAGCAAGGGAACCTGGTACCAGTTTATGAAAGTCTTACGGCAGATCTTCTGACGCCCGTAGCCGCTCATCTCCGCCTTGGCCACAAATCGAAATATTCCTTCTTACTGGAAAGTGTTGCAGGCGGAGAGACGGTAGCCCGTTACACGTTTACCGGAGCCCATCCAGCAGAAGTGTTTCGCGCGCGCGGCCGCCATTGTTCGCTTGAAACAACTCACGGTCGAAAGCCTCTCGAGGGCGATCCCATCGAGAATTTGCGACGGCTAACCTCGCGTTATAAACCAGTTCGCGTTCCAGGACTGCCGCCGCTCACGGGTGGCGCAATCGGTTACTTTGCCTACGATATGGTGCATCTGGTTGAGCGCATTCCAGCGTCTGGCCATGACGAGTTGGGCCTCGACGATTGCGTAATGATGTTCTACCAAGGATTAGTTGCTTTCGATCACGTGCAACATCGTTTGTGGATCGTACACAACGTTTTTACCGAAGGACCGGGAAGCCTGCGCCAGAAATACGACGCCGCGGTGCGGGAAATCCGAAAGACGCACCGGACTCTAGAAAGTCCAGCGCCGCGTCAGCCTCCATCTCGTAATCGCGGCTCGCTACGCTTCCAGTCCAACTTCACTAAAAGCAGGTACCTTGCGGCCGTGCGGAAGGCAAAAAACTATATTCGCGCGGGCGATATTTTTCAGGTAGTTCCCAGTCAAAGATTTTCGGCGCAGACAGGCACCGACCCTTTCGAAATCTACCGCGCGCTCCGCGTGGTGAATCCGTCTCCGTATCTCTATTTTCTCCATCTCGACGATGTTTCGGTGGTGGGAAGCTCGCCGGAAATGCTCGTCAAGGTGCAAGGCCGCGATGCTTACTATCGCCCGATCGCCGGCACCCTTCCGCGTGGCCGTAGCGAAGCGCAAGACCGCGAACAGGAATCGAAACTCCTCGCCGATCCCAAAGAGCGCGCAGAACACATTATGCTCGTGGACCTCGGCCGCAATGATTTGGGCCGTGTCTGTGAATATGGCTCCGTGAATGTCGAGCGCCTGATGTTCGTGGAACGCTATTCGCACGTGATGCATTTGGTATCCAGTCTGCGAGGCCGCCTTCGCAGTGAGGTAGACTGTTTTGAAGCGCTCATGGCTTGTTTTCCGGCAGGCACCGTTTCAGGAGCGCCCAAGATCCGGGCCATGCAAATCATCGACGAGCTCGAGCCCACGCGACGCGGGCTCTACGGTGGCGCGATACTGTATGTCGACTTTGCGGGTAATCTGGATTCGTGCATCGCGCTTCGCACGCTGGTCGCAAAAAACGGACGCGCCTATATCCAAGCGGGTGGAGGGGTTGTAGCCGACTCAGTTCCGGAGCGCGAGTACCAGGAAACAATCAATAAAGCGCGCGCGGTGAAAGCGGCGCTTGAAATCGCGCACCACTCAACCTCGAGCAATCGAAAGTTGTGAGGGTCGCTTCAATTCATTCGGAATAAATATGATTCTCCTCATCGACAACTACGATTCTTTCACATTTAATCTGGCGCAGTATCTTGGGCAAATGGGCCAAAAGATCGAAATCCGTCGAAACGACCAGATTAGCCTGGACGAAATCGAAGAACTGAATCCTGAGCGCATCCTTATTTCACCGGGTCCGTGCACACCGAAGGAAGCCGGCGTCAGCGTGCCAGTCATTCAGCGCTTTGCAGGGAAGATCCCTATTCTGGGCGTTTGTCTCGGCCACCAAGCCATCGGCGCTGCGTTTGGGGGCCGCGTAATTCGCGCGAAAAAGATAATGCACGGCAAAACCAGCGATATTCAACACGACAGCAAAACAATATTTCGTGGTCTGCCGGAACCATTCATCGCTACGCGCTACCATTCTCTCATAGTGGAACGAAAATCTCTTCCGCGCACGCTCGACATTTCCGCGGAAACCGCAGATGGCACCATCATGGGTTTGCGTCACCGCAAGCTGCGCGTCGAAGGCGTACAATTTCACCCGGAGTCGGTCCTGACCGACGCCGGTTTCCAGCTGCTTAAGAATTTTTTGACCATCTAGTGGCAGAGTCCTGATGAACGCCGGGGAGCGCATGCTGGTCGTCCTCTCCTGCAGCCTTGTCTTGGCGGCTATAAATCTAGCGCGATCTGAAACTAAAGTCGCGCAAGCTCAACAAAACACTTCACGCCTTTATCTTGGCTTCGATGCAAACGATTATCCTGGCGACTGGGCGTTGCCTGATTTGAGAAAAACTTTCACTTTCTCCGGCTATTGGCTCAACGCGCCGCCTGGCGCAAAGACGAATTTGTGGACCGGAAAACGGGAGGCCTTGATAAAGAATGGCTTTGGTTTTTTGTTGCTGTTCAACGGTCGATTGTCCAAGGATCTCAAGCCTCCCGTCGATCCCAGCGATTTGGGTGCGCGGGATGCTGAAGGTGCCGTCACAGCGGCGCAACGCGACGGATTTCCAGCCAACGGAAGCGTGGTGATCTATTTAGACATGGAAGAAGGCGGCCGCATGCTGCCTTCTCAAATTAATTACCTGGAGGCCTGGAGCACCGGCGTAAATTCCAAAGGTTTTCTGGCAGGGGTTTACTGCTCCGGAATCAAGGCCAAGGAAGGTGCGGGCCAAACCATCACCAGTGCGGAGGACATTCACCAGCGCCTGCCCATCCTCCGGGCGTTTTTCGTTTACAACGATGAATGCCCGCCTTCGCCAGGCTGCGTGATTTGGAAAAATCCTCGGCCTCCCTCGCAGAGCGGTTTCTCCGGCGCGCGGGTTTGGCAGTTCGCCCAGTCGCCGCGCCGCCGGAATCTTACGAGTCGTTGCAGCGCTACCTATCGTCCGGATGGCAATTGCTATTCCCCGGTCGGCCCGGGAGCCGCCCACACCCTGCTGGATCTCGATGTTTCAATGTCTGCCGATCCTTCCACGCTTGTGTTTGGTTCGATGCACTGAGTCGCGGGCTCAAAGCTAGGTCACCACGCGGATTGCCTTGCCTGGCCTGAGGCAGATTGTGAAAACGCAACCAGGGCTTCCAGACGTTCCCGTGCTGCTCCAGAATCAATCGACTCTGTCGCGATTCGCACGCCGTCTACCCAATCGGTGGCTCGCCCCGAAGCCACGAGTGCCGCTGCAGCATTTGCGCGAACGATGTCGCGCCGAGGCCCATGCTCATGCTTATGCGACGCGCGCCCCAGCACTTTATGAATGATTTGTGCGTTGTGCCTGGCGTCCCCTCCCAGAATATTTTCCAACGAAGCGCGCGGCAATCCGAAATCTTCAGGCACTACGGCGTAACTCCGCACCACACCATTGCGCAGTTCGGCCACACAGGTCTCGCCAGCAATGGAGATTTCATCCAATCCATCCGCGCCATGCACCACGAATGCGCGTATTACGCCAAGTTCGCCCAGCGCTCGCGCCATGAGCTCCGTGAAACTAGCTTGATACACGCCGGCCACCTGCACGGACGCTCCGGCCGGATTGGTCAGCGGTCCCAGCAAATTGAACGCCGTGCGGCCTCGCATCTCCCGCCGCGCTCGCATAGCATGGCGAGTGGCCGCATGCATGGCCGGTGCAAACAGAAAGCCAATTCCGATTTCATCGATACACCGCGCCACCTGTTCGGGCTCCATGTCGATTCGCACGCCCAATTCTTCGAGCACGTCAGCGGAACCGCATTTCGAACTAATCGAGCGATTCCCGTGTTTCGCTACACGTACGCCAGCGCCCGCCACCACAAACGCAGCCGCCGTCGATACGTTGAATGTGCCCTTAGCATCGCCTCCGGTGCCGCAGGTGTCGACCAGCGGCTCACTTTGGCGCGCATAATTGCTCGGGAAAATCGTCGTCGCCTGCCGGCGCATCGCGGCGGCAAAACCAACCAGCTCATCCACCGTTTCACCCTTGATTTGCAGCCCGCTCAATAACTTTACAATCTGCGTATCTGTGGCGGCGCCGGACAGGATTTGCTCCATCACGCCATCGGCTTCCGCCCGCGTTAGGTCTTCCCCAGCGTCAATTTTTTTCAAGATTTCGTCGATCATGGCTATACCGCCGGAGGCCCCGGGGGCGCAATTTGCAAGCACGCTGGCGATCAAGTGATATTCCAGCCCTCAGCGATGCTGGAGCGAGGCGCGCCACTTCACTTGCCCGCCTCTGCAGTTACGGGTAAACTCTCTGATTCATTGTACTCAAACATCCGCGCTATACAACGCGACCGTCGGGAGCCGAGCGGAGCTACATGAAAATCCACGAATATCAGGCCAAGGCAATCCTGGCGAAATTTGGCGTGCCCATCCCGCGTGGCGAAATGGTTTCCAAAAAAGATGAAGCACGCGCGGCGGCGCAACGCCTCGGAGCACCGGTAGTTGTAGTCAAAGCGCAGATTCATGCGGGCGGCCGCGGAAAAGCTGGTGGCGTAAAGCTGGCCAAGTCAGCGGACGAAGTTGCCTCGCACGCCGAGCGCATACTCGGGATGAAATTGGTGACGCCGCAGACCGGCGAAGAAGGCCGCATCGTTCACCGCCTTTTGATTGAAGAAGGCCTCGACATAAAACGCGAACTCTACGTCAGCGTCCTGGTCGATCGTGTCGCAGGTGCGCCAATTTTTATGGCCAGTGCCGCGGGCGGGATGGAAATTGAGGAAGTCGCCAAGCGAAACCCCCAAGCCATTCTGCGCGAAGCCATAGATCCTGCAAGCGGCTTTCAGTCGTTCCAGGCACGCAAAATCGCGTTCGGGTTGGGCCTGGCGCCTGCGGTAGTGAATGTTGCGGTCCCATTCTTTCAGTCACTGTATCGTGCCTTCCTTGAAACAGACGCCTCCATGATCGAAATCAATCCCTGCGTAGTTACCGGTGACGGCCGCCTGATTGCCCTCGATGCAAAAGTAATTTTTGATGACAACGCGCTCTATCGTCATCCCGAATACAAAGATTTGCGCGACCTCGACGAAGAAACGCCGCTCGAAGTGGAAGCTTCAAAGTTCAAGCTGAACTACATCAAGCTCGATGGCACCGTCGGTTGCATGGTCAACGGCGCCGGCTTAGCTATGGCCACGATGGACATCATCAAGCTGAGCGGTGGCAGTCCCGCAAATTTTCTGGATGTTGGCGGGGGCGCTTCCGAAGACCAGGTAAAGAATGCTTTCCGCATTCTTCTGAGCGATCCCAACGTGAAAGCGGTTTTTGTGAATATCTTTGGAGGCATTCTTCGCTGCGACGTTCTCGCGAGCGGTGTTGTGAATGCCGCCAAAGAGCTGCGGTTCAAAATTCCAGTCGTCGTGCGAATGGAAGGCACCAACGTGAAGCAAGGTCAGGAAATCCTGCGTAATTCCGGTCTGAATTTCACCATCGCCAACGGGATGAAAGATGGCGCCGAGAAGGTTGTGAAGCTTGCCGGAGGCGCGCGGTGAGCGTGCTTATCGGCAACAATACGCGGGTGTTGGTGCAGGGCCTCACCGGCCGCGAAGGCAGTTTTCATGCGCAGCAGATGCTCGATTACGGCACGAAAGTTGTCGGCGGCGTCACCCCCGGCAAAGGTGGTGCCAAGCATCTGGATGTTCCGATTTTTAACACTGTCTCAGAAGCCGTGAGCGCGACTGGGGCAAATGCTTCGGTGATCTTCGTGCCTCCTCCTTTTGCCGCCGACGCCATCCTCGAAGCTGCGGATGCCGGACTGCCGCTGGTCATCTGCATCACAGAAGGTATTCCAACTCTCGATATGGTCCGCGTCGCAGCCGCTTTAAAGAATTCAAAAACGCGACTGATCGGCCCGAATTGCCCGGGCATCATTTCTCCCGGAAAATCCAAAATCGGAATCATGCCTGGATCGATACATAAACAAGGTAACGTCGGCCTGGTTAGCCGCAGCGGCACGCTCACCTACGAAGCAGTCGACCAACTCACGCGCCTCGGCATTGGACAATCCACCTGCATCGGAATCGGCGGCGACCCCCTCATTGGCACCAGCTTTCTCGATGCCGTGCGCATGTTCAACGAAGATCCCGACACACACGCGATCGTTCTGATCGGCGAAATCGGCGGAAACGCCGAAGAAGTCGCCGCGGAATACATTAAGAAGCAGGTGCGGAAGCCAGTCGTTGGGTTTATCGCCGGCCAAACGGCGCCCCCCCGGCCGTCGCATGGGCCACGCCGGCGCAATCATCAGCGGAGGAGAGGGAACTGCCGCGGCAAAATATAAAGCGATGCGCAGCGCGGGCATTCACACCGTACAGAGTCCCGCGGAAATTGGCCACACGCTGGCCGCCGCATTGGGCCAGCAAAATAAAAGTTCAAAAAAGACGAAATCAGCGAGCAAGCCAAAGAAGAAAAAAAGCAAGCAGTAGGCGTCCTTTCAAAACAAAATTGATTGGAGAACTCTGAATGGCGATAGAGCGAACGCTTGCAATCATTAAACCCGACGCGGTGGGCCGCGGTCTCACTGGCGAAATATTGAGCCGTATCCACGCCGCCAAATTTTATATCATCGCCATCAAGACGCGGCGTCTGACTAGAAAAGAAGCCGAAGGATTTTATGCCGTTCACCGCGAGCGCCCGTTTTTCGAGGAACTAACAACATTCATGAGCACGAGCAAAGTGGTCGTTATGGTCCTGGAAGCGGAAAACGCGATCGCCAAGTGGCGCGAGGTCATGGGCGCCACCGATCCAGCGAAAGCCGCTCCCGGCACGATTCGAAAAGAGCTGGGAGCCAGCATTCAATACAATTGCACGCACGGTTCGGACGCGACGGACACAGCCGCCTTGGAAATTAGCTATTTCTTCTCAGGCTCGGAGTTGGTTTAAGAGTCCAGAATTATCAGCGAACCGCTAGACCGCTTCGCGAATTTCATTTTCCTTCAGACGAGAACAGCGGTTAAGACTTGCCATTTAAGTGCTGGAGTAGAATGAACTGCGATGGATCTGCTTCGTGAAATCGGGAAAGCCCTGCTGGTCATGGGCATGGCCATCGTCGGTGTGGGCGCATTGCTATGGTTTGGCGCAAGGCTACCATTTCGGTTGGGACGTCTGCCCGGTGACATCGTTGTCGAAGGCCGCCACGGCAGTTTTTATTTTCCCATCGTGACGTGCATTATCGTGAGTCTGGCGCTCACCTTATTGATGTGGATTGTGAATTTCTTCCGGCGCTAATTTCATGAGCCAAGCAAACCTTTTCAACTTAATGCCCGAGCGGCGCGTGTGGAAAGTCAGCGAGCTGAATGCGCGCATAGGCGAGCTGCTCGAAGGCACCCTCCCGGACATTTGGCTCGAAGGCGAAGTCTCCAATTACCGGCCGGCGCAATCAGGACATTTGTATTTCACCTTGAAAGATGCGCAATCGCAAATCCGCTGCGTATGCTTCCGCGATCAAGCGCGCGGGCTGAAATTTCGCCCCCAAGACGGACTCAGCGTCACCCTGCGAGGCGCGCTCAGCGTCTACCAGCCGCGCGGCGAGTATCAAATTTACGTCAGCCACATTGAGCCGGTAGGCGCCGGAGCTCTGCAGGTCGCATTCGAACAATTGAAAAAGCGTCTCGCTGACGAAGGCTTGTTTGAGGAAGGTAGAAAAAAGCCTCTGCCCCTTCTCCCTCGTTGAAAGCCCACAAATCTTCGAGCGAGCCGCCTCCGCGCGCGACAATGATCACTTCTACAGATTTCGCTCGATTGA
>JABDEK010000001.1:0-80735 GCA_013287135.1 Acidobacteriota bacterium | reverse complement strand
TTCTCCCTCGTTGTATCGGCGTGGTCACCTCGCCCGCGGGAGCCGCCATTCTCGACATTCTGCGTATTCTAAAGCGTCGATTTTCCAATGCGCACGTGATGTTGTACCCCGTGCAAGTCCAAGGCGACTTCGCGGCGCGTGAAGTTGTGGCAGCCTTACGTTATTTCAATCGAGCGAAATCTGTAGAAGTGATCATTGTCGCGCGCGGAGGCGGCTCGCTCGAAGATTTGTGGGCTTTCAACGAGGAAATAGTTGTTCGCGCAATTGTGGCATCGGAAATTGCGGTGATCACCGGAATCGGTCACGAGAGCGATTTCACCATTGCGGATTTTGTTGCTGATCTGCGCGCTCCTACGCCTTCGGCTGCCGCAGAAATTGTTGTGCGTTCCCGCCAGGAGTTGGAAAACCATCTGTCCGAGCGTTCCGGCCGCCTGGTCCATCAAATGCGTTACCACCTTTCAGAATTGCGCCATCGCTCGCGCGATTTGCAGACCCACCGCGCCTTCCGGCAGCTCGAACTCTTGCTGCGCCGGCGTCGGCAGCAGGTTGACGAATTCACGTCTATTCTTGCCAGCGGCCTGCAGTCAAAGTTCATGATGTCACGTCAGCGTCTAGCGCAAGCGAGCACGCGCGTCGCTTCCTTCGATCTGCGAAGCCGTGCACACCTCCTTCGTCGCCACATTGAAAGGGACCGAAATGCTTTGCAATCCGCGCTGAACCAAGTCGTCACGCGAAAGCGGCGCCAGTTTACAGCCGCACGTTTGCAATTTGCCGCGCTGGATCTGCGCGCTCGGGTGGGACGTTTGCGTCGAAACCTGGATCAGCGTTATGTCGAATTGCAAACACGCGCTGCCCGCGCACTAGTTGCGAAGCGTCGCCGCCTGGAAGCCGCCGCGCTTCGGTTGGAAGAGCGCAGCCCCTTTCAACTGCTCGAACGTGGCTATGCTATCGCCTATGACGCGGAAGGGAAGGTTTTGCGCTCGCCCGAGCAAGTTTCGTTGGGAGAAGATATTTCAGTGCGCTTGGCTCGCGGTGAACTCGGCGCCACCGTCCGCGCCAAAAAAGTAACCGAGCAGTAGCCCGGGCCCGCTGCACACCAAAGCGTTCAAATATCCTCTAGACATTCTTTAATTTCCTGCCATCGATACTACTCGTCGTCGGATGAGGAGCTAGTGACCTTCAGCACGGCGAGGAAAGCTTCCTGCGGAATATCGACGCGCCCCACGCGCTTCATGCGCTTCTTGCCTTCTTTCTGTTTCTCCAGGAGTTTCCGCTTGCGCGAGATGTCGCCACCGTAACATTTCGCGATCACGTTCTTGCGAATTGCGCTGATAGTTTCCCGCGCGATCACGTGGCTTCCGATGGCGGCTTGCACGGCAATCTCAAACATTTGCCGCGGGATTAATTTCCGCAGGCGAGTCACCAGTTCGCGCCCGCGTTCGTAAGATTGATCTCGATGGCAAATGATGGTCAAAGCATCTACCGGCTCGCCGCCGACCAGTACGTCGAGCTTGACCAAGTCGGACTCGCGATATCCCGACAAGTGATAATCCAATGATGCGTAGCCGCGCGAGACGCTCTTCAATCGGTCGTAAAAATCCAGCACGATTTCGTTTAGCGGCATCTCGTACGTCAGCATGATTCGCGTCGGCGAGAGATATTCGAATTTCTTCTGCACGCCGCGTTTCTCTTCGCACAGTGAAAGAACCCCGCCCACCGATTCTTCCGATGTGATGATCATGGCCGTCAAAATTGGTTCTTCAATTTTTTCGATCGAACCGGGCGGTGGAAACTTCGTCGGATTGTCCACTTCCATCGTTTCATGGGCCTTCGTGGTGATCCGATATTGCACGCTGGGCGCCGTGGTGATCAGGTCGATGCCGAATTCACGCTCCAGACGTTCCTGCACGATTTCCATGTGCAGCAGGCCCAGAAATCCGCATCGAAATCCGAAACCAAGCGCGACCGAATTCTCTGGCTCGTAGAAAAATGCAGCGTCATTAAGCTGTAGTTTCCCCAGGGCATCACGCAGCATTTCGTAATCACTGGCATTCACTGGAAAAAGTCCGGCAAAAACCATCGGCTTGATGGCCTCAAATCCGGGAAGGGGCGGCGCGGGCCGGTTTGCCTCGGTAACTGTGTCGCCCACACGCGCATCGGCCACGCGCTTGATGTTAGCGATGATAAATCCCACGTCGCCGGCGGAAAGCTCATCCAGCACGATGGGTTTTGGCGTGAGCACTCCCAGATCTTCCACCTCATATACGTCATCGCTTGCAGCCAACCGAATTTTCATGTGGCGCGTAAGACAGCCTTCCATCACGCGCACTAAAACAACAGCCCCGCGATAAGAATCGAACCACGAATCGAAGATCAGCGCCCGCAACGGGGCCTCCGCAGAGCCTTTTGGCGGAGGCACCAGCCGAACGATGGCCTCCAGCACCTCCTCCACTCCGATCCCGCTCTTGGCGCTGATGGCCAAGGCATCATCGGCTGGAATCGCCAGAACATTTTCAATTTGTTCTTTGACGTGATCGGGCCGCGCAGCCGGCAAATCGATTTTATTGATCACCGGAATAATTGTGAGATTGTGCCGCGAAGCCAGAAAAGCGTTTGCTACCGTTTGCGCTTCCACACCCTGGCTGGCGTCCACCACAAGCAAAGCTCCTTCGCAGGCCGAAAGCGCACGGGAAACCTCATAAGAGAAATCCACGTGGCCGGGCGTATCGATCAAATTCAAGCGGTACTCGTGGCCATCCCGCGCTTTGTAGTGCAGCCGGATGCTCTTCGCTTTGATGGTGATTCCGCGCTCGCGCTCCAGATCCATGGAATCGAGCACCTGCGCGGTCATCTCCCGCTGCGTAAGCGCGCCGGTGAGTTCGAGCAGACGATCGGCCAGCGTGGATTTACCGTGGTCGATGTGCGCGATGATGCAGAAATTCCGGATGAACTGAGGATCCATGTCTATTTTTGCGCTGTGCGTAACCGCTTAAAGCGGGATTGTCGGCAGCCGCCCGTTGCGTCCTTCAAACCATCGAGTGTGCCATAGATTCACAACTCCAGCCACCGCCAACACTGAACGGGAACTGACGCCGCGGGTCGTTCGCCGGATCGATTCTATAGAAATCAGCCAGCCCTTATTAGCCGGCATCTTCACGGCCCCTTTGCAAAAATCTACTTGCGTTTGTGTTGTGTACCAAGGTACATATGTACCATGAACAAAACGAACACCCACGCCCAGATTGAGGTAGAGCGCGTGCAGACCGGAGTGCGCCTGGAAAAGCGCTTATTAAAGGTCCTAAAAGCCGTTGCGGAATTAAAAGACATGTCCCTGGGCGACTTGTTGGAAGGAGTCGTGCTTCATGCTTTCGAAGGTTTAGCCCCTTTTTCCGCACAAACGCTGAAAGAGATCGAGCAGTTTAAGAAGATCTACGGGCTAACACTGAAAGCATCCGACAGCCATCAATTGAAGGAGCGGCGCAAGTGAAAGGCACTTTAATCGTCATCTCTGTTCTGTTGCTGGCCGCAGTAGCGACCTTGGCTTTTTTGCACCTCCGTTCGCGGCGGGAGGCCGCCGGTCCGGTCGTGCACGTCGAAAACGAGTTTGAATTCACCGCTCATGGCCCATACAAAACTGTCGCTCCGCTCTTCGGCGCCTCTGCCGAGCGTGCTTGGGGAGAGGGCCAATGGAACCCGAAGTTCTTATATCCTTCGCCCGAGCGGGACACTTTCGGCGAAGTCTTCACCGTTGCCCACGGCCATTTGCGCAGCGTTTGGGTGAACAGCGCCTTGGATCTGGAAAAAGGTCACGTCCAATATGTTTACGTCATCCCGGACGCGCAAGCAGTCCTGATCGACATTCATCTGGAAGAAGAAGGACCTTCCGCCACGGGTGTGAAGGTTGTTTACCGGCGCACAGCCTTAAATCCCAGTTTCAACGCGCAGGTCGCCAAGTCAGGAAATAGCGATCGAGAAATGGGCAGGGAGTGGCAGACAGCGATCGACACTTGCCTAGGAGGAAACACGCGCTAGCACTCCGCCCCCAATTCTAGTATTGCCAATAACTTGACCGCTGGCCGCTACGGCGAACTAGGTATAATCCCGGCACTTCTTCGCAGCGGTCATACCGTTGCAGTTATCTCTACGCTTTGAAATGAACATGACTCCTGGGCAGGTTCGAGGATGAATCCTGGCAAACCCAGCTAACTCACGGATTGCCTCGCAGACCCTGTTATCGTAGGCTGTACCGGGTTTCGGGTTCCTTTCACCAGTCGGAAGCCCAAAGAAGCGTCTTGTTGAACCTATACAGGGCGATTCACGACCTACAATGATGATCGAGCAAACCACGCCAAAGTTATCGAGCCCTTCGAATTGATCACCCTGTTCCAGACCGCCGAGCCCGAGAGGTCCAGAATCCCCCTGATTTTCGGTTACACCCTTTCAATCGGGTGTCTCATATGGGTGCTGCACGACTTCCATATCGTCCAGGCCATGAAGGATTTTTCCAACGTAAGTTGGAAGTGGGTACTGATCGGTATGACTTTCGATGTGCTTAGCTACTGTGTCCAGGCGCTCCGCTGGAAATTCTTGCTGACACCGTTCAGAAAAATCCCGCTGTCGCACGCTGTTCGCGCCGTGTATGCCGGACTTTTTGCCAACCTGGTTTTTCCGCTCCGCCCAGGCGAACTGCTTCGTTGTTATCTCATCTCCGATTCCGAAGACATTACCATCGGTCGCGTGGCCGGTTCTGTGGGGGTTGAGCGTCTCGTCGACCTTGTAATCGCCACGGCTTCGCTAGCGGTTGTTTCCCTGATGGTCGATTTGCCGCGTAAATTTCAGCGCGTGGCCGATACCCTCGGGGTCATAACTCTCGCTCTGCTTGCGATTATCGTACTGATGATATTTTATCTTGAAGTAAAGCTGGGCAAGGATCCTTCTCTGGGGACCGGTCCGCGCAAGTTACCCGGAAAAATGATGCGGGCCCTTCTCGGTCTACATGCCATGGGAACGGCGCCCAGTTTCTACCTGGCCGTACTGGCGTCTGTTTTCATGCCCTTCTGTCAGGTGATGGGATTGTGGGCCATGATGAAGTCGTATCACTTGAACTTGCCATTTCTAGCTGCAATCGTTGTTCTGTTAATTATCAATTTGGGAGTTTCCCTTCCTAACGCTCCCGCGAACGTCGGCTCCTACCAGTTTTTTTGCGTGTTAGGCCTAAGTGTTTTTCAAGTCGACAAAAACACCGCTACCGGTTTTTCATTTTTCGCATTCCTGGCGCTGACCATTCCCTTTGTTTTCTTGGGCTTCGCAGCACTCCTGCGAAGCGGCTTGTCTCTTAAATCCATGCGAGAAACGGTTACCCATTTGCCCACACAGACGCGCGGATCTGCCCCTTGTTCTACCTAGAACAGTCCTTTCCTTCCAATAAATCGGTATTTATTTGTTATTCTTCGCAACTTCTTCGCATTGATTTTTGGACAGGATATCCGTCCGTTATATAGTTGTAGTTTAAGTTCGCGCAGGTTTTTTCGTGCGCAGCAAGTTTCGCGGCAGACGCAAGCATGCGGACTTCCCCAGCGAGCCCGTGAATTTTCAAGCGTGCGCCACTTCCCATGGCTCAGGACCTAAACAAACATCTCGACCGCGCTCGACGCAACCTCGAAAAAAATAAGCTCCGCGAGGCTGTGGCGGAGTATCAGGCAGTTCTAGAAGAAGCTCCCGCACACCAGGAATCGCTGCAGGCTCTGGCCGACATTTATACCAGGCTGAACGAGCCGTCGGTAGCCGCGCACTACTATGGCATCCAGTTTGACCGGCTGATCGAAGCTGGCGATGGCGCCAAAGCTTCGGCAGTCTTTGTACGTTTTCTTCGCCCGCATCCGCAGCCTGCCGACCGCCTGATGCGCTACGGCACGCTGCTTCAAAAACAGAACCGTCCCTCGGAAGCGATTGAACAGTTTGGAATCGCTGCCGAGCTATTCCAACAGCAAGGACAGGGCATCGAAGCACTAGCTTGTTATGAAAGTATGGCCATGCTCGATCCGGATAATCCGGCGCGCCACGCCGTCCTGGGTGAACAAGCCGAACGCTTGAAACATTCCGACATGGCCTCCCGGAGTTATCTTCGCGCTGGCCAACTCATCCAAGCGGCGGGTGCATTGGACGCAGCCCTTGAATATTTTGGCCGCGCTCATCACCTTTCACCTGAAGACCGAACCGCCGCGTTACTTTTTGCCGAAGCGAGGTTGCGCAAAGGAGACGCAGAAGGCGCCGTAGTTCTTCTTGGCCCTCTTTCGTCCACAGCTGACGACACTACTTTCCTGGCTCTTTACGGCGAAGCGCTATTGCGCACGGGAAAACTGGATCGCGCCAGAGAAACTTTCGAGTCTTATTACCGACAGAAGCCTGATAGCTTCGGAAAACTCTTCGAAGTGGCCGGAGCTTACATCGGCGCCGGGCAGGATGCGAAAGCGGCTGTTCTTCTGATGCAGACTAAAGAATGGATGCGTGCCAGCCGCAAGGAAGCTGATCTGTCCGAACAAATGGACCGGCTCGCTGCGCTTCATCCAGCTTCTATTGCCCTGGCCGAGGTTGTCGCGCGCCTCTACGAAGAACTGAATCGCGAGGCTAAGTATTTTGACGCACTCATGCGCCTATTCGATCTGTACTTGGCCGCCGGCCAGGTCAAAGAAGCTTGCGAAGCGCTCGATCGTTTAGTGGACATCGATCCCTACGATTACCGCAACCAGGAACGCATCGCAAAGCTCGAAGGCAGAGCCGATCCCGCATTCTTACAGAATATTCTTGCGCGCGCGGCGAAGGCCGCCACGGTTTCCACTCGTACGGATGGTTTCACGGGCGCTGGAAGAGATACGTCGGAAGGTGTGGGACGGGCGCCTGAGGAAGAGCGTGCTCAACAGGCACTCGAGGACCTGGTAGTCCAAGTGGAAATCTTCCTGCAATACTCCCTGCAAATGAAAGCGGTGGAACGCCTCGAACGCATCGCGGAGCTTTTTCCAGGGGAAGAAGAAAAAAACGAACGTTTGCGCACCTTGTACGAGCGCGCCAATTGGTGGCCCAAAGGTGCGCCGGTAAAGGCCGCTCCTAAATCTGCCCCGATCGCCGCGCCGGCCGCAGAATTGTTGGGCGCTCCTTTCGTAGCTGCACCTACGGCCGCAGAAACCCATCGCGACCTTGCCGCCATCGCGGAAATCAATCGTCTGATGTATCGCCAACCCACGCCGCAGGAAGTTTTGTCCACAACCTCTGCCGAAATTGGCAAACATTTGCGTGCCTCGCGTTGTCTGGTGGCTGTCGGCACGCCTGGGGAAGGTCCGCAAAGCACCGCCGAATATTCTGCTGCAGGTCTTCCCTACCTTGGCGCCTCCGGCATCTCCACCATCGTTGGATTGTTGTCCCGAGTATCACCAGATTCCCTCGGCGGGGTTGAACTCCAAGCTTCTACAACACCTGCGCTGCGCAAGATCGGACTAGAGTCCGCGCTCGGTGTCTTGCTTACGGATAAAGAAACCCAAGCGCCTTCGGGAGCTTTACTGGTAGGGGAGGCATTTGTTCGAAAATGGAAGCCAAACGAAAGTTTTTTTCTGCAAGCGGTCGGCGATCAACTAGTTCTTTCTGTAAATCACACACGGCTAAGGTCACTGGTGCGCTCGCTGGCCGTCGCTGACGAAAAAACCGGATTGCTGAACCGCGGCGCTTACATCGATTGCTTGCTGGCTGAATCGAATCGCGCTCGCGCGCAGAAAAGTCCTCTTTCGCTGATCATTATTCACATAGACCGTGGCGGGGAGTTGGTGCGCCAACATGGTGACGCCGCTGTCGAACATTACATCGAGCAATTAGCGCGCACTCTGTCTTCTGCGGTTCGCCAGACCGATATTGCGGTAAAATATTCTACTTGGTCGCTCGTATTTATTTTGCCGGATACTTTGCTGGAAAGCGCGCAGACTCTCGCCGAAAAACTTCGTCAGGTCGCTTCCACCGCGCGGCCATCTTGGGGCGCTGCCGATTTGACTATCAGCGCTATCGTCGCCGAATCTTCATCGCGGCCCGGAGACGAGTCCGAGGATCGCGTTACAGAATGGATCAATCGCGCCGAAGCTGGTTTGGACCAGGCTCGGCAGCTCGGCGGCAATACTCTTGTATCCCTTGCGACTCCCTAAAGCGATACACCTGCAAATTGTTACAATATAAAATCATAAATATCGAGGACACATGTTTATAAGCGACGCGGTAATTCTGCAGGGAGCGCGCACGCCCATGGCGCGTTATATGGGTTCGTTCGACAACACCAGCGCAATTGAACTAGGCGCCGCCGCCGGCAAGGAAGCAGTCCGTCGCGCAGGCGCTGATCCATCCGAATTTGATCATGTTATTTTCGGCAACGTGATGCAGACCAGCGCAGACGCTCTGTACGGTGCGCGCCACGTTGGATTGAAAGCCGGCCTGCCGATCGAGACGCCCGCCGTTACAGTAAATCGTTTGTGCGGCTCGGGAATGGAATCCATCACGCAGGCGGCGCAAAGAATTTTGCTTGGTGAGGCGAAACTGGTTCTGGCCGGCGGCATGGAAAATATGTCGCAGTGCCCGCACGTGATCCGCGGTGCGCGCGCCGGGTTCCGTTTGGGCGAAGGTAAGCTCGAAGATTCGCTGCTGTCAGGCCTTTACGACACCTACTGTGGCTTTAGTATGTCGGAGACCGCGGAAAATCTCGCCGCCGAACATGGGATCACGCGTATCGCTTGCGACGAGTACGCCTTGCGCAGCCAGCAAGCGGCCGAAGCAGCGGTCCGCGATGGCCGCAGGAAAGACGAAATCGTTCCCGTTGAAGTCAAGAAGGGCAAGAAAACCGTAGTCGTCTGTGAAGATGACCACCGTCGGCCTGAAACCACCATGGAAATTCTGCAAGCACTTCCGCCCGCCTTTCGCAAAGATGGCATCGTAACCGCAGGAAACGCCAGCGGAATTGTTGACGGCGCGGCGGCCGTTGTCGTCACCCACTCCAAAATTGCGAAAGAGCGCGGATGGAAACCGCTCGGCCGCATTGTTGGGTGGGCAACTGCGGGAGTTCCTCCGCAGATTATGGGCATCGGCCCCGTTCCCGCGGTTCAAAAAGCCCTTGCACTCGCCGGGCTTAAGCTCGACCAAATGGATTTAATCGAAGTGAATGAGGCTTTCGCCGCGCAATATCTCGCCGTGGAAAAAGTCCTCGGTTTTCCGCGCGATAGAACGAACGTCAATGGCGGCGCAATCGCGCTCGGTCATCCATTGGCTGCCAGTGGAACGCGGCTCGTGTTGACATTGCTTCTCGAGTTACGACGACGCGGGGCGCGTTACGGGGTAGCCAGCGCGTGCATCGGTGGTGGCCAGGGAATCGCCGTCATTGTCGAATCGGTCGCCTGAAACGACACCTGCAGTCCTGCACAATCCGCACCAATTCGGTTACTATGGCGGGGCCGCAATCCATCATTTTTGACGGGGAACTTATGGCTTACGAAAATTTGCTTTATGACCTAAAGGATCAAATCGCGCGAATCACATTTAATCGACCGAATGTGTTGAACGCGCTGAATCGCAAGACCATTGAAGAGTTGGGCCATTGCTTGAACGCAGCGCGCCACGACGATTCCGTCCGCGTCCTGATTCTCACCGGCTCTGGCGAAAAAGCCTTCATCGCTGGAGCTGACATTAACGAACTCGCGCAGCGCACGCCAATCGATGGAAAAGATTTCTCCTTGTTCGGCCAGGAGATTATCCATCGCTTGGAGACCATGGGTAAGCCTTCCATTGCCGCGATCAACGGTTTTGCCCTTGGCGGCGGATGCGAACTCGCACTCGCTTGAACTATGCGTATCGCCAGCCGCAACGCGAAGCTTGGACAGCCTGAAGTTAAGCTCGGCATTCTTCCCGGTTATGGAGGTTCGCAGCGCCTGCCGCGTCTTTGTGGCAAAGGCGTAGCCCACGAATTGATTCTCACCGGAGACATGATCACCGCCGACGAAGCTTTGCGTATCGGTCTGCTGAATCGAGTTGTCGATTCTGCTGAGTTGCTCTCCGCTGCAGAAACTATTGCTAATAAAATTATCGCCAACGCGCCTCTGGCGGTGAAATATGCGATGGAAGCGATCGAGCACGGTATGGAAATGCCGCAGGAAGAAGGTCTATTTCTGGAAACAACTCTTTTTGGCTTGTGTTGCGCCACCGAAGATATGCGCGAAGGCACCCGCGCCTTCATCGAAAAACGGCCGGCGAAATTTCAGGGGCGCTAGATGGCCGGAGAATTCAAGCCATCCACTATACGCGGCGAGCTGAAGGCCACCGGACTTCACTTTGGAATCGTGGTCAGTCAGTTCAATAGTTTTATTACTGACCGTTTGCTCACCGGCGCCCTCGAAGCGTTGCAAAGCGCCGGCGCCGCCGAAAAACAAATCGAGATCGTCCGCGTTCCTGGCTCTTTCGAAATTCCAATCGCGGCAAAAAAGCTGGCTGGGTCAAAGCGTTTCGATTCGATTATCTGCGTAGGCTGCATCCTGCGAGGCGAGACTTCACATTATGACGTGGTGGTGTCTGAAACCGCCCGCGGCATCCAGCTCGCACAACTCGATTCCGGCGTTCCCATGATTCTTTGCGTGCTCACCTGCGACACCCTCGAGCAAGCCATCCATCGCGCCGGCCTGAAAAGTGGAAATAAAGGTTACGAATCCGGGCTCGCCGCCATCGAGATGGCTCACTTGTCGCGCAAGCTTTCAAGAAACTCCGCGCCCAACTCGAATGGTCCCCGCCGGCCTTTCCGTAAATGACACTTCGCCGCAAATCCCGTGAGTTCGCGCTTCAGATGCTCTTTGAGTGGGACGTCACCCGCCAAAAAGCCTCGCGGGTGGAACAACATTTTTGGAAATCCGCGCGAGCCGCCGATTCCACCAGAAAATTTGCGAATCAACTTTTCGAAGGCGCCATGGCCGAAGCGGAGCCTAGCGACAAGCTAGTTCAAAAGCTTTCTGAAAACTGGAAGCTCGAACGTTTGGCAGCAGTCGATCGCAGCATTCTGCGTTTGGCGATTTACGAGCTGCGCTTCGGCACCGCGCCGCCCAAAGTCGTTATCGACGAAGCTCTCGAACTCGCGAAGAAATTTTCTTCAGCGGACTCTGCTTCATTTTTGAATGGAGTCTTAGACGCGGCTTACAAATCTCTCGAAGTTTAAGCGGATATTCCTGGAGGCATCGCCGGCTACTTCGTCAGCAAACAACTTGCACGGTCCTACACTCAAACTGTCTGGAGATTATCAGGCTTCAATCTCGCCCTCGAAGACGCGCACCGCAGATCCGCTCACCTGGGGAGTGAGCTTCCCGCGCTCGGACGCCACGACCACGCGTATCTCACTAGGACGCCCCATCTCGACTCCTTGCAGGATGGTCAGCTCTTCGGACGGCCGCAATTGTCCATGCTGAACCAGATAAGCCCCCAGCGATCCTCCTGCCGAACCGGTTGCCGGGTCTTCCAGCATTCCCCAGGGAAGCATCCCGCGGGCAAATACTTTCCCGCGTCCACCCAGAGCGAAACAATAGGCCATGGTCCCGCTCGGCGAAATCAGTTGAGCGAGCGCCCGCATGTTCATATGAATTTTAGGCAGCACGCTTCGCCGGCTCAACGGCACGATTAAGTTTGAAATTCCCGTAGACACGAATTCGATCGGCAAGGAAGCAGCCAGATCACTCGGCTTCAATCCAAGCGTTCCGGCAAGCGCCGCGCGAGAAAAAGCGGCGCGCTTAAAAACCGCAGGCTTTTGGGTCATGGTCACCAAAACCGGCCGTCCGTCATGGAATGTAAATTCGACAGGCAGAATTCCCGCGCCGGTCTGTTGCAGTATATGGACGCTTCCTTCCGATGCCGGCACCACGCCGAGCTCCGCGAGCAGGAACCAGGTCCCAATCACGGGATGCCCGGCCAATGGCAGCTCTTTGGTAGTAGTAAAAATTCTTAAGCGTGCAAGCGCGCGGTTGTTCGTCGGTTTCTGTATGAAGACGGTTTCTGAAAGATTCATCTCGCGCGCGATAGCCTGCATCTTCGCGGTGGAAAGCCCATCGCCGTCGGTAACCACTGCGAGCGGATTTCCGGCAAAACGCTTGGTGGTAAAAACATCAACTGTATAAAGTCGCCGCTTCATTTGTTCTGCCTTTTGCCCAAACTGGGGCACACAGCTTTTCCACTTTACAAATGCTCGAGTTCTACGCGTGTCCGTTCGTTACGTACATTGCCCGTATTGAGCGTGGTCTTAGGCTCGATCAGAACCACCTGAACTTCCTCGTCCGCGACCGGCATGTGCTCCACGCCCTTCGGCACCACGATGAATTCGCCGGGCGAAACTGCGACTTCGCGATCGCGAAATTTCATACGCAGCCGCCCTTTCACTACCAGAAAAAGTTCGTCTTCATCGTCGTGATGATGCCATACAAATTCTCCCGTGAATTTCACGATCTTCACGTAAGTATCGTTCAACTCGCCGACAATTTTCGGGCTCCAGTACTCCTTCACTTTCGCCAACTTATCGTTCAGGTTCACAACTTCCACGTTCCCCTCCTTTTTAAAAATTGTAGCCTTCAAAACTAGATCTCAATGGGGATTTCTGACTAGCTCGGTAACGCGGTTGAGAACGCGACGCGTGGTATCCGCTCGTGTTGTTTCTGAATAGATCCGCAGCATGTTTTCGGTGCCGGACGCCCGCAACATCACCCAGCCAATATCGCCGAGATATATTTTCAGGCCGTCCAGATTTTCGCGATTCGTGACCGGCCAATCGAGAACTTTCGTCAATTTCCCATTGGCGAAGTAGCTGAGCGCCTTCTTCTTCTGCCCATCGGTAACCTCAATATCCACGCGTCCGTAATGATGCTCGCCAAATTCGTGATGAAGCAGCGCCACTAGTTCGCCAAGTCTCTTACCGTGCCAGGCCATTACTTCCGCCAACAACAGCGCGTTCACCGTCGCATCCCGCTCTGGAAGATACAGCTTTGTCCCGATTCCGCCGCTTTCCTCACCGCCCAGCAGAATGTCGCCTTCGAGCATGCGATCGCAAATGTATTTGAACCCAATCGGCGTTTCCCAAACTTTGCGTCCGAATCTAGCAGCGATCTTGTCGATCATTTTGGTGGTGGAAAACGTTTTCGCTACATCTCCGCTCACTTTCCGCGTCCCCGCCAAATGCCAGAGCAAAATCGAAAAAATTTGGTGCGGCGTAATGAAAGTCCCGTTGGGGTCCATGGCCCCGATGCGATCGGCGTCTCCGTCAAACGCGAATCCTGCATCGTATTTTCCACCCCTCAAAGCTTGGCGCAGAGCTTCCACGTGAGGTTCGATAGGTTCGGGATTCACGCCGCCAAAAAGAGGATCGCGCGTGCCGCGAATTTCGTCGCATTCAATTCCATTGCGGCGAAACAGATCGCGCAAGAGGCCGCGCCCAGCCCCATACATCGGATCGATCAGAAACCGAAATTTCGCCGCTCGTAAACGCTCCCAGTCCACCAGACCTGCCAGAGTTTCCAAGTACGGAGTACGCACATCCAGCGAACCGATTAAATCTTTTCTGGCCGGAAGCGGAGGGACACCACCGCGCATTACGGTTACCAATTCCGCTTCCATCTGCGCAACAATCGCGGGAGAAGCAGAACTCCCATAGCTAGCCTTGAATTTCATTCCATTCCAGCGGAAGGGATTATGGCTCGCGGTGATTTGGATTCCGCCAGCGGCCTCGCGCATGCGCACCAAAAGTGAAAGCGCCGGCGTCGGACAAGCCTCCGTGGCAAGCGATACGCGAATGCCGGCAGCCGAGAGAGTTTCAGCCGCAACTCGCGCGAATTTCTCCGACTCGAAGCGCGTATCAAACCCCACCAATACTTCCGCTCCTGGTTTCTCGGCGCGAACCACATAACGCGCAATCGCGCGCGTCACCGTACGAACATTCTCGTAAGTGAAATCGTCGGCGATAACGCCGCGCCATCCGTCGGTACCAAATTTAATCTGTGTCACGGCTCAGAGTATAAGCGATGCATTTTCCACGGGGAAGGAACTGTTATTGCGGCGGGCCGGAAATACCAGCCAAAATGGGAGGACACTCTTGGTCGGGCAGTTCACAACAAGTGCGTGTGTTTCTGCTCCTCCAGCCATTTCACGATTTTCCCCACCTCCTGCGATCTTTCGCGCGGGCAAAGAAGAATCGCGTCATCGGTCTCCACCAGCACCAAATCATGCACGCCGATTGCGGCTACGAACTTCTTCGGACTCCAGAAATAATTTCCGCTCGCGTCTGCCGCAAACATCGGGCCGGCCGAAACATTTGCGCCGGGCCTCAACGCCCGCAGTTCGTGCACCGCGGCCCACGATCCAATATCACTCCAGCCCACCTTCGCAGGAATTACGGAAACGTGAACGTTTGGTTTACCTGCGCCCTTGATCTCCCGGGCTAGCGCGGAATCCGACTGCGTCGCCGGTTCCATCACCGCATAGTCCACGGAAATATTTTCGAGCCGTGGATAAATTTTCCGCAGCGCCGGAGCATAGCGGGGCGTCCCAATGGTTTTCGCGAGTTCAATCAACGCCGCATGGGTGGCTGGAAGAAAACGCTCTAAGGCATGCAGAAAAGTTGAGGCGCGCCATACAAACATCCCCGCATTCCAAAGATGTTTTCCAGACGCGACGTACTTGCGCGCGACAGGCAGGGATGGTTTCTCGCTGAACCGCCGGACTTGATAAGCCGCCACTCCCCGTGGCCGCGCAAACACGCCGCTCCGCTCGATATATCCATAACCGGTTTCGGGGCGCGTAGCGGTCAGTCCAAGCACCACCATATTCCCAGGGGTCCGCGCCAACTCCACGGCTGCACGTACTAGTTTTCGATACAGCGCAGCGTCCGCAATATAGCTGTCGGCGGGGAGCACAGCCATGACCGCGTCGCCATATTTGCGCTGCAAATGAATGGCAGCCAAACCGATCGCCGCCGCGGTATTACGAGCAACAGGTTCCGCCAGTATTTGCTTTGCCGGAACGCCGCGAAGTTCGCTTCGCACCGCGGCCGATTGTTCCGCGTTCGTCACTACCCAGAAATTCCTTAACGGAACGATAGGCGCAAGCCGCGCAACAGTTTCGCGCAACATGGTCTTATTCCCGATGATATTCAACAGTTGTTTCGGCGTGTGCATGCGACTACGCGGCCAGAAACGCGTTCCGCGCCCGCCTGCAAGCAGCACCGCGCATGTCGGAATGGTCTTTTTTGCTGAGGAATTTCTGTTAACGCCGCTCACAGATGCACCAGCCGCGACCAATCTTTTTTACCAACCCCCTGATTCTCCAACTCCCTCCCCCATGCATCCATATCCACCGGCACGTACGCGCGCAATACTTGCGAATCCAAGCCCGGCCTCAAGTCATATGTTCCCAGCCCCGCTGGAAGCAACCAGACTTGCGCCGGTCCATATTTAACCGTGCCGCCGTCCCAGTGAATCTCGCCGCTACCGCCCAAAAAAATGAGTAACTCGAACAGCTCAGGCCGCACTCTCCGACTAAGACTCCTATCAAATTCCCATTTCTCCGTAACAAAATATCGGCAAGCGGCAAAGTAGGTTGTCGCCAACGAATTGCGCTCGATCCGAACAGGCTCAATCTTTCCGCCCTTTTGTTCGCCGAACTGAATCGTCTCTAACGCTTTTTCAATATGCAGCGGACGCACCTGTCCCTTCGCATCGCGCCGATCGTAATCGTACACGCGATAAGTTAGGTCAGAGTGTTCTTGAATTTCGCAAAGGACGAATCCTGGTCCGATGGTATGCGCTGTGCCAGCCGGAACAAAAATCGCATCGCCTGCAAGAAGTTCCACGTGACGAAGGCACTCTTCCACCGTTCCATCTTGAATCGCGCGGGCGAATTTCTCGCGATCCACTCCTGGCTTCAGCCCGACCATCACTTCCGAACCTTCCCGCGCTCGCACGACATACCACATTTCCGTTTTGCCGCGACCACCCGCAGCTTGTTCATGCCGCGCAGCATAATCGTCGTCCGGATGCACCTGGACGGAAAGCTTGTCTTCCACAAAAAGAAATTTTACCAGAAGAGGAAACGCAGACCCGCGCGCAGAACTTCCCGTCCATTCCACCGGCATTTCTCGCCAGGCGTCCGCGAGCTTTTTGCCCGCATACGGCCCGTTGGCAAAGATGCAGTCGTTGCCAGTCAGCCAAGCCTCGCCGAGTGGCTCTGTCAGATCCGATTTTTCAGGGAAGAATGGCGCCAGGCTCTGTGCGCCCCAGGGGCGCGGGCTAAAAACCGGCTCCAGTCGCGCCGGACAAAGTTTCACGCCGCACGGCCGAAGAAGCGCCCGAATCGCCGCAGGCCTTCTTGGATTCGCTCCATAGACGTAGCATACGAAATGCGAATGTATCCTGGTGCGCCAAAAGGTTCGCCCGGAACAACCGCTAGATGCTCGCGCTCCAGAAGCTGCTTAGCGGCGGCCAGGTCGTCCGGCATTTGTTTGTTGAAGTGCGCGCTAATGTTAGGAAACGCGTAGAACGCGCCATGCGGTGTGGCGCAAGTAATCCCCGGGATGGCGCGCAACCCTGCCAGAATACTTTCGCGACGCCGCGCGTATTCCGCCAGCATGGTCACAACCGTATCCATCCCTCCGCGCATTGCCTCTAACGCAGCATATTGCGCGATTGAATTAGGATTCGAAGTGGACTGGCTCTGCAGCTTCGCCACAGCATCCACCAGCGGCTTGGGCGCCAGCACATAGCCCATGCGCCAGCCAGTCATTGCAAAAGTTTTCGAAAAGGATCCCGCGATAATCGTATTTTCTTTTGCGCCCGCTACGCTCGCGATGGAAAACGGCTTCGCTTCGCCGTAGGTGAAATGCGAATAGCACTCGTCGGACAGCAGCCAGACATGCCGCCGCTTACAAACGTCCAAAATCTTTGCGAATTCATCCGGCGGGATCACCGCGCCCGTGGGATTGCTCGGAGAATTCACGATCACCATGCGCGTTCGCGCGGTAATTGCCTTTTCCACTTCGGCAGCGCGTAAAATGAATTCCTCCTCAGCCCGCGTTGGAACTACCACCGGTTTGCCGCCCGCATACTGAATGATGTCGGGATAGCTAACCCAGTAAGGCGCACCGATGATTACTTCGTCTCCTGAATTAATCAGCGAGCAAACCGCATTGAAAATCGCGTGCTTGCCGCCGGTATTCACCACGCACTCCGCCGGCTGATACGACGATCCCAATTGCGCGCCGTGCCAATCGCAGATGGCCTGCCGCAACAGCGCGATACCCGCCACCGGAGTATATTTCGTGCGATTGTCGTCTAGAGCCTTGATTGCAGCGCGCTTGATGTGCTCCGGGGTGGGGAAATCCGGCTCCCCAGGACCGAAGTCTGCCACATCTACTCCCTGCGCCTTCAGTTTCTCCGCTTCCTGCAGCACCACCATCGTTTGCGAGACGCTGATGCGATTAACGCGGTCCGCAAGTCGGATGGTTTCTTCCATTTTTCTCCCCGTCGCAAGTTCCATTGTTCGTCCTTAGCTCACTTTCGCGCGCAGCCGTTCTTCCACAATCGGCGGCACCAAATCCTTAATTGTCCCGCCCAATCTAGCGAGTTCCTTTACTAATCGCGAACTCAAGTAGCTGTACTGCTGCGCCGGCAGCATAAACACAGTTTCAACCGATGGCTCGATGTGGCGATTCATCATGGCCATTTGCAATTCATATTCGTAATCGGAGACGGCCCGGATACCGCGAACCACCACTCGCGCATTCTTCGAGCGGGCATAATCCATGAGCAAGCCGTCGAATACATCTACCTCAACATTTTTCCAGTCGAAGGTCACCGTCTCCAGCAGCTCCACACGTTCTTTCACTGCGAAAAGGGGGTCCTTCTCCAGGTTGTGGGCAACTGCCACGATGAGCTTGTCGAAAATCATGGCCCCGCGAGCGATCAGATCCAGGTGCCCGTTCGTCACTGGATCGAACGAGCCCGGATAGATGGCGATCACTGGTTTGTTGCCCTCAGAAGCCATTTGGCGCGTAATTCTAAAGCATTGCATTCAAAAATTATAGGCTGTAATTGGCTCCCAGAGAATCCGAGTCGCCCTCCTGTCCGCAGTTGCTCAAAAACCGTTCCCCGAGCGATTCCGCCCGTTCAGCCCCGCTTTCCACCCATTCCCTGAATCCAGTTTGACCAACACGACTAAAATGGTCGTGTATTAAGCTATTGTGGAATCAAGGTTTGCAGCCGCAGCCTAGCTTGACAAGTTGTGCGGGCCGGCCTTACAATTCAAGTGCGACTTATTTAGTCGTATTTGAAATCTAAATGATGAAGCTATCAAAAAAGGCGGACTACGGCCTGATTGCCCTGAAGCATTTGGCGATTCACAACGGCCACGGCTCTTGCAGCGCATCAGATATTGCAGAGGTTTATAAGATGTCCACGCCGCTAATGGCCAAGGTGCTTCAAAAGTTGGCAAAGGCCGGACTGGTCGACGCGCGGCATGGTTCAAGCGGGGGTTATACGCTGGCCCGCGACGCTTCCATGATTTCAGCACTCGATGTGATTCGCGCGATTGACGGCCCGTTGTTTATTACCTCCTGCATCACATCGCGGGGCGCGTGCGGCGTGACCACTAGGTGTTCGATTCGCGAGCCGCTGCGGCGAGTGAACGACAGTATTCTGGAAGTTCTTGGGAAAGTAACAATTTCACAGATGACCGACGAAGCTAGCATGTCCGAGGTCGTTGAGTTAAGAGTTTAGGAGAATAGAATGGCAATTAAGCTTCCGATTTATATGGACAATCACGCGACCACTCCGGTGGACCCGCGCGTTGTCGAAGCAATGCAGCCCTATTTTACCGAGAAGTTCGGAAACGCGGCCAGCCGCAACCATGAATTCGGCTGGGTAGCGGAAGAAGCCGTGGAAAACGCCCGCGGCCAGATCGCCAAGCTGATCAACGCCACGCCCAAGGAAATTATTTTCACCAGCGGCGCCACGGAATCCACCAACCTGGCAATCAAAGGTGCCGCGGAGATGTACCGCGAAAAGGGCAATCACATTATCACGCAGGTCACCGAGCACAAGGCCACGCTGGACACTTGCAAGCGCCTGGAAAAGTACGGCTACGAAGTCACCTATCTTCCCGTGCAGAAAGATGGCCGCATCAATCTGGATGAATTGTGCAAAGCTATCACGCCTAAGACGATCCTTATCTCCATCATGTACGCCAACAACGAAATCGGCGTGGTCCAGCCCATCGCCGAGATTGGCAAGATCGCAAAAGAAAAGGGCGTCTTTTTCCATGTGGATGCGGTGCAGGCCGTAGGAAAAATTCCCGTGGACGTCCAAAAAGATGGCATCGACCTGATGTCGATTTCCGGCCACAAGATTTACGGACCCAAGGGTGTAGGCGCGCTGTACGTTCGCCGCAAGAATCCGCGCGTGCAGCTCTCCGCTCAAATCGACGGCGGCGGACACGAGCGCGGCATGCGCTCGGGCACGCTCAACGTTACCGGTATAATCGGTCTCGGGAAAGCCTGCGAAATTTGCCAGAACGAAATGGCGGCGGAAAGCGAGAAGCTCCGCAAGCTTCGCGACCGCCTCACCGAGAGCATTATGTCGCGCCTGGACGAAACATTTATCAACGGCTCGATGGAACATCGCTTGCCGCATAACATCAACATCAGTTTCGCTTTCGTCGAAGGCGAGTCGCTTTTGATGGGCATCAACGACATCGCTGTTTCCAGCGGCTCGGCTTGCACCTCCGCCACGCTCGAACCAAGCTATGTGCTGAAGGCGCTCGGCGTTGGAGAAGATCTCGCTCACACCTCCATCCGCTTCGGCATCGGCCGATTTAATACCCCCGAGGAAGTTGACTATGTCGCCGATCGCGTCGTGGAAACCGTGCAACGCTTGCGCGAACTTTCACCTTTATATGAAATGGCGAAAGAGGGCGTGGACGTCAGCAAAATGACCTGGCAGGTAAGCGCAGAACACTAAAATGAAATATCAAGGGACCATCGGAGTTCATGCCACGGTGAGCGAAGACACGCCAGTGTTTGACGTCTTCTTCGCGCCGAACATGAACAAGAGCGCCTGTAACTCGCGTAGGTTTCGCGAGCTGCAAGAGCTGGGCGATTTCCTTGAATCTCTCGCAGTGAAGCATGAACTCGTGACGCGCACTCTCGACGAAGTTCGCAAAGGGCGTTCGGCTTCCATCGAGAACATTGTTTTATCGGACGAAGTGATTTTTGACGAAGGTTTAGACAGCACTATTACTTTGGATAGGAGAATCAACTAATGGCATACAGCGATAAAGTAATCGAGCATTACAACAATCCGCGCAACGTTGGCTCGCTCGACAAGAAAGATCCCAACGTCGGCACCGGCCTTGTGGGCGCTCCGGAATGCGGCGATGTCATGAAGCTGCAAATGAAAGTGAATCCGGATACTCGCATCATCGAAGAGGCCAAGTTCAAGACCTTCGGTTGCGGTTCGGCTATCGCCAGCTCCTCGCTCGCTACGGAATGGGTAAAAGGCAAGACGGTGGAAGAAGCTCTGGCGATCAAGAACACGGACATCGTCCGTGAGCTCTCGCTTCCTCCAGTGAAAATTCACTGTTCGGTTCTCGCCGAAGACGCGATCAAGGCTGCCCTCACCGATTGGAAGAAGAAGCAGGGCGACGCCGAAGCAAAGTCGGCCGAACCCGCAACGGCTGCAAGTCATTAAGTTTTTTTTCTGAAGGGCAGCTAGGTTCGCTTGGGAGGTCAGAATCTTTGCGGTCGTGGTTTCAGCCGCGATAGGACACCCAAAGAATTAAGCGGCTTAGTCGCTGGGTTTCGGTCGATGAGCGATTTTGCAGCCCAAGGATTCCAAGGATCATGATTCACGTAAGCGAAAAAGCGGCGGCTAAAATCCGCGAATTGTTGGCAAAAGAGGGCGTGCCTACTGACTCCGGTGGGTTGCGTGTTGGTGTGCAAGGAGGCGGCTGCTCCGGACTCACTTACGCGATGCGTCTCGACACCGAAGCGCGCAACCGCGACAAGGTGTTCGAAGAGAATGGCGCTCGCATTTTTGTGGACCCAAAAAGCTACCTCTATCTTCACAACACCACGCTCGAATACGTTGAAGACCTGATGAAGCAGGGCTTCGTATTTCAGAATCCGCAGGCCACGCGTAGTTGCGGTTGCGGCAGCTCGTTCACCGCCTGAGATCGTGATGCGTGGTATCCGCCCAGCCCCCATTGTTCGCAGCGCCTTTGAGCCCAGCCGCGCCAAAAACCCAAAAACGATATGAGTGTTACGCAAACACAACGCGACGAAACCGGCCACGCTTCGGGCACGAAGTGCTGGAACTGTCAGGCCCCCAGCGCAGGAGTGCATTTCTGCGCCGCGTGCGGCAAAATTCAGCCGTTGCCGACGGGCACCGATTATTTTGCCTTTTTTGGCTGGCCTGAAAAATTGTCACTCGATTCCGCGCAGCTCGAATCAGAGTTTCACAAGCTGAGCTGGAAGCTCCATCCCGATAATTTCGTGCGCGCCAGCGAGTTTGAACGAGATCTTTCGCTCAATCGCTCTTCGGAATTGAACGATGCCTATCGCACTTTGCGCGAGCCGATTTCGCGCATGGAATACCTGCTGTTGCGCCGTGGACTCAGAAAAGAAGGCACCACCAAGCAGCAGGCCCCCCCCGAACTGCTCGAGGAAGTTTTTGAGTTGAACGAATCTCTCGATGAGTTGAGAGAAGCGCGCGCGGAAGGCGGCGATCTAGCGGCGTTACGCGAGCCCCTCGATGCAGCGCAGAAGAATTTTCAGGAAAAGCTGGAAGAGGTGGATGCGGAACTCTCGCAGATCGGCCAGGAATGGGACGCCGCTCTGGACGCAGGAGCGGATGAAGCGAAACAGCAAGCCTTACTGGCTCGTATGAACCTAGCGCTAAACCGCCGAAGCTACATCCGCAACCTGGTAGCCAGCGTGCAAAAAGAACTGGCCGACGCTTAAATAAGTTGCTCTTTGCAACAACAAGCGTCGAGGAAGCTTTCGCCATGAATTCTTACTTAGAGGAAAAATGGGACGCGTAGTAGGCATTGATCTCGGCACAACTTTCAGCCTGATTGCATACCTCGACCCGCAAACGGGCGCGCCGAAGTGTATCCCAGGCCCGTACGGCTCCACGCTCTGTCCCTCTGTAGTGAGTGTTGACGAAGATGGCAAGATAATCGTCGGCGAACCGGCGCGCGCTCTTCTGCTTACCAAACCCGAGCGCACCATTTATTCCGTGAAGCGCCTAATGGGGCGCGGCGTCGCCGACGTCCAAGAAGAACTAAAAATTTTCCCTTTCCGCATCGATCCCGCTGGCCGCAACGTAATCCGCGTCAGCCTGGGCGACAAATGGTTCACGCCACCGGAAATTTCCGCATTCATCCTGCGTGAACTGAAATCCTGGGCCGAGAATTATTTTAAGGAACCGGTTGACCGCGCGGTCATCACCGTCCCGGCGTATTTCAACGACGCGCAACGCCAGGCCACCAAAGACGCCGGCCGCATCGCAGGCCTGGACGTTTTGCGTCTGGTAAACGAGCCCACCGCCGCGGCCCTGGCCTACGGTTTGCACAAACAGAAACGCGGCTACGTCGCCGTTTACGATTTTGGCGGCGGAACGTTCGACATCTCGATTCTGAAGCTCGTCTCCACCACCGAAGGCGACATCTACCAAGTCCTTTCCACCAACGGTGACACGCATCTGGGTGGCGATGACATCGACAACGAGATGCAGCGCAGGGTTCGAGAAAAAATCCTTCAGTTGTTTGGAGTCGATCTCGCCAATCGCCCGGAAGACATCCAGCGGCTCCGCCAAATTCTAATTGCCGCGAAACATGCTCTCTCAGCGCAGGACAGCGTGATGCTCCGCTTCAACGTTTCCGGCGGCAAAGTGTTTGAAGAGCTCCTCACCTGCGCGGAATTCGAGAAATGGATTGAACCAATCGTGGCGCGCACCATGGCGCCGGTGAGGATGGCTCTCGCTGACGCGAAACTCACACCCAGCCAGATGGAAGAAGTTGTTTTGGTCGGCGGCTCCACGCGCATTCCGTTCGTGCGCAAGACCGTCGGCGATTATTTCGGCCGCGCTCCGCACTGCGAGCTTAATCCCGATGAAGTCGTCGCTCTGGGCGCCGCTGTGCAGGCTGACATCCTCGAGTCCGGCGTAAAGACCATGCTGCTCCTCGACGTTACGCCGCTCTCGCTTGGCATCGAAACCATGGGCGGCGTAGTCGCAAAAATTATTCCGCGCAACTCGACGATCCCCGCTAGCGCTCAGGAACTTTTCACCACCGGAGTGGAAAATCAAACTGGCATCGACGTGCACGTGCTCCAAGGCGAACGCGAACTCGCCAAAGATTGCCGTTCGCTCGCAAAATTTCAATTGAAAGTCCCGCCGGGCCCCGCTGGGCTCGCGCGCATCGAAGTGAAATTCCTGATCGACGCCAACGGAATTCTCCAAGTTTCTGCCCGCGATTTGCGAACGAACGCCGAGCACACCATCGAAGTTCAACCCAGCTACGGCCTGTCCGACGAGGAAGTCGAGCGCATGCTCGAAGAGTCCATCGAGTTCGCCGAGCAGGATTTTTCTGAGCGTCAGGTCATCGAAGCGCGTACCGAAGCCGAGACCATTCTGGCGGCCACGGAGAAAACTCTGGCCCATCCGCGCGCCAGCGAGCTTGCAACGGATGAACGCTGCGCCATCGATGATTCGGCCGCGCAATTGCGCGCAGCAATGTCTGGCTCCGATTACAAATTGATGCGCGAACGCATCGACGCCTTAAATCAAGCCACTATGCATCTGGCAGAAATCTTGATGAATGGCGCGCTACAAACCGCGCTGGAAGGCAAGCGCCTCGAGGATGTTTAGCCGTAGCGCAAGGAGCGTTTAAGAATGGGCGGCAAGAATCCTTACATCGAAGAAACAAAATACACGCCAGCGACGAGGAAATATAAGATCACCTTCGTCAAAGACGGCCAACCGGTCGAAGTTGATCCCGAGAAAATTCCCTACGGCCACGACGGCCTGCCCGGCAGCATTCTCGATATTTCGCAGGGCTACCACAAAGGACTGGACCACGCCTGCGGCGGCGTGTGCGCCTGCTCCACCTGCCACGTGATCGTTCACGAGGGCTTGGAAACGTGTAATGAAGCCACCGACGCCGAACTTGATCAGCTCGACGAAGCCCCGGGCGTAACGCCGAAATCGCGCCTGGGCTGCCAGTGCGTTCCAGACGGCACAAAAGATATCGTCGTGGAAATTCCGGAGTGGAACAAAAATTACGCCAAGGAAGCCGAGCACTAGAGCTTTAGCTTTTGTAGCGCCATTACAAAATCGGCATCCAAGTTCTCAGGAGAAACCGTGCCGCAAACATTCGATTGGGACAATCCGGAAGAAATCGGCCTTCGACTTGCCGAAAAACATCCCGGCGTCGATCCTCTCACCATCCGCTTCACCGACTTGCACAAATGGGTTACCGAGCTGCCGGGTTTCACCGGCGACCCCAAGCTATCCAACGAAGGTAAACTCGAAGCCATACAGATGGCTTGGCACGAGGAGTTTCAGGACAGCCAGGGATAGTTTCCTCCGAGGCGGCTCATGTTTGATCCTCATTCCAGTCTTCCGCTTTCCATTTTCTCGAATCTAGTTTTCGCCAGCGTCATCCGATATCGGAATAAAGCCGAAATAGCGTGACGAGAATCCTGACCACAATCTTGGAGGGATGAAAATGGAGTCTGACCTGCGTTACCCCATCGGAAAATTTCGTCGTCCCGAAGCAGCGCTGACCGACGAGCAGCGCCGCGAAGCTATCCATGACATCGAACAAGCCCCCGTGCGCCTGGCCGACGCCGTAAGATATCTCAAGCCTGAGCAGCTCGATACGCCTTATCGTCCAGACGGATGGACCGTGCGCCAGCTCGTGCATCACGTTCCAGACAGCCACATGAACGCCTACGTGCGCATGAAACTCGCGCTAACCGAAGACCTGCCCACCATCAAGCCCTACGACGAAGCCCGCTGGGCTGAGCTGCCTGATAGCAGGACCCCCATTGAGCCTTCTCTCGCGATTCTCGAAAATTTGCACAAGCGCTGGGTCCTGCTGCTGAAGTCGCTGACTCCCGCCGAGTTCTCCCGGAAGTACGGCCACCCCGATTGGGCTAAGCCGATGTCGCTTGACGACACTCTAGCCCTCTACGCCTGGCATGGAAAACATCACGTCGCGCACATCACCGCCCTGCGCGAACGCAACGCCTGGAAATGATTTTTCCTGCGGCTATGGTCGGAGGGCATACCGTGCCTGTTAGATATACTCCACCGCCTTTGAAAAACTTCTTCAGCCGTCGTTAACTTCATAGATTGCCAATTGTCACTCGTAGTCAAGTCTTGGGTCACAGTTGGGCACCAGTGGAACCAAGCTCTCGCTAGCTCAATTTTTTCGCGTCTGAACGTGCCTGCCACGGGATTGGACTTGGTTTCGAACTGCCGAAGGCCGAAACGGTCGAAGTTGTTCCATGTGTTCCGAATGCTCCAAGCTTTCTCCTTCGCAAGACCATAAGCCTTCGCATAATCGATCGGCTTCGTATTCTTGATAACCGTGCGCAGTTCCTGCGCCACCTGTTCAATCCGCTCAACCGCTTCTAGGCGTTCTTCTGTGGTTGGCAAATAGGACGAAGCCATTTACACGATCTTACTGGCGAGCGACAACCAAATCTCTTGTTCAAGGAGGTGCAAACAGAGCAAGTTTCTTTAATCACTCAAATAGGCTTTCGTCACTCGAGCTTAGGTTGACGGCCCGAGACATTGAGCCCGTTTCGCCGACTCGTTAATGCCGCATCTGCCATCGATAAGCATAAGAAGGTTGCCCACCACAGGCTGCCCCGTATAGCTCACGAATGATATGCAAAATGTAGAGAGCCCGATTCCGGTTCTTTCGTTCCCCAGGACGCCAGCAACGCAGCCACATCCTTAATTCCACTTGCATTGAGCGCCCGAGCAAGGTCATCAACTGTGCGTAGGGTGAAAAAATGTCTTTTAGGGGCACTGTAGAGGAGCACCTTCTTCTCTGCATTAACGAGGTTTATGATATTCGTCAGCGTCCCCTTACTTCTACCGTCCCAAATCATAAAACCGCAGCCCGCGTCCTTCGCCATGGCCAGGTCTTTTATACCGTAATATTGCCGATCACGCCGAAGGCCTGGCTTGGCTGTATGCGGGTGCGTAGGCCAGTTTCCGATATTGTTGCGACACGCGTCCATGCAATAGACAACCACGTGCTCATACCTGCGTTCGGCGAGGTATCGTTGCACCGCTTTATCCGCGCCGTTCGCATCGCCGACAAGCACCGTGAAATTCTGCTTGACGATATTATCGAGTCGCTCTTTGACTGGTGTGTTTAACTTCGGCAACGCCCGCGATCCAGCCACAAAAACAGAGTGCATGGTCAATTCCTCGTACGAGTAAGCGCAAGGGCATAAACTGACTGCACCAACCCCTGATTTTTTAACGTTCGAGCGCGACGTTCATCGTTGCACCCGTTTGAAAGAGATCGTCAAACAGCACCACTGCCTTGCGTTCGAGCCCTCTGTCACTTGCGAACACCGACTCCAGGGTTGCGACACGAGCCGAAAAGTCGCCCACGTCCTTCATTTGCTGTGTCGTCTTCGTTTTTTTCAGTGACGCTGTATTCATAGGGATTTTCATAGACTGTGCCATTTCCCTCGCAAGCTCAACGACAGGCTGAAAACTGCGTTGCAACTTAGAAGGCGGCACCGGGACGATTACGTCAGGATGAATACCCCAACTCTTCACAAACTCTGCAATCGCCCGCCGCTACTGCGGTCGTCGCCGCCGTCGCTGGAATCGGGCTGCCCGTCGCCACGCGTGCTTCAAGCACCTTGCGCTGATTGTCCGCTTGGAGCACGTCCCCTCCTGCCGGTAAGCAAAGCCGTCGCCCGCCTTTCGGGCGGTAGCGCAGGTAGAACGCCTCGCGTGCGTGTCGGCAATCGGTGAGCCGTTGCGGGAATACTTCACGAGAACAAGGGTAGCCTTGCGTGGAATCAAGACGTTGGTAGAGTCGGATTGCCGTCGCCATGGTGCACGTGTCCATTGTGAATAATATAATACCGAGCCATCGCGATTTCCTCCCCGGTCTTTTTTGCATTGGGCAACAAGTGCGGGCAACAGTTGCAGATTACCCCCGTTTTTATTGGCTTTTTTGAGGATTGGTAGCGCTAACGGGAATCGAACCCGTATTTCAGCCTTGAAAGGGCCGCGTGCTAACCGTTGCACCATAGCGCCGGGGAGTATTTCGCTGTTCTGAGTTTAACGTACTCGCTCTCTTTTACCAATGTTTCGCGCAAATTCGGCGGCACCTCGAGGTATGCGGGTTCCGTACGGACAGATATCGTACAAATAATTCCGTTAAAGATTTACGGCATTCCCCGTATAGCCGCAGCGCCCTCTCTGGGGCAGAATTTCACCGATTCGGCGCGATCATCAGACGTCGTCAGGACGCCGAACAGTTTTTATTGCTCAGCCGACTCTGGGATCAGCGCTGCAGCGCGCATTCCCGCAAAAGGAGCGACCAAATGGCAGACCAAACTACTTGCAGCAAGTGCGGACGAAGCTTTGGCTCGTCAAGCGAAGCTAGAGAACACGAGAGAAATTGCCAGGGAAAATCCAGATAGGTTTATTTCACCGATCGCGATTCATTCCATTCATAACAGGGCGGTCCTGCGGGGCCGCCCTGTTTTTTCCCCGGAACAATCTACGGTCCTGCACTGCGGATCGGCTCTTAGCCGCTACCTCCTGTTGACATCCTACATGTCTTTTGCGATACTCCTGTGCGCACACCACAGGAGGCCCTATGTCTGCTGACAAGTCCGATATTCTGCAAGGCACTCTCGATCTCATGGTCCTGAAAACTCTCGACGTTATGGGCCCCGTGCATGGCTACGGCATCGCCCGCCGCATCGAACAAATCAGCGAAGAAGCTTTGCAAATCAACCAGGGCACAATTTACGCCTCTCTGGTGCGCTTGATGCAAAGGCGTTGGATCTCCGGCGCCTGGGGCACCTCCGACAACAATAGAAAAGCCAAATTTTATTCCATCACCAAAGCCGGCCGTAAGCAGCTCAACGCCGAAGCCGAAAACTGGGAACGGATCTCCACAGTCATTGGCCGCGTCCTACGCCTCGCGGACCGCGGATAATTTTGTGAACGCGCCGCCTCACTATTGTTACGTGCCCCGGCTAGGGAAAAACGTTCGCCTATGTTAAATCGCGGCGCCTTATCGAAGTTCGGCATTTATGTATATGGCCTGTCGTCAGCCAGTGTCGGCGTCCTGGACTTCATCTGGGGCGACTTTGACCCCGCCCATCAACCGATCCAGGCTTTCGGGGACCACATTCCTGGCCGTGAGATTCTGGCGTATATCACCGCCGTCTGGATGATTGCAGGGGGCGCGGCGATTCTGTGGCGTCACAGCGCTCGCGCCGGCGGGGCCGCGCTGGCCATCATTTATTTCGTATTTGCCATCTTCTGGTTGCCTCGATTCTATACGGCGCCTCACTATCTTGGTTTTAGAATTCCCGTCTTTATCGGGGTGTCGGCTGGATTTGGTATAGAACTCATCGCCTGCGCCGGTGGAGCGCTCATCTACGCGTCACTGGCGACGCGCAGTTATTCATGGCCGCGAACGATTCTTATCACTCGCTGGATATTTGGACTCTGTTCAATCAACTTTGGTATGAACCATTTGGATGCCGCTGGGGATAACCTTGGTTATGTCCCCAAGTGGATGCCTTTAGGACGAGAATTCTGGGTTATCCTCACCGGAATTTGTTTTGTCCTCGCCGGCCTCGCTATCCTGTCGCGCATTCAGGACGTCCTGGCTGCGCGGCTGCTTGCGCTGATGTTTTTGGCCTTTAATGTGTTCTCCTTGCCGCCGTTCATCTTTGCCGATCCCAAGGGCCATGCTGCCTGGGGCGGCAACGCGATCAATCTAGCTTTTGTGGGCGCCAGCCTGATATTCGCCGACGCAATGGCAAGCCACCGAAATCAGGTCGAAGATCAGGTACAAAATCAGCAAGGACTCAACGCCGCCGCCGTAACCTCGCAAGTGGAGCAATCCTAATGTTTGCCTGGATAACTACGCTTGCCTCTCGAATGTGTGCATGGCTTTCGCCGGGCCATGTGGATCGAGAATTCGCGAGCGAGCTTGAAGCGCATCTCGATATGCTCACCGACGAAAATATTCGCCGAGGCATGCCGCCGGAACAAGCCAGACGCGCTGCTCGCATCAAACTCGGCGGCGTCACGCAACTGAAAGAAACCAACCACGAACTCCGCGGTCTGCCCCTTATCGAAACTTTTCTTCAGGACGCGCGCTACGCCTTGCGTATGCTGCAAAAGAGTCCCGGCTTCACCGCTGTGGCCGTGCTCACTCTCGCTCTCGGCATCGGCGCCAACACTGCTATCTTCAGCGTCGTTTACGCCGTGCTCCTAAAGCCGCTGCCTTACGCGAATCCCAATCAATTGGTCTCGGCATTTCAGGCGAACACCCAGGAAGGAATTCCAGAAACAGGCACTTCGTATCCGAATTTTGAAGAGTGGCGAGCGCAGAATCATGTTTTTAGTGAGCTCGCGACAATTGATTTTCACCAACTCACACTCACGGGACGTGGCGAGCCTTCCGAGGTGGACACCTGTGTCGTGACGCCGGAGCACTTTGCGCTTCTCGATGTGAAGCCACTCCAGGGACGCGTTTTTTTTCCTGAGGACGGCAAGCGCGGCGCTCCTCCCGTCGTAATCGTGAGCGAGAATCTGTGGCGCGGGACCTTGGGAGCGGATCCAAAGATCCTTGGAAGCTCGATTAACCTCGACAAGCGTCCGTTCACCGTCATTGGAATCATGCCTGCGAGCTTTCGCTCTCCTTTTATCAACAGTAAGCCGGAGGTCTGGATCCCGCTCGTTCAAGACCCCCTGTTTGGAAGCTGGATGGCTCGACGTGGAGGGCATTGGCTAGCAGTCTTTGGGAGGCTGAAGCCCGGTGTTTCCATAGCGCAGGCTCAGGCCGAAATGGACGCGATCAGCGAAAGGCTGGCGAGCGAATTTCCGGCGGAGAATAAAGGTTGGACCGTCCGTCTCGTGCCGATGCAGAAAGAGATTGTGGGAGATGTCAGAACCGCGCTGCTGGTTCTTCTAGGCGCGGTCGGCCTAGTGCTACTAATCGCTTGCGCCAATATCGCCAACCTGCTTCTTACGCGCGCCACTTCTCGCTCGAAAGAAATCGCCGTCCGCACCGCGCTTGGCGCCGGACGTATTCGAATCATCCGCCAATTGCTCAGTGAAACCGTCGTGCTCGGTCTTCTTGGCGGAGTAATTGGAATCGCTCTGGCCTACTGGGGTGTTCGAGCTCTCAGTTCGCTCCTGCCCGACAACCTGCCGCGAGTGAACGCGATCCGCGTGGACAATTTCGTTCTAATTTTCGCGCTCGTGCTTTCCGCCATCGCCAGCGTAGCTTTTGGTTTGGTGCCCGCGCTTTTCGCATCCAAGTCCGACATTCAATCAAGCCTTCGCGAAGGCAGCGGACGTTCCGGCGAGGGCGGCAATCGCCGCCGTGCGCGAAGCTGTCTCGCTGCCGCAGAAATTGCGCTCGCGATGGTTTTACTCGTGGCCGCCGGTTTGCTCCTGCGCAGCTTTTCCAAGCTCACGTCTGTCAGCCCCGGTTTTGAGCCTCAGCACATCGTGAAAGCCGAGATCTCGCTTCCTCAATTTCAATATTCCAAGCCGCAACAGTGGACCGCTTTCTCTGACCAATTGCTCGCCCACCTCCAAACACAGCCCGGATTGCAAGACTCCGCCATCGCCATCCCCGTTCCGATCACCGACGGCTACATCAACCTCGGCTTCGAGATCGTCGGCGTTCCTCCCGCGTCCCAATCCGATTCGCGCCTCGCGAACTACGTCTCCGTCAGTCCCGAATATTTTCGTGTAATGCAAATTCCCTTGTTATCCGGGCGGCTCTTCGACCAACAAGACATCACCTCCGCGCCGGCCGTCACCCTGATCAGCAAAGCACTGGCGCAGCGTTATTTTCCAAATCAAGATCCCATCGGCAAGCACCTAAACTTTGGCTTTCCTCCCAACGGTGACGTCTCGCGCGAAATCATCGGCATCGTTGGCGATGTGCGCGACACTTCGCTCGGTGACGCTCCCGGCCCCATGATGTACGTACCTTTCGCCCAGGCGCCTTTTTGGGGCGCGAATTTAGTGGTGAAAAGCACCTTGAGCACATCCGTGGTAGCCGCCGCCATCCGCCAGGAAGTACAGAAAATTGACAAAGACTTGCCCGTCACCGATGTCGGAAAGTTGCCCGACCTCCTCGACGCTTCCGTCTCGCAGCAGCGCTTTCGTACTTTTTTGCTCGGACTTTTCGCCGTCATGGCACTGATCCTCGCCGCCACCGGAATCTTCGGCGTGATCTCCTATTCCGTTACCTGCCGCACCAACGAGATCGGCATCCGCGTCGCTCTCGGTGCTTCTCGTAGCGCGATTCTTCGCATGATCTTGCGCGAAACTTTGCTCCTCACATCCGCAGGTCTCCTCATCGGAATCCCCTGCGCACTCATCGCCTCTCACCTGATCGGACACATGCTTTTCGGCATCTCCGCGAACGACCCCATCACCCTCGCCGCCGTCGCATTCACACTCGTCGCCGTAACCACCCTCGCAGGATTCATCCCTGCACGCCGCGCCATGCAAGTCGATCCCATGGTCGCCCTCCGCCATGAGTAAGCCGTCACGATAATTCGCAGCGACAAGTGGAACGATCACTTCGTCGCATCAGATGTCGACCGATGTATGCGTCCTTTGTCCTGGCTCGCCCATCTTTCAGGATAGAGGCAGATACTGTCGTCACCGCGTAACGTCAGCGGTGTACAATCCAAGTTGGTTCCGGATTTAAGCCAGGAAACTTAGGTCGGAGCTCCAGGCGGATCATTATGAAAAACGTTCGCAATTTTCGATTCTTAATTTGGCTTGGATTTGTTCTCGCTCTAGCGGGGACGCTCTTCGCGCAAAGCACCTCCGATAAAGTTCTCGTGGTCAACGGCAAGACCGTTGACTCAGGCGTAATCCAGATCGGGGGACACGCCTACGTGGATGTTGAAACTCTCGCTCAACTAACCAACGGCACTTACGTCGTCGATCCGCATCGCGTCGTGCTCAACATTCCCGTCGCGAACGCTCCAGCGCCGGCCGTCGCTGCCGCCGCCACCATACCAGCAACCGCCACGCCTGCAGCCAAAACCGCCGCCGATAAAGCTACCGCCGAAGTCACAGCTCCCAACGGCGCGGCGCCTGTTTCCTCCAGCGCCGCCGCAGCGAACGAAGCTGCCTCCGAAGAACCCGCGCCCCCTCCGCCTCCAAAAGGAATTTCGCGTCAGTTTGCCAGCGTGGCCATCGCCACGTTAGCGGATATGAGGGAGTGGCGCGGGGCCATCTCCGCCATGATCAGTCATGGATTGGCTGTCAGCGACGCATGGGCCGCCGGATATCGCGACCAAGCCCAATCTGATCTCGCCCAAGCCGAAATCGCCGCTACCACTGAGGACGACCGCAACGCCCTTCAACTCCTCCGTAGCGAAGAGTCCAATCTGGAGAGTTGGTGGAACACCGTCCTCGGCCAGCGCCAGAATCTCAACGGCGCATCCACCATTGATCCCGACGCGCTGAAGAACGATCCCATGCTGGCCAAAATCCGCTCCTGCAGCCAGTTCCTGAATTCCATGATAGTAAGCGGCACCTTCAGCGATAACTCCGCCTGCCACTAGACACTCCGTTGTCGCGGCGGCCTGGAGGCGGCGCTGTTTGTCAGTTGGATTCTCTAAACTGTCACCTGCAGTCGCCTTTGAACCGCGCATCCTATTCCTGAAGTGGGGCGCTGTATCAACTGGGCAAGATTTTGTTTTCTAAGTTGGCAAATCTTGAAAATCCTAATTGTGTTCTGGCCCCGGGGCAGAACTTTTTCCGTTCTTTGTTTTCAGTAAGTTGAGAGGAATTCGTTTTTGGGTGTTGTGCCGGTTAGAAGTGGTCTAGACCACTTGAATTTTGATAGCGACAACTGGCTCGTGAGTCTAGGCCAGTGGCGAGTGGCTAGCGATCATCGCCTCTGTTTCCGAAATTGCCAGCACGTAGCCTCCTGCACAGAGTCATTCAAGATTTTTTGCTCAACCTCTTGTGGCTGCCGCAACCGCTCGCACTGCCTATGCTATGATTCCGCCAGAGGCAGCTATGAAATCCACGGGCAAGAAGTCCAAACAGGCGCAAGCTAGAACCTCAATGTCACGCGACAAGGCTCGTAAAATGCGCGACGATTCTCGCGCAGTGAAAAAGGTTGGCAAGATCAGGACTCCTCTTGCGGAAAGACGCGCGGAAACCCGCGCGCAGCGTCATGTGACGAAAGAAAATTTGAAAGAAGTTCAGTCGAAGTTCAATCCTTCTTAGCTTTCGCGTAAGCCTCGCTTCGCCTCGCGGCGAATTCCAAAGCGGCGACAACCGTGATAGCCTAATTCTGCGTAATGAACAGAAAAGCTCGGACATTCTCTTGTGCTGCGAGAATCGTGCTAGGAGACTTTGCACTGCGAACGATTAAAGGAGAAATGAATTGCCGCAATTGATGAGGACTTCAAACCCGGCGCTGAACGATCAGGCGTTTCGAGGAGCGGGCGTCGCCATCGGCGAACCGATGACGCTGCAGGGCACGGTGAATAAGACGGGCGTACTGCTGCTTTGCGTGATTGCTACCGCAGCATGGACCTGGAATATTTTCATGCGTTCTCATTCGCAGGAATCTGCGATGAGTCTGGCGATGGTCGGCGGCATTGGCGGATTTATTGTTGCGCTGGTCACAATTTTCAAGAAGACTTGGGCGCCGGTGACGGCTCCGATCTATGCGTTGCTCGAAGGGTTGGCGCTCGGCGGAATTTCCGCGATTTTCGAGCTGCGCTTTCCGGGCATCGCGATTCAAGCGGTGAGTTTGACGTTTGGCACGCTGGCTGTGCTGCTGCTGGTGTACCGCTCGGGCGTGATTCCTGTTACCGAGAACTTCAAGTTGGGCGTGGTAGCTGCGACGGGCGGCATTGCGCTCTTCTATCTTGCGACAATTGTTCTGGGATTTTTCGGCGTACACTTCACAACGATTAATGGATCAGGACCGATTGGAATTGGCTTCAGCATTTTTGTGGTGATCATTGCGTCGCTGAATCTTGTGCTCGATTTCGATTTCATCGAGAACGCTGTTCGCGCGGGCGCGCCCAAATATATGGAGTGGTACGCCGCGTTTGGTTTGATGGTCACGCTGATCTGGCTCTACTTCGAAATCCTTCGCTTGCTCTCAAAATTGCGGAGCCGCAACTAGACTTCTCCGCGGGAATCGGAAATTTTTCGGGATTTAGTGATCTTGTGAGACAAAATTCGTCCGGCAGGTGGCCTCCACAACGGTAACATTTCTACCCCGAAAAAATTGACGCTCGCCTCGCCGCCCTTCCGAGCTCTCTCCAATCAACAGATAACATTAGACTTGCTGTTATTTAGCGGTGGCCTGCCAAATGCACTTCCGATAGCAGATTTTAAGGTCGGCCCGCGCCGTTACCGGGCGACTCGAGGTCGTAAACGTGAACCTTCCGCAACCGAATTCTGAGAGTACTCGGCGTTCTGTGAATCGAGAGCGCGGCTTCACCATGATCGAGCTTGGCGTGGTCATCGTAATCATCATAACCATTTTGGCGATGGCCGTTTTCCAGCTGCAACCGAGCTTGCAAGACGCGAAGTACGACAACGCCATGCGCCAAGTAATCAGTCAACTGCGGCAAGCGCGCGAGTACGCCATCGCGAACCGCCGCTACGTCCAGGTCTCATTTCCAATCGTGGTGATCGCCGGACAACCTACTCAATATCAAGTGGTGACTACTCAGAAAAACGTTGCGCCATACGGGCCGGCGGGCGCCGGAGCCGATGCCGTGCTCAGCACCGTTCCCATACAGGTTCCGGCGCAATATTTTCTGTATCCGGCCTCTCCGGATACGCCGGACGGTTACGGAAACGCCGCCGCGATTGAGTTCGAGGGGCTAAATGGCGGACCGATCCTGGGGATGATGTTCCAGAGCGACGGTGAGTTGGTTGACGGCGGAACCTTGCAGCCGATCAACGGAACCGTCTTCATTGGCGTTCCGAACCAGGCCACAGCTTCCAGAGCGGTGACAGTTTTGGGTGGCACAGGCCGGGTTCGCGGTTGGAAATATACGGGGGCAGCATGGTTTCAATTCTGAAGGAGATCAGGACAATGCGGCAAACAAAAAGACGGCGGATGGCAGCGGGCTTCAGCTTACTTGAGACGATGGTCGCTCTGATCGTTCTGGCCGTGGGAATTCTAGGTTTGGCGGCGCTGCTCTACGATTCGTTGTCATACATGCAAGGCTCGCAGGACGACTTCATCGCGCAGCAGAAAGCGGAAGAGGCCGCCGAAGCTATCTTCACGGCGAAGTACAGCAACAATGCGACGTTTGCACAAATATCGAACAACTCCGGCGGAAATCCCAACGGTCTGTTTCTTACCGGTCCCCAGCCCCTGCTACAGGCTGGGCCGGATGGACTTGTCGGCTCCATCAATGACGGGGGCGCGCTACCCGCTGCGATCGTCTATCCCGGACCTGACGGAAAGCTTGGCACGGCGGACGACATCATAGCCCCGCTTACAAATTTCACTCGCACGATCGCGATTACCAATCTTGCTAGCGAACCTTCCGGTGACGTTCGCGACGTGATCATAACGATCAATTACACGACTGGAAAATTTACGCGGCAGTACCAGCTCGAGACCTACGTTTCGCAATTCTAGTTTTGCGAGGAGCAAGAGGATGAAGCGGCAAAAGGGATTCACTCTAATCGAGCTGATGGTCTCCATGGTCATCCTAGTGGTCACCGTGGGGGTTGTGGTCGGCGCGCTCTTGCAAGCGCAGCATGCCACACAGGGCGTAGCCTACGAGGCCAATACACAGGAAAATCTTCGCGCCGGAATGCATTTTATGTTGGAAGATTTCATGCAAGCCGGCGAAGGAATTCCGCAGGGCGGGATTACTGTCCCGTATAACGCCGCGGGAGTTTCCGCCATTGCGCGTCCCGGCGCGTTCGCACCGAACCCGCCAACTTTCCCAAATCCCGCAGGTCCCACCGGGTTTATCGCGATGCCCGCGATTTCTCCGGGGTGGACCGTTGGCCAAGATGCAAAAACAGTGAATCCGACCAACGGCGCGATTTTAGATGGTAACTGGAAGACCGACGTCGTCAACATTCTGTATGCGGATAATAGTCTTCAGGATTCAAGCGCAGCTAAAAACAATCTCTATGGCTTTCCGGTAAATCAAGCCGCGACCTGCCCAGCTGGGGTCATCGACCCCGCGGGCGCTTTTGTGACCCTCGACCCTGGTTGCTTTCTGATGCCGGGGTCTTCAAAGCCGATTACAGTCGGAAATTTGATCATGTTTCACAATGCCAACGGAACCGCTTTGGAATACGTGACGAGTGTGGCGGGCCAAAGGATAAATTTCGGAGCCGGAGATCCAGCAGGTTTGAACGCAACAGGGAAGCCCAATGGAACGGTTGCCAATTTGCAGAACGCCGGTGGTGGTGGTTTTCCGCCGACAGCCATAACACGAGTCTGGATGGTCACTTATTACATTGATTCGACGACGAACCCTGCCGACCCTCAATTGATACGGCAGGTGAACTATCCGAATTATCCCGCTGGCCCAGCGGCAGTGAATCCCCCGCAAGCCATCGCGGATAATATTGAGAACCTCGCGTTCAGCTACGCGATCACCAATTCCGCCTACCCGGGAATCGGCACTTATCCGGCTGGACCCGGTAACGCACCGACGCCGACACTTCCCGATACTCCCGGCCAGATTCGAGCGGTGAATGTGACATTGGCTGGGCGTTCGGAAGCTCCTTACCGAGCATCGGGATATCCGCAATATCTGCGCAACAACTTGAGCACCCAAGTGAGCATTCGGAGCCTTTCGTTCACGAATACTTTTACGACTGCGGCGTCGGCAACAGCTCCGTAATGTGCGACCAAATAACTTCCGGGAAGTTTTTTCAAAGGAGATTTGCAGTGAGAACTCAACGTCAAAATGGAATTGCACTTCTAACCGCTCTCTTTGTACTTATTCTGGTTACCGCGTTAGGGGTCGGCATGTGCTGGATGGTGATGACCGACCAGCGTTTGGGCGGGAACAACCAGTTCCGTGAGACTGCATTCTACGGAGCGGAGGCGGGCATGGAGAAGCTAACCGCCGACGTAGGAACTACTTTTGCCGATCAAGGCGCACTTTCTGCGGCGAATATGGCGACCATAACTTCGCTCGCAAGTCAGCCTGCAATTCCCGGAATTCAATTTACCGATCCTTCCGGAAATTCCACGTATCAAATTCTGTGTGGCGGACCTCCGGCGGTAAGTCCCTGTGTCCCGACTTCGCAAAACGCCACCATGCTTCCACCCAGCCCGTATGCGGGCATGCAAGGGTTGATCACCCCTTTCACGCTTCAGGTTACTGCGCGCGGGGTAGTCACTGGGGCGGAAGTGAAGTTGCAACGACAGGTGCAAGTAGTTGCAATTCCGGTGTTTCAGTTCGGTATCTACTCTGATTCGGACGTGAGCTTCTTCGCTGGACCTCCGTTTGATTTCGGAGGGCGCACTCACACAAATGGCAATCTCTGGCTGGCGGCTAATTCCGGCCCTCTGTATTTGGCAGATAAGGTGACCGCCGTGGGCGCGGTAATCCGTACCAACCTCGAGAATGGATTTCCCCTCTCGGGCACGAACTATACCGGTCCGATATCAATCGCTCTAACGCCCAATCCTGCGGCGCTGCCGCCTGGTCCTACCTACACGAACGCGCAGTGGCTTGCCTTGCAGCTTACCCAAGGCAGCACGGCGAACGGCAGCACGAGCGTTGTGGGTAACGTGAGCCTACTTCCAAACGGTGGATGGGGCGCGGTCGAGAATTCTTATGGCGGCCAATTAACAAACGGTGTTCCAGTTCTGAGTTTAACTTCAACAGCTTTAGGCGGAATCAGCAGCCCCATTCAATTGGTCCGGCGACCGACCCCCGGAGAGCCTGTGGCGGAGTTGAACGAGCAGTATTTTTCTGAAGCGACTTTGCGGATCCTGCTAGACGATTATCCGGCGGGTGTAGTGCCAGGCTCTCTAGGTGCTTGCCATACTGCGGACATGATGTTTCAGCAAACAGTCACTACGGCGACAGACCCGGTGGATCTTGCGACCCTAGCGGTAGCTCCAGGTGCCATGCCGGCCTGGTATAACCCAGGAGCAAACAATACCCCGGTGAGCCGGATTCCCCTGCCGATGTCAGGGGCCGGCGGTGCTTATTCAACTATCAACGGTTATTGGATCCAAAACGGCAAACCGACGATTACTGGCTGCATTAAAATTGAATATCAGAATCTTGGCGGCAGTTGGGCAGACATTACCCAAGCAATCTTAAATCTCGGTTTTACCGGAAGGAACATTAACCCTCTGGGTTCATTAGTTAATCCGCTAACCCTGCCGGGTCTTGGCAGTAACGTTGCGCAAGGTCCCACGACCAATCCCAATGTACCGGCAAAAATTTCCTGCACAGACCCGAGTCTGAACGCCATTATCCGACTCGCGCGATTGCGTGATAATCCGTCTTCCTACACCGCTCCTGCACCTTGTGGAACGGCCACTACGACGGGGACGGATTACTGGCCGATGGCTCTGTTTGACTCTCGGGAAGGCACGCTTCGAACAGTGACAAACCCTGGACAGGTCACGGCGCAAGGAGTGATGTATTACGTTGAACTGGATGCTGGAAACCTCGCTAACTGGCTCAACTTGAACCCAATGGGTTTGGGTTTGAACAACAATACGGGTGGGTTTACGGTTTACTTCTCCGATCGCCGCGGTGAACGAACCGATCCAAACGCCGGAAACACGAAGACCGGAAGCTTCGGCTTCGATGATATCGTCAATGTATCGAATCCCGGGTCAGGATGTCCAAATGGAGCCGTCGAACAGGGTGAAAACCTGGAGGGCGATCCTCCTGCGGCCCAGGTCCTTCGCACATACGGCGGGGCGGAGACGATTCCGCTTTATCCTCTCGCGTGGAATGCCGCTACCACCTGGACACTTCCAGGACTGTGGAACGGCACTAATATGGTAGGAGTCCTTGGGACAAGCGCCGAATGTGGAGCTCCGACTGTCGCGGCGCCATTGAGCAGCACCAATTGGCCTGGAGTCGTGTACACCAATCCTCAGGAAGCGCGAGAAAATCCACCGGTCTTTTTCCGGCGCGCATTGAAAATCGTGGATGGACGAACTCTGAATCTTGGCACCACTTGCGGGCCAGTTCCATGCGGATTGACGGTGGTGGCCGAAAACCCGGTATACATCCAAGGTGACTACAACGCTCCGCCTGACGGTTCATGGGCCGGTCCCAGCGTAGCCGCGGCAGTCGCCGGAGATGCCGTAACGTTGCTTTCGGATAATTGGAATGACGTGAACTCGTTTGTTTGGCCGTATTCGACCACCAGTGGCGCGAACGATCGTGTCGCGGTGCAATCGGCTTACCGCGTAGCTCTTATTGCCGGCAAGGGAATTCCGTTCCCACAGCCGGCAGGGGAGGCGCAAGACTTTGGGACCGACGGCGGAGTGCACAATTTCCTGAGATTCCTTGAAACATGGAGTGGTGTTAACGGCTACTACAAGGGATCTCTGGTCAGTTTTTATTACAACAGACAAGGCATAGGTGTTTACAAAAACTCCGGTATGGTGTACAGCCCGCCCATCAGGAATTACTTTTTCGACCAAAACTTCACTCTCGGGCCGGCATGGCTGCCTCCGAGAACGCCGACGTTGCGTTCGATTAACACCATTGGGTTCTCTCAGCAACTCTTGCCGACCCAGTAGATCGATTCAGACGAAGGGACGCACAAGCGGCTCCCGAATTTTGGGAGCCGCTTTTATTTTAGCGCAAGTGCGAATAACCAAATGTCGTCGTACGCCTTACGCCATTCGAGCGTCCTGACAATCCCATACAGCTTCAATTGCGGTGACGCCGGCAAAGTCCGCACGTTGAAATTGGTGTTTGCGACGGGCGCAACGCACGATGGCGGCCCATCCTGCGAGCACAAATCTGCCGGCACATCGAAGTCAGACGGAAGCGCGATCGCAACCAGCTGCCAGGCATACAAATTGTAATTGCGGCCGACAGGCAGACGCTCGAGATCGTACGTGCCATCGAATTGAGTCGGTCGAATTGAGTCGGTGGACTCGCTGCGTTGCAACTTCCACTGGAAAAAGCGGCGGCGACGATTGCGCCGGTATCCGCATCCAGCGCGACTACCTGTGTACCGACCCATCCAGTAACCGACAAACTGATCGAAGTCGCAGTAAGAGCAGCCAATGCGAATGGGTTGGCAGGAAGGATTTGTCCGCGGATTGCGCCGATATTCGCTGTGTCGTTCGGATCCGGGTAAAGCACTCGAACGACAGCATGGGATTCCACTTCGGGAGCGAGCTGGTCTAGATGGTCTAGAAGCCAAGATTGACACTTCGTGGTTCCCGCCGAATAATGCCGCTATGACCAAGCCGGAAACCGTGAGGCGCATCAAGGCCTATTCGGCCGAAATTGGGTACGTTTACCAGTATCAGTTCCAGGACGTGCACCCGTCGGAACGGGCAGGAGCGGCTGGGAACGAATATATTTATTACGTGTCCGCCGATCGCAAGACGATGTTTCCGGTGCGCATTTTCGTCCGGCGAGATGCGCTGGATAACTGGACCAAGAAAACCGGACGCTTGTTGACCGGGACCGAAGAGTACGCGGTGGCGAAAATGCGTCTATTCCAAGCGCTGGATGAAGTGGAAGATTTTGCTGCGAGGCGCCCGGACCTGGTGGTGGACGAATCAAACTTGCCCGCGCTGCTCGAACGCCTCGATCTGTAAATCCGTCACTAATCAAGCAGATGTCAACTTGAGGATTACTTCTTCGCGAGGATTGCGTGAAGCGCGGGCTCGAGATTCTCGTATCGGAAAGGAAACGTTGCAGCGGGCAAGCGCTCGGAGCGGACTTTCTGGCTGGAAAGCAGTAGCGCATCGGCCATTTCTCCCAGCATTAAACGCAGCCCAAACGCGGGAGCAGGGAAAATTGCCGGCCGATGGAGTACGCCCGCAAGCACGTGCGTAAATTCCGAATTTCGCACCGGGTTTGGAGCCACTACGTTCACCGGACCGCTGGCCTTTTCATCCGAAATGGCGGCGCGCAGTATGCCGACTACATCATCAATCGCAACCCAGGACATCCATTGCTGACCGCTTCCAAGTCTTCCGCCCAAACCGAGTTTGAACGGAGGAACGATCTGTTTCAGAGCGCCGCCTTTTGCAGAAAGAATGATTCCGAAGCGAGCGAGTACTGTACGTATCCCGCCCGATTGCGCGCGTAGCGCTTCCGCTTCCCAATCGCGGGTCACGGTCGCCAGGAAATCGTTTCCCGCAGCGCTCGATTCCGTGAGAACTTCGTCGCCACGATTGCCGTAATATCCGATGGCCGAGGCGGAAAGAAATACTCGGGGTCTTTGTTTCAGCCGCGTGAAGGCGTCCACCAGAAGGCGCGTGGCAGCGATGCGGCTGGCGTGGAGAATTTTCTTGCGCTCCGGCGTCCAGCGGCCGCCGCCAATGCTTGCACCGTTGAGATTCACCACTGCGTCGGCGGCTTCCATTGCATTCGTGTTGATAAAACCGCTGGCCGGGTCCCAGCGAATGTCACCCGGCGCGGCTTCCCCTCCGGGCCGGACCAGGTGAGCTACCGTATGCCCTTCGCTTCGCAAAGATTCGGTGAGTGCGGTTCCGACCAGACCTGAGCCACCCGAAACCAGAACTTTCATGCAGCAAGCCTCCGCGTCGACCATGAAGTCTGCCTAAACTAAAAAAGGTAAAACTGGGGACTTAGCGCTCGTCGCCGTCTTGTTCTTTGCGCGCGGTTCATTTATTTTTATCGAAGAAGTTGAGCGGTATGACGCTGGAGGTAGCGTTCCGCGCTAACTTCATTGTGCAAATATTACCCCAATTTTTGCGCAAAGGCGGACGAAAGAAGCGCTCTTCCTGACTTGTTTCGTCCGCGTCAGCGATGGACTCTTGAATCGCTTTGAACGGTGTGGCGCGATAGAATCAACCAGATGCGCGTTCGCGTACTATTTTTTGGACAACTAAAAGAAATCGTCGGCGTGGCGGCCGAAGACGCCGGTCTTTCCGAAGGCGCGCGCGTGGAAGATCTTTTTGAGCGTTACGCGCGGCGGTTCCCGAAACTTGCCGAATTCCGAAGTTCGATCGCTCCCTCGGTGAACCAGGAATATGCCGAATGGCGAGCTTCGGTGGCGGACGGAGATGAAGTGGCTTTCCTTCCGCCCGTCAGTGGAGGGCAGGGAACCGGTAACAACGACGACATCTTCGAGCTGGTGCGCGAGCCCATTCAGCCGGGCGAGCTTTTGGAAAAATTGAAAGCTCCGGAAGATGGCGCGATGGTGGTCTTCGACGGCTTCGTGCGCAACAATTTCAAGGGAAAGCGCACGCTCTACCTGGAGTACGAAGCGTACGAGGCGATGGCTCTGGCCAAAATGCGCGAGATTGGCGAACAGATCCGCGAAAAGTTCCCGATTCGTCGGCTGGCCATTATTCACCGTTTGGGGCGGCTGGAGATTGGCGAGACCAGCGTGTGGATTGCCGTAAGCTCGGCACATCGAAACGCTGCTTTTGAGGCCTGCCGGTACGCCATCGATACTTTAAAACACGACGTGCCGATCTGGAAGAAGGAGTTTTTTGCAGGCGGCGCGGTTTGGGCTGAAGGGGAAACACCTTCACAGGAAGCCATTTCCCGCCCGGATGAATCTAAGTTTCCTACAAACAAATGAAGCGATCCCTGCCGGCTGGATTCCCCGCTCTTTGCACAACTATTGGACTTCTCACATGCGCCGGGCTTGCGCTGAATTTGGGGGCGCGACAATCACAACAAACACAACAATCGCAAACCAGACAGCAAGGCGTGATCCGTGTGCAGACGAACCTGGTGAGCATCCTGGCCAGCGTAATCGATGCCAACGGACAGCCCATCCCCGATCTCAAACAAGACGTGTTCCAACTTTTCGAAGAGGGCCTAGCGCAAAAAATCGAGCGCTTCGAAGCCCAGACCAATCGTCCGCTTGATCTTGCTCTGATGATCGATTCGAGCATGAGCACGTTCAAAGACATGAAGTTTGAAAGCGAATCGGCGGCGCACTTTATCGGACAAGTGGTGCGGCCCGGCGACACACTGAGTGTTTTTGCGTTCGACGAAAAGGTTACGCAGCTTTCAGATTTTTCGTCGGACGTGCCGAAGCTGCAGTCGGCTGCACGCCGAATCACCTCGGGCGCCGGGACGTCAATCTATGACGCAATCGTGCTGGCTTCGAACACGCTTCGACGGCGCCCACTGGACAGGCGCCGTGCGATCGTTCTGGTGACGGATGCCGGCGAAACCACCAGCTTGTCAAAATTTGAGGATGCCCGGCGCGCTGCGATTGCTTCGGAGGCGCTGCTCTATTCCATTGTGATTCGCGCGGCCAATGAGAGCGGGCGAAATACAGCCGGCGAGCACGCCTTAATTACGATTACCGATAGCACGGGCGGCGCGATGTTCATGGTGGACGAAACGCACTCGCTCGACGCCATGTTCGACCGCATTGACCGCGAGCTACGCACGCAATACTTGTTGGGTTACTATCCTACTCCGGTGCCGCCGTCGGGAAGCCGCCGCCACGTGACGGTGAAAGTGACGACGGGCGACTTGGTGCGTTACCGCAAAGAATATTTCACTGCCTCCGCGCCGCGATAAGTTGTTTAGACGCGCGAACGACGGCGACCAAAAATCATGAACCAATTTCTTAGCACTGCCGTCGAAGCCGCGCGCGAAGCGGGCGCCATCATCCTTGCCGGACACGCTCGTCCGAAAGAAATAATCTACAAAGGCGACGTCGATTTGGTCACCGAAACCGATCGCAAATCGGAAGCGGCGATCGTCGCACGTTTGCGGCGTGATTTTCCGCAACATACGATTGTGGCCGAAGAGGGCACGGGCAAGGATAGTTCGACCTCTTCCTTTATCTGGTACGTTGACCCGCTCGACGGCACAACGAATTTCGCGCACGGTTATCCTTGCTTCGCAGTTTCGATTGGGTTGTTCCAGGATGGCAAACCACTAGTGGGTGTGGTTTTCAATCCGGTTACCAATGAATTGTTTTATGCATCGCAAGGCGATGGCGCTTACCTAAACCAAAAGCCAATTCACGTCTCCTCTGTGAATACTTTAGCAGCGAGTTTGGTATCCACCGGATTCCCGGTGCACAAGCGGGCCGACAATTTAAATATTCATTATTATTGGGAGTTCACGCTGCGTTCGCACGGGGTACGGCGCGATGGCGCTGCCTCGATGGATCTTTGTTCCGTGGCCTGTGGACGATTCGAAGCTTTCTGGGAATTTGGCTTGAAATCGTGGGACACCGCAGCGGGAATGCTGATCGTTACGGAAGCAGGCGGAAAAGTTAGCGATATTGCCGGCGCGCCTTATCAGCCCGGGGGCCCGTCCGTGCTAGTGACCAACGGCCTGGTGCACGACGAAGTAAAGCAGGTTGCCGCAGAAATCGCCGCCCGCCCCGCCAAGTTCTAATTACCCGCGCCCAGCTAGTTGGAAATTTCGCCTACGGGCTCTTAGGCTTCTCGATGACCTGCTGGGTTTGCACAGAAAATAGACGAAAATCAGAAAAAGTGTGCGTGACGATCATCCGACGTTTGCCGTAGTCGATGTACGCGACTGCGGATTGAGGCAGCCACATTTCGACGTCCTGCGAGTGGAATTTTACCGGCGCGTAATCGACGGAAACCGCATTGCCCCGCATCCCAATCGCCGGTACCTCATTCACCAGATTCGTTTCCAAGTGCATCACTTGGCCGGAAGCCGCGGCGATCCACGCGCGGCCCTTCAGACTGACCGAAATAACCTGTGAAGCCGTCCGAACTCCAAAAGTTCGCGCGCGCTTGTCTTTACTCTGGCGGAAATAAACGACCCAGGCGGGCTGATCGTTCCAAACGGTCAAACCTTCGCAGCGCATCTCGTAATCACTTTGCAGTGCAGGATTAAAAATCAGCGCCAAGGCCGGCAGACCGCGATCGAGAATCGCGGCGAGGTCGGCGTTTTCGGCTCCCGATAGAAGCGTGCGGGTTTCATGGACCTTCGGCGTATCGGATTTCTCGCCGAAATCGACCAGGTAATCAAATTTTGCGGACGTGATCATTTCCGGCACGCCAAGGTCGTCGGTCTGTTCATAGCGAAGCTGTTCCTGGGCGTCGAAATCCTGAAGATGTGTAATCAATTCTTCAGCGCGATCACCGGCCTGTTTCAGAACGTTGGCGATCTGGCAGGGCGGCGTGGCGGAAATCGATGACAGGGCAGCATCCACCTGTGGCGGATTCCAGCGCAATTCAGACTTCTTGGTTTGCTTTTTCTGGGCTGGTTTAGCTGGCATATCTAGCGTGCCCACGAACAAGCCGAAGATTAAAAACAATAAGGCAGCTCTGGATGGGGAGACATTTCGACTATTGACTTTTAGCGAGAGTGGACGGGAACGAATCATTTCGGTGGCCCCTACCGCGCGGCTTCCAAACTATTGCTAGCAGTTTACCACGCTAGTACGAGTGGTTATCAGCGAATCGCGAATATTCGGCCCGCCAATCGCGCGATCTTTTTCTCGCCAGCCGAGTGACACTCATTGACGCGCCTTGCCCCCGATGCTAGCTTGACCGCCTATCCTTCTTCATGCGAGCTGTTGACCTTATCCGCAAAAAGCGAGACGCCGCGGAACTTTCCCGCGAAGAAATCGATTTCCTCATTGAAGGCGTCACGCGCGGACGTATCCCCGACTATCAGATTGCAGCGTGGCTGATGGCTGTAATTTGGCGGGGAATGAGCAACGCGGAAGTTGCCGCGCTGACCGAGGCGATGCTTCTTTCTGGCTTGGTCCTCGCTTGGCCCGATTTGCCCGCCCCGAAAGTTGACAAACATTCCACCGGCGGAGTGGGAGACAAAACATCGCTGGTGATTGCGCCGGTAGTGGCCGCTGCCGGACTGTACGTGCCGATGATTAGTGGCCGCGGACTGGGCCACACGGGCGGCACGCTGGACAAGCTGGAATCGATCCCCGGCTTCAACGTCAACTTAGAGCTCGCAGATTTCCGGCGCGTGCTGGAAAAGTGCCGTTGCGCTTTGATTGGCCAAACGCCGGAAATCGCGCCCGCCGACAAAAAGCTTTACGCCTTGCGCGACGTGACCGCCACAGTGGAAAGCCCGTACCTGATTTGCGCATCGATTATGAGCAAAAAAATGGCGGAAGGAATTGACGCGCTGGTTCTGGACGTGAAAACAGGCCACGGCGCGTTTATGAAGAATCAATCAGACGCCGAATATCTGGCGGAATTGATGGTTGAAACCGGGACGCGCATGGGCACGAAGATCGTGGCGCTGATCACGGACATGGAACAGCCGCTCGGGCGCAAAGTGGGGAATGCTTTGGAAGTGGAAGAGTGCATCGAAGTTTTACATGGTGAAGGCCCCGCGGATCTCCGCGCGCTTTGCTACGAGCTTTCGGCCTGGATGATTTTCCTGGGGAAGCGAACCGGCTCAGTGGACGAAGGGCGCAAGCTCGCGGCGGAAATGATTGCATCGGGGCGCGCGCATGATACATTCCGCGAGATCATACGTTTGCAGGGAGGCGATGAGGGCGTAGTGGACGATCCGTCTCGTCTGCCGCATGCGAAGCATACTGCGCGGATAGACGCGCCGCGAGCCGGGTTCGTCACCGCGATTCGCGCGGAAGACGTGGGAGTCGCCAGCATGATGCTAGGAGGCGGCCGCGAGAAAAAAGAAGATTCCGTGGACCCGGCGGTCGGAGTAACCCTCGAAAAAAAGATCGGCGATAAGGTCGAGGCCGGCGAGAATCTCTGCACCGTGCACTACAACCTCGATTCGCGGCTGGTTCGCGCGGTGGAGTTGCTCTCGCAAAGTTTTGAAATCGGCGAGAAGCCGCCGCCTCGGTCGCCGCTGGTCCGAAAAATCATTGGCGCGACGGAAACTCGATAAGCGAGTGTTGCGCAAAAAAGGAGCGTGTGCGGAATGCATCGTCTGCTAGGCCTTTTGGGAATGATTACTATGATGAGCCTGGCGTTTCTGTTTTCCACGAATCGCCGCGCCATACGCTACAAAACTGTAGCGTGGGGTCTGGGACTCCAGATCGTGTTCGCGTTTTTGGTGATGCGCTGGCAATACGGGCGCTTGCTGTTTCAGAAAGCGGGCGCGGCGGTAAATTGGGTGCTGGACTATGCGTTCTTCGGCTCGCAATTTGTTTTCGGCGACCTTGGCAAAAAGGGCTCGCCGATGGGATTTTTCTTCGCCTTCCAGGTGCTTCCCACTATTATTTTTATCGCTGCGGTTTTTGCGCTGCTCTATTACTACGGCGTGATGCAATTCATCATCAAGCAAGCCGCGCGTGTGATGACTCGATTAATGGGAGCCAGCGGCGCCGAATCGCTCAACGTCGCCGCCAGCATTTTCATGGGCCAAACGGAAGCTCCGCTCACCATCCGTCCATTTCTTCCCGAGCTCACGCATTCGGAGTTGATGACGGTGATGACCAGCGGCATGGCGCACGTTTCCGGCGGAATCATGGCTGCCTATATCGCGTACGGGATCGAGGCCAAACATTTGCTTGCCGCCGTGATCATGACCGCGCCGGGAACCATTTTGCTTTCGAAGATGCTGGTGCCGGAGACGCAAATTCCGGTCACCTCCGGTCGCGTGGAGATGGCTCCGTTGGAACGCGACACCAATGCGCTGGGGGCAATTTCCCGCGGCACGATTGACGGCTTGAATCTTGCCGTAAACGTGGGCGCCATGTTGATTACTTTCATTGCGCTGATTTATCTGGTGGATGGAATTTTTGGCGCGGTTCACAACGGGCTTCTGCACCTCGGGATTTCGTGGTTTCCCTCCAGCGTGGAGCAAATTTTCGGTTGGCTTTTTTCACCCATTGCGTGGGTGATCGGAATTCCTTGGCGGGATTGCCACACTATTGGAAATTTGTTGGGGCTGCGCATGGTGACGAATGAGCTGGTGGCGTTTCAGCGGCTGGGGCCCCTGAAAGACTCGTTGGACCCGCGCTCTTTCACCATCGCTACTTTTGCGTTGTGCGGGTTCGCCAACTTCAGTTCCATCGGAATACAAATTGGTGGCATCGGCGCGCTGGCTCCTAATAAAAGAGCGGACCTCGCCCGGCTTGGAATTCGCGCCATGTTGGCCGGGACCATGGCGAATCTAATGTCCGCATCTATCGTAGGAGTTATGCTTCGATGAGTGCAGTTCGCTTGAAGGCGGCTACCCCCGCCGTTCCGCCGGCCACTGAATATGCGCGGGCCGGACGCGCCGCGAAGTTTATTTTATCGAAGACGAAGCTGCGTCCGAAGATCGCGCTCGTGCTGGGTTCAGGCCTGGGCTCCTTTGCCGATGAATTCACTGATGCGGTGCGCATTCCGTACCAGAAAATTCCAAATTTTCCGCGTTCGACGGCGGTAGGCCATGCCGGCCGTTTGGTCATCGGAAAAGTTGACGGTATCGCGGTTGCGGCGATGCAAGGCCGCGTCCATCTGTATGAAGGATATTCGGCGCGGGAAGTGGCCTTTGCGTTGCGCGTATTCGGGCGGCTGGGAATTCGATCTGCCATCCTGACAAACGCAGCTGGAGGAATTAATCTGGACTTCACGCAAGGCGCGCTGGTGGTGATTCGCGATCATATTAATTTGCAGGGCGCGAACCCCCTCGTCGGCCCGAATGACGAACGCTTCGGTCCGCGCTTTCCCGACATGACGCAAGCGTACTGGAGTTCGTATCGCGAAATCGCGCTCGCCGAAGCGAGAAAACTTGGCATTGCTGCTCACCAAGGCGTTTACGCTGCGCTTTTAGGGCCGAGTTACGAAACGCCGGCCGAGATTCGCTATTTAAGAACGATTGGTGCCGACTTGGTGGGCATGTCCACCGCGCCGGAAGTGATTGCGGCGCGGCACATGGGAATTCGCGTGCTCGGAATTTCTTGCGTGACGAATATGGCTTCCGGGATTCTGGATGGTCCGCTGGATCATGCAGAAGTTCTGGCAACAGGCGAACGTGTGAAAGGTCAATTTATCGCGCTGCTGCGAGCGGTCCTACCGCGAATCGCCGCAGAGAAAAATTAAGTTGGCGCTTGGCAGCACTCGACCTACGAAAGGCAAAGCATGAGCGAATATGACGCTTTGATTTTGGCTGCAAAACAAGCGCGGGAAAACGCGCACGCTCCATTTTCGGATTTTCGCGTGGGAGCGGCCGTGCGTGCGAACTCGGGACGAACCTACACCGGATGCAATATCGAAAACGCAAGCTACGGGCTTACATGTTGCGCCGAACGCGTGGCAATTTTCAAAGCTCTTTCGGAAGGCGAGCGCGGATTTGACGCCATCGCGGTAGTGACGGAGACAGACACGCTGACGCCTCCTTGCGGCGCTTGCCGCCAGATTATTTGGGAGTTTTGCGGCGACGTTCCGGTGATTCTTGCGAACTTGAAAGGAAAGATCGAGCGCGAGAGTTCCGCGAAGCTCTTGCCGCGCCCATTTGACTCATCATTTCTGTAGAGAACGTGCGCGGGCAATACTCAGTAAGTGCTGTTCACGAAATTTTTTGGTTCGCTGAAACCATTCCAGAGGAACAATGCAAAGGGAAAACGTATTTTCATTCGTGGTGCATTCCTTGCTTTTGTGCTGCATAGCCTTCCTGCTCCCAGCGATGGGATCCGCTCAGGATAAACATGACAAAGTGGATCTCCTGGTCACCGGCGGAACGGTCGTCACCATGGACGGGCAACGGCGGGTGATTGAAAACGGCGCCGTCGTCATCCTAGGCGATTCGATCGTTGCCGTCGGGCCGCGCGCGGAAATCGAGAGCAAATTCGAAGCCGCGCACACCATTGACGCTCATGGTTCCCTCATGTTGCCCGGGCTGATTAACGGCCACGCCCACGCTGCCATGAGCCTTTTTCGCGGTTTGGCTGACGATCTTTCACTCGATGAATGGCTGCAAAAATATATTTTCCCCGCGGAGGCTCGCAACGTCACGCCGGAGTTTGTGGAGTGGGGAAGCAAGCTCGGCGTGCTGGAGATGTTGCGCGGTGGCATCACCATTTACGCGGACATGTACTATTTCGAGGATGTCGTCGCGCGCGTAACCAAAGAAGCGGGCATGCGCGGCGTCTTGGGTGAGACCATCATCGATTTTCCCGCACCCGATAATAAAACTCTGGACCAAGCCTTCGCCTACACGCAGAAATATCTGGATCACTGGAAAGGCGATTCTTTGATCGTTGCAGCGGTCGCGCCGCATTCCATTTACACTTGTTCCGAAAAGACTCTACAGGATGCAGCAGCCCTGGCGCGCCGGAATAATTCGCCTATTTTGATTCACATCGCCGAAGCGCAATTTGAACTGGAACAAAGTCGCGCAAAACACGGAGCAACACCCGTCGGATACTTGGAACGCATCGGATTTCTCGGCCCTGATGTAGTGGGAGCGCACTGCATTTGGGTGGACCAGGCGGACATCGCGACGCTTGCGCACTTCAATGTCGGTTGCACCAACAATCCCTCGAGCAATATGAAAACCGCGGCGGGAGTGATGCCGGTGCCTGAGATGCTGGCCGCAGGCGAACCCATCGGAGTGGCCACCGACGGCGCCGCGAGCAACAACAACCAGGATTTGTTTGAAGAAATGGATCTCGCCGCGAAGCTGCAGAAAGTGACGCGCATGGAGCCCCGCGCGCTGCCCGCGAAGCAAGTGGTCGAGATGGCCACCATCAACGGCGCGCGCGCATTGCACATGGGAAAAATGATTGGCTCGTTGGAGCCCGGGAAGAAAGCAGACCTTATCCTGGTGGACACTGAGGCGCCCCACGCCGTGCCGATGTACGACGTTTACTCGGAAATTGTTTACGCGTTGAAGGCCTCGGATGTGCGCACGGTAGTGATCGCCGGAAAAATCGTGATGAAAGACCGCCAGATGCTAACGCTGGACGAAAAGGAAATCCTCGCAAAGGCTCAGGAGTACAAAGCTAAAATCGCTGCTTCGCTTGCAGCGCCGAGCAGCAAATAACGCTTCACACCCGCCTAAAAATTTAGTCCTGAGCCTTGGGCGCGTAACGCTGGCGATGGAGCTTCATCGCCGTAGAGCGAAGTGTTTCGGGAATATTCTTGTTGGTAGTGAGAAGTTTCAAATCCGTCGCGTTCATTCTGGGAAGAAGATGTAGCGATACGTCGAGTGGCGTCTTCGGGTTCTTCACCAGGTTTCTGGCCACCGTATAAGCCTTCATAAACACACGACTCGCCGCGATGATGCGCAGAACCTCGCCGGAAACATTAGCCATGGCCGCGAAATTTTCCACTTCCAGATCGGTAAGACGCGGCGATTGCAGCACACCTCGTTGCACGATTTTGTTGGGGTCGCGAATTAAAAGCATGCGTTCTTCGCGCCCGCCTTTCAGCGCGAGTTGAATGCGTTCCACCACATTCATTTGAGTGAGCCGCTGAAGCAGGGTCACTCGTTTTTTCTTTTCTGGCTCAATTTCCGCAGCTACTTCTTCGATGTCTGGAAGGATTAGCCCCTCGGTTTTCTGTAAATCCGCCAAAAGTTCTTGCTGTTCTGGTGTCGCGCCCTTGCAATGTGTCACAGCAACCACCAACTGCGCGTCGGAACTCAGCCGGTCCAAGTTGTCCAAGAGCGCTTGTACTCCAGCCGCAGTTAAACGCGATGCCACATGCGCAATCACTCCCGAGGGACACGCCGGATTCTTGGCCAGTGCATCGGCAATCCCAGCCTTTTGGGAAAGATTATCGGCGCAATAGGCGAACATGCGCGAGTCGGTATCGGGGCGGGCAAGAGCCGAGACGAAAGGTTCAATCGGCTGCGTCAAAATAACGCTCTGCGCCCGTTCCGCAATCGCGGGATCGGAATCGGCGGTAAGAATCGTAAGCAACTCCGCGCGATCCTCAGGCGTTAATGAAGCTCCTCCAGAGAAAACCGCGGTTTTTTGTTCCGCGGTCGCTTTTCCGGCGCGAACGCTTTCGCGAAGTTCGGCGCTAATGGGAATCTCCAGACGCCGGCTGGGGCGCTGTAGCCGACGGTGTGGAATGTTTATGCAGCCAAGCAGAAATCTGCGGCGCGAAATGCAGCGCGGCGACGACAGCCGCCGCGACAAGCAAAATAGCCACGACAATTACAAGAGCGATTGCCGGCCAACGACGGCTAGATTCCAGTGGAGGATCGGCCACCACACCTGGTTCTGAACGTCCTTTTGTTTGCAGCGCATATTCAGACACCAGAGTGTCTTCATCAAGCCCCAGAAAGCGAGCGACCGCACGTATAAATCCGCGATTGAAAACGCCGCCAGGCAGCTCGTCCCAGTGTTCGTTCTCCAATGCGACCAGAAAGCGCGGAGCAATGCGTGTGGCGGTGGAGATTTCTTCCAGAGTGACACCGCGCATTTCCCGCTCGCGTTTTAAGTGTTCGCCGAAGGGCGTAGAAGACATCCGACCGAGACCGGTTCCCACACAAAATATAGGCGTGGGTCGAGAGTGTGTCAATGTGCTCGAAAGGTGCCGCTTAATCAGGTGTTGGCCAATTGAAAATCACCGCCGTCAAGGCCGTTGCGGATACTGGAAAGCGTTCTCTATAATGAATCTGTTGCCCACAGAATCTCCAGACCCGAAGAAACGTGTCCCCGGTGAGGCTATCCGGCGAGCCACGGACGGGAAACCGTTCACCGGCGTAGAAAGACGTCGAAGCCCAGGTCTTGGTCTGGACTTGCCGGAAAACATCAACGAAGTAACCGTATTCCACGAGCTTGGCAAAGCGCTCACCTCTTCGCTTCAGCTCGACCAAGTGCTTCGCACCATCATGGAAAAAATTAACGAGGTGCTGCGGCCGGATACCTGGTCTTTGCTCCTGATGGATTTGGAAAAGGGCGAGCTTTTCTTTCAAATCGCCACCGGCAAAGGCGCCGAAGCCCTGAAAGATGTCCGAATCAAAGTTGGACAAGGTCTGGCCGGTTGGGTAGCGCAGACCGGTGAAGTGGTCGTAGTGCCGGATACCAGCACGGATTCGCGGTTCTTCAAACAAGTGGATTCGAAAACGAAGATGGAGACGCGCTCCATCGTGGCTGTTCCGGTACGATTCCGTGAGCAGTGCCTCGGCGTAATCGAGCTAATAAATTGTGTTGGCCCCGAAGGCTTCAGCAAACGGGACCTCGCTCTTCTGGAAGCGCTGGCGGATTATGCTGCAATCGCCATCGAAAATGCCCGCCATGTCCAAAGAATTCACGAGCTCACCATCACGGACGACTGCACCACGCTCTACAATGCCCGGCATTTGAATTTCATGTTGGACACGGAAATATACCGTTCGCACCGTTATGCCTTCGAGTTTTCGCTGATCTTCATAGACCTGGACCACTTCAAAAGTATCAACGATACCTATGGGCACTTGGCAGGATCGAAATTACTGGCGGAGATTGGACAAGCCATCAAAGATAAATGCCGCTTGATCGACCTCGCCTTCCGCTATGGCGGCGATGAATTTGTTGTTCTGTTGCCGCAGACTTCCAAAGAGAACGCATACGGCGTGGCCCGTCGTCTGCATAAATTGATTCGGGAAGCCGTGTGGCTGAAAGACGCCGGTATAAACGCTCACATCACTGCGAGTGTCGGCGTAGCTTCCTATCCCACGGATTCCCGCACCAAGGCTGAGCTGTTGCATCTTGCCGACGAGGCCATGTACCTGGTGAAAAATACGACTCGCGATAGCGTCGCCGCTTCCGGACTTGGCGTCCTCACGGGCGGCGAATAGTTCAAACTCTCGCGCTTCGTGCACAGTATCTCCACACGCAGTTGTCCGCTGGAAACCTCTCACCTATACTCAGCTTCTAAGAAGTAAGAGCAATCAATCGTCACTGCCAGGTTTTGGTGCATTCGTTTGTAGTTTGAGATTGCAAAGGCGCAGGAGATTTCGTTGCAGAATAAAGAAGCAGCGCGATACGCACGTTGGGCTGCCATAACCGCTGGTGTGATTGCGCTGGTCGTTATCGGCGTATATTCGCGCCGTGCGATACGCGAGTCTGAAGCCCGAAAGTCGGGGCCGAAAGCTGTTCCTTCCAGCGTGCAACAGCAGTCCGACCAAATGACCTTTTCGAAGGTGGAAGGCGACCGCACCATCTTCACCGTGCGCGCATCGCATGCCACCGAATACAGAGATCAGAACAGCTACCTTCTGGAAGATGTCTGGGTCACGATTTATGGCCGCGATGGAAATCGCAACGACAATATACACACGCGCGAATGCAGCTATCAGCCAAAAACAGGCGCGGTCCGCTGCCAGGGCGATGTGCAAATCGACATGGCCAGCGCCAATCCGCCTGCGGGCAGTGCGGACAAAACAATTCAGATAAACACTCGCGATCTCACCTTCAATCGCGAGACTGGCGACGCGTCCACGCCGCAACCTGTTTCGTTCAGCTTCCCACAAGGGAAAGGCCACGCTGTGGGCGTCACCTACAGCACTCAAAACTCCCTTATCGTGCTGCAACACGACGTGCACATGGACCTTGCTGCATCGGATCGCACGAACGGTTTGCCGGTCAACGTAACCGGCGGAAGCTTGGAAGTTCGTCGCGATGAACGCAAAGTCTTGCTCACAGCCCCTGCTGACCTTCGCCAAGGCACCCGCGAACTCACCGCCGATAAAATTACGATCGATCTGGATTCCGATTTCAAAGCGCAGCACGTCACGGCCGAAGGAAGCCCGGTCATTCACTCCACGGAAGCGGGTGGCCAGGTAACCATCGCAGCAAACCAGTTTGAAGCTTCGCTCGATCAGCGAGGATGGATCGAAAGCATGGTCGCTAATGGAAACGTTCAAGGATCGCGCCAGGCGCCCGCCGGGACCGACCATTTTTCGAGCGGGCACGTGGAAATTGCCATGCTTCCGCAAAATGTGGTTCACATGATGACCACTAGTGGCGGCACGGTGCTGGACTCAGTGCAAGCTGGCCAATCGCGTACCCTAAAGACGGCCTCGTTACGCGTATTGTTCGGCGCGGGAAAGCAAGCTGATCAGCCGCGTGCCCAGAGTGCGGAGACTCTGGCGCCTGCCACCATTGAAATGAAAAACGGCAATGAGTTAACCGCGCTGCACGCCAAGAAATTTGTCACAGTCTTTGGCGCGAATGGCCGCTTGGCAAAATTACTGGGTCATTCCGGCGCAGAAATAAAACGAACAATTTCCTCCGGCGCGCCTCAAGTTACCACTGCAAACGAACTCGTCGCGACGTTCGGCTCGACCGGCGAGTGGGAAACACTCGACGAAACCGGCAATGTGCATTTCCAGCAGGCTGATCGGCAGGCTACCGCTGACCACGCGCGAATGGTCAGCAAGACCGACAATCTTTCAATGGACGGTTCGCCCGTGCTTTTTGATTCCACCAGTCGGACCACCGCGCACAGCGTATCGATCAATCAGAAGTCCGGGGAAATTCAAGCCACCGGCGGAGTCGCATCCATATATTTATCGTCGGAACAAAATACCGCTGTAAACTTGGGCGCAGGTCCGGCGCATGTTACCGCTGCCACGCTTACGGCTTCGAACGCGTCAGGCCGCGCGCTTTACTCCGGCCATGCCCGAATGTGGCAGGGCGAATCCGTGCTGGATGCCAATCAGATCGAAGTCTGGCGCGACGAAAAGAAATTAGTGGCGTCCGGTGGCGTGGTAGCAGTTTTTCCCCAGGCGTCTGGACCATTCCCGAAAATTCCTGCGAGTGAGCCTAGGTTGCCGCCCAAATCTTCGACACACGTACAGCAATCCAAGGGGATGCAAACGCCTTCCGAAGCGCCCTCTGGCCCTACACTCTGGCAAATTAGGGCACCCGTGCTGACCTACTGGAGCGACTCCGGAAAAGCCCACCTGGAGGGCGGGGTAACCGCTACTTCCCAACAGGGCTCCTTGCAATCGCCCGTTCTGGACGTTTTTCTGACCCCAGCGCAAAGCACCCAGGTGGGGGCCGCAGCCGCTGGCAAGCCTCCCGCGAACGCTACCGGGCCTCGCCAGCTCGACCGCGCATTGGCCACGGGAGGGGTGGTGGTGCAGCAGGGCGACCGCCGGGGCACCGCTGAGCAGGCCGAATACACCGCAAGTGGCGGAAAATTCGTCCTTTCCGGTGGAAAACCAACAATTACCGATGCATCTAGCGACACAACTACGGGCCATTCGTTGACCTTCTTTGTTGCGAATGATACGATTTTAATAGATTCGCAAGAAGGTTCGCGCACGTTAACCAGGCACCGAGTTGAGTAATGAACCGGCATGTTGAAACTTCAGGCGGCCGCTCTGAGCAAGTCCTACAGAGGGCGAAAAGTTGTTAATGATGTCAGCTTGGAAATTCAACAAGGCGAAGTGGTTGGGTTGCTCGGGCCGAACGGCGCCGGAAAGACCACGACGTTTTACATCCTGGTCGGTCTAGCGCGTCCGGACTATGGGCGTGTTTTACTGGACGGCGAGGATATTACCGACCTCCCGATGTACCTCCGGGCCCGCAGCGGCATCAGCTACCTTCCTCAAGAGCCTTCGGTTTTTCGGAAATTAACGGTAGAAGAGAATTTGCTCGCCGTGCTGGAGACTTTGCCGATCACTCCAGAGCAGCGGCGCGACCGTGTGGAGGAGTTGTTGGCGCAAATGGGGCTCGAAGGAGTGCGATACAGCCAGGCCTATGTGCTGTCGGGCGGCGAGCGGCGCCGTCTGGAAATCGCGCGCTCGCTGGTGTTGTCGCCCTCGTTTGTTTTATTAGACGAGCCATTTTCGGGGATCGACCCGCTGACTGTGGTGGACATCCAGAAAATTATCGCGGATTTAAGCGCGGCCGAAATTGGAGTTCTGGTAACCGACCACAACGTGCGCGAGACACTGGCGGTAACCAATCGCGCCTACATCATCAGTGATGGGAGAATATTATTTGCGGGAACTCCCAGAGACCTTTCCGAAAATACAGAAGTAAGAAGGATATATCTCGGCGAAGGTTTCCGGCTAAACTGAAACGAACTTTATGAATTGGCTCCAGCCCAAACTTAACCTACGCGTCGCGCAAAAGCAGATACTCACACCAGGCTTGGTGCAGATGGTCAGCGTTCTGGCGCTGAATCGTCTGGAGCTGCGGGAAATGATCAATCAGGAGATCATGGCGAACCCCGTGCTCGACGAAGCGACGGAAGACGACGGAGTCACTGCGGAAAGTTACACCGACGAAGCGTTCCTCAAAAAAGAAACCGAAAAAGTTCCGGAAATCGCGCCCGCGAATCCATTTGACGAATTCGATTTCGGCTCGTTTTTCACGCAGTACCTCGATTCAGGCGCCGAGAGAATTTCCAACAGCGAACGCGAAGAAATCGAGAAACCTTCCTTCGACAAATTTCTTTCTTCTCCACAGAGCCTCGCCGACCATCTGAATTGGCAGCTTAGCGTAAGCATCTGCACGGAGACCGTTCGCAAAATTGCTGAATCCATCGTTGGCAACCTGGACGAAAACGGATACCTCACCGCTTCGCTCGATGAAATTGCCCAAGCGGCCAATTATTCGATGGAGGACGTGGAAGAAGCGCTGGCCATGGTGCAGGAATTTGATCCTCCGGGGATCGCGGCGCGCGATTTGCAGGAATGTTTGCTCATCCAGCTCAAGCTCGTCGATCCGCAAAATACATTGGCGCAGCAGATCATCGCCGATCACCTAAAGCTTCTCCAGAATAATCAGCTGAAAGAAGTGGCGCGCGCGCTGAATCGGCCAGTCGAGCTTGTAAAACGCGCGGTGGACGTGATCAAGCGCCTCGATCCTCGACCCGGTTTGCGATATAACCGCACCGAGCCGCGGCTGGTTGAGCCGGACGTCCAATTCCGAAAAGTGGACGGCGAGTGGCAGGCATTCATGAACGATGATGACTTGCCGCAGCTTCGATTGAATCCTACCTACCGGCGTCTTTTGGCGCGTGATGCTGCCGACCGCGACGTGCGGAACTATGTGAAAGAGCGTTTCACCGCCGCCATCCAGTTGATGAAAAATATTGAACAGCGCAAGCATACGATTCAGCGCGTTTGCCAGTCGATTCTTCGGCGCCAGGGTGATTTTCTCGATTACGGCGCGGATCAGCTGAAGCCCATGATGATCAAGGAAGTCGCCGAGGAAGTCGGCGTGCATCCTTCCACCGTGAGCCGCGCGGTGGCCAATAAATACGTGCACACCCCGCAAGGAGTGCTCGAGCTGCGTTATTTCTTCAGCGAATCGGTGAACGGCCCGCAAGGCAGCGAGATGTCGCTGCTGTCCCTCAAGCGCCGCGTGAAGAAAATGATCGAAGACGAAGATACTTCTCACCCGCTCACGGACGAACAAATCACCAAAAAGCTCAGCGATGAAGGCATCCACGTAACCCGTCGAACGGTGGCAAAATATCGCGAAGACCTTCGCATTCCCAGCACGCATCGCCGGCGTGTAAAGGCCTAGCGCCGCTGCCGTGAAGCGCACGCCGAGAAACCGAACCCGCGATGCGCACCAGTTAGTTCTCCTCACCGGGCTTTCCGGCTCCGGAAAAGGCTCCGTCCTGAATACCTTCGAAGACCTTGGTTTTTATTGCGTAGATAACCTCCCGGTTGCGCTGATTCCAAAATTTGGCGAGCTGTATGCCGAAGGCGTCGAAATTGAACGCGCTGCGTTGTTGGTGGATGCACGCGAGGGCGAGCAGATCGAAAAACTCCCGGGCATCTATCGCCAATTAATCAGCGAGCATCCTGCGACGCTAGTGTTCATCGAGGCCAGCGATGAAGCTCTGATGCGCCGTTTTAGCGAGACGCGCCGGCCGCATCCGCTCGGGCGCGGCGGATCGGTCGCTGAGGGCATACGTGAGGAGCGCCGCCGGATGGCGCCGATTCGCCGCTTGGCGGATGTGGTGATCGACACCACAAAATTCAACGTCCATGAGCTGCGCCAGTTTATTATCGACCGGTTTCAAAAACCGGGAAGGCGTCCGCTTCTCGTGTCGTTGGTGAGTTTTGGATACCGCTACGGTATTCCAGCGGATGCGGACTTGGTGTTTGACGTGCGATTTCTTCCCAATCCATTTTTTGTGCCGCGCTTGCGGCCATTTAGCGGGAAAGATCCGCGTGTGACCCGTTACATTCGTTCGTTCCCGCAAACCGGAGAATTTTTGCGCCGCGTGGAAAGCTTGCTGCTATACCTGATCCCGCACTACATTCAGGAAGGTAAAAGCTATCTTACCGTTGCGCTGGGATGCACCGGGGGACGTCACCGTTCCGTAGCGATGGCGGAAGTGATCAGCCGGGCCATTAAGAAAAAAGGCTATTCCGCTAAAGTCGTTCATCGCGATCTGGATAAGACCGCGTCTTAGAATGGCGCATCTTTGCTGATTTGTGCCGAGGGTTTGCCGATTTGAATTCTGAAATAAAAGACGGCGTGAGCACCATGACGCAGGGCGAAGAATTTCGCCGGTTGCTCCGCTACTTGTCGCCTTACACCGGGATTCTTGCCGTCGGAGTGTTGCTCATGGCGGCCATGGGAATCGCAGAAGGCCTTGTCCCGCTGGCCATTAAACCCGCTATCGACGTCGTGCTAAATCCCGGCTCGGGCCTTCAGAAGCTCGTCCTCTTCACCATCCCCTGGTCCAATCGCGTTGTTTACATGAACGACTTCGTTCCATCGCGCGTGCATCACGTGTGGTCGGTTTTCGCGCTTGCTCTGCTCTTCATCTTTTTGTTCAAAGCTATCGCTGAATATTTCGGTAGCACACTAATCCAGTATGTCGGCCTTTCGGCCGTTACCGATCTACGCAATAGCGTGTACCGCAAGGTCGTGCAGCAGCCCGTCGGCTTTTTTCATCACAACCCAGTCGGCCGTGTGATGTCTGCGGTGGTCAGCGACGTGGAACAGCTGCGCGCAGCATTTTCCGATTACATGGCGGATTTTTTCCGTCAGATCTTCAACCTCATAGCCTTTGTCAGCGTGCTCTTGCTCATCGACTGGCGCATGGCCGTCGGCTCCGCTGTCCTCGTTCCGCTGGTGGTTTGGCCCGTCGCGAAACTAACGCGCAAAATTCGCCGCTCCACGGAAAGAAGCCGGTCTCGCCTTGCTGATCTAAGCCAGATACTTCAAGAAACCATCAGCGGAAACCGCGTTGTAAAAGCTTTCGGGATGGAAGGATTCGAAATCCGCAAATTCCGCGATGCCGCCCGAAGTTTGCTCCGCGAAAATATGCGCTGGGTCCGCGCCATGGCCGGCACCGGACCGATCATGGACGTGCTCGGTGCGGTTGTAGTCGCCATGATCCTTTTCTTCGCTCGCGGCGAAATCAAAGCCAGCCGCATGTCGATTGGTTCATTCGGCGCCTTTACGTTCGCGCTGTTCAAAGCCTACGAACCCATCAAGCGCATCGGCAACATCTATCAGCTTTTCGTACAGGCCCTGGGAACGTCCGCGCAGGTATTCAGGCTTCTCGATTTGCCCGAAGAAAAGCTGGATATGCCGAATGCCAAAGCGTTGCCGCGCCTTTCGGAATCTGTCGAATTTGTCGACGCCAGCTTTACTTACGACGATGGCGATGCGCCCACGCTCCGTAATCTGAAGTTGAAAGTTCCGGCGGGCGCAGTGATCGCAATCGTAGGCTCGAGCGGCGCCGGCAAAACCACCCTGGTGAATCTGCTCCCCCGTTTTTACACCGCCACCTCAGGTTCGCTGCTGATAGATGGCCAGGATGTTCGTGAAATGACTTTGCGTTCGCTGCGCGAGCAGATGGCCATCGTGACGCAGGAAACCATCCTCTTCAACGACACCATATGGAACAATTTGTGTTACGGCCGGCCCAACCTGCCGGAAGAAAAAGTGATTGCAGCAGCCAAAGCAGCGCTCGCTCATGATTTCATCATGCAAATGCCGGGTGGCTACCAGACCCTGATCGGCGACCGCGGCCAAAGGCTTTCCGGCGGCCAACGTCAGCGCCTCGCCATTGCCCGCGCGCTATTGAAAGACGCTCCAATCCTGATTTTGGACGAAGCGACGTCTGAGCTGGACTCTGAATCGGAAATGCTCGTTCAGGACGCGCTGAATAATCTGATGACCGGCCGCACCGTCTTCGTGATCGCCCATCGGCTCTCCACAATTCGTCGCGCGGACTTGATTGCTGTGCTGGAAGGCGGCACAATCCGTGAGCGCGGAACGCATGATGAACTCCTCGCGCGCGGCGGTGTTTATGCGCGGCTTTACGAAATGCAATTCCGCGATGTTGACACGGTGACGCGAACCGCAGGGCCCGTATAAAAATGTCAGGCTCAAGTCCAAAACCGATGCACACCACTTCAGCGTCTGCGAGTGCGGGCCTGAAGTCCATGACCGGCTATGCTCAGTCTCGAGCCGCGGAAAATGGCTGGAGCCTGCGCGTAACCATCCGCAGCGTGAATCACCGTTTCCTCGACTTGCATTTGCGCATGCCCGAAGGTTTCGAACCACTCGAACCGCGCATTCGCCAAATCATTCGCGAGCGCGTTCGCCGCGGCCATCTCGACGTCACGGTGCACTACGAGCTGGCCGGCCCCGCCGCGATCGGCGTGAACCGCGAAGTGGCCGCGGCCTATCTGAAAGCTGCCACTTCGCTGCGAAAAGAATTCAGAATTGAGTCCGAGCCGGATGTTGAGTCCATCATGCGCTTGCCTGGAGTGATCGGCGCCCCCAACGCGTCGCTGGAAAGCGAACTCGAGCGTCTGGAAGCCGTGCTCGGGCGCTGTATGGTTGAATCGCTCGACAAGCTCGATCGCATGCGCGAGGAAGAAGCCGACCTCCTCCGCCAGGAGATGTCCGCGAGGCTTCGAAGCATTGCGGCCTTGGCCTCGAACCTGACCACACTGGCCGAGCGCGCGCGGCCCGCTTTCGCAAAACGCCTTGAAACACGCATGAAAGAGCTTCTCGGCGAAGCACAAATTGATCCAAGCCGATTGGCTCAGGAAGCCGCGCTGGCTGCCGAGCGTAGCGACGTTTCCGAAGAGTTGGTGCGCCTGCGTAGCCACGTGCAACAATTTGAGGGCCTGCTCGTCAGCGCTTCGGAAGCCGGCAAGAAACTCGATTTTCTCCTCCAGGAAATGCAGCGCGAAGCCAACACGTTGCTTTCAAAAACTCCCGGTAACGATGGCGAAGGTCTGGAAATCACTCGCATCGGCCTGGAGATCAAATCTGAAATCGAAAAATTGCGCGAACAGGTGCAAAACATAGAATGAGCAAAACGGAACCTTTGGTGCTCATCGTCTCCGGGCCATCGGGTTCGGGGAAGTCCACTCTGGTGGAAAAAATTTTGCGGCTGCCCGGCACCATGCTATCTGTTTCGTGCACCACGCGCATGCCGCGCAAGACGGAGAGCGAGGGCAAATGGTACAATTTTGTCTCCGAGTCTCAATTTCAGGAAATGGTGGAACGCGGCGATTTCCTGGAATATGCCCAGGTGTTCGGAAAGCATTGGTACGGCACTCCGCGCAAATCTGTAACCGAAGCGCAGGAGCAAAAAAAAGATCTGGTTCTCGAAATTGACGTACAGGGCGCTTTGCAGGTAAAACAAAAGCTGCCTAGTGCTGTAGCAGTCTTCGTCCTGCCGCCTTCTCGCACGGAGCTCGAACATCGCATACGGCAGCGTGGCCAGGATTCAGAAGACGAAATTCGGCGTCGTCTCGAACGTGCGCGGCAGGAGATGTTGAACTATAGTAGCTACGATTACGCCATCATCAACGACGATATCGAACGCGCCGGTAAAGAAGTCCAGGCCATTGCACTTGGCTCGCGATGCCGGGTGCCTCGTAAGGAAGAAAGAATTCGCGAAATTTTGAAGTCCTTTGGAGGCTGATCTGAATATGGCCGTGTTGAGAGATCCACCGGAAAGCCAGTTTGCATATGTTGTAGTCGTCGCGCGCCGCGCACGGCAGTTGATGATCGGCGGACGCCCCATGGTCGATAACCCGCGATCGCGCAAGACCACGCGCATCGCCGAAGAAGAATTGCTGAAAGGTCTGCTCGAATACGAAGCCAAGGAATTGAGCGGAGAGCCTGAGGATAAGGACGGCAAGCGGAAGAAGTAGCATCCGCCGCGCACCAGATGAAAATCGCACTCGGCGTCACTGGAGGCGTTGCGGCTTACAAAGCTGCGGAACTGGTTCGCCGTTTGCAGCAGGAAAAGTTGGACGTGCAAGTGCTGATGACCCGTGCGGCGCAGGAGTTCATCACTCCTCTTACCTTCGCCGCGCTCACCGGACAAAAAGTAATCACGGATATGTTCAGTGCCGGTGGTTCCGCTGCTCCGGCAAACGTTGAAAGCGCCATTGAACATATTGCCGTGGCGCAGCGAATTGATTTGCTGCTGGTGGCGCCCGCTACCGCGGACATTCTCGGCAAATTTGCCAACGGCATTGCCGAAGATTTTCTCGCCACTCTGTATCTCGCCACGACGGCTCCGGTGGTGGTCGCCCCTGCCATGAACGTGAATATGTGGGACCATCCTGCTACCCAACGCAACCTCGCGATTCTGCGCGAACGCGGCGTGCACGTGGTGGATCCCGATGAAGGCTACCTCGCTTGCGGTATGGTAGGCGCGGGACGGCTCGCTGCCACCGAGACCATCGCAAAGAAAGTTTGCGATGTGCTTGGCCTGCGCCACGATCTCGGCGGTCAAACAATTCTTGTCACAGCTGGCCCTACTTGCGAAGACATCGATCCTGTTCGATTTCTCACCAATCGCTCATCCGGGAAAATGGGTTACGCTCTCGCGGAGGCTGCGAACCGCAGAGGGGCCCACGTCATTCTGGTCAGCGGACCAACCGATTTGAAAATTCCCGATGGAGTGGATTGGGTCCCGGTTCGGGCAGCCGAGGAAATGCATCAGGCCGTCCGCGAGCGCGCCGCAAATGCGAACGTCGTAATTATGGCCGCAGCCATCTCGGATTATCGTCCGGCCGCGCAGTACGATCAGAAACTAAAGCGCAACGAAGGGCGGATTACCCTCGGCCTGGAACCCACGCCGGATATTCTCGCCGAGCTTGGACGCCAGAAGCAACCTGGCCGCGTGTTGGTTGGATTTGCCGCCGAAACGAATGCCGTGGCGGAAAACGCGCGCGGAAAATTGACGCGCAAAGGCGCGGACTTGATTGTCGCAAATGATGTGACCCAGGAAGGCGCCGGATTCGATGCAGACACCAATATCGTTACGATCTATTCGCGAGATGGCCGCGAAATTCCGCTGCCTAAGATGTCCAAGCTTGAAGTGGCGAATCAAATCCTCGATCGCGTCCTCGAAATCCAAAAAACTTCGAAGTAAGCGTCTTCATTTTCTCTCTGTCTTCGGTAATAAAATTTCTTCAGGCACGCTCGGCGACCCCGTTCGCTGTGATAAAGTTCTCCTGTTCAGTTCAAAATTGGGAGGGCCTCGTTGGAATCTGACAAGCGTGCCCGGGTGGAAGCCTGGCTTCGTTACGGAGCTGACTTAGAGTTGGGGCCTTACTATCGCGACCGCGTTTCATCTAATGTTGTTGCGCAGACAGCGCAAGCCCCTGGCTCGCAATCGACTGAGCCGCGGCAGTCTCCGATTGCCGCGGCCGCCCGCTCAGCCAGTGCAAGTTCTTCGTTCGGTCTTTCTCCAACCACTCCAGGTGTAACGGCGGCCGCGCGTTCTTCCGTCGTTGCGCCGTTCGCGCAAGCGCCTTCACTGTTCGAAGCCAGCGAGCGCATCGCCGGCGATACGCTTCAGCTCATACGAGAAACCATGGGCGATTGCACGCGCTGCAAACTTCACAAAGCCCGCACCAATATTGTTTTCGGCGTGGGCAGCATGAAAGCGGAATTGGTCTTCGTCGGCGAAGGCCCCGGCCATGACGAAGATATTAAGGGCGAGCCCTTCGTTGGCCGCGCGGGAAAATTACTCACCCAGATGATCGAAGCTATGGGTCTGCGCCGCGAAGATGTTTACATCTGCAACGTGGTGAAATGCCGCCCGCCCGAAAATCGCCTGCCGGAAAAAGATGAAATCACCACCTGCTCGCCCTTTCTTTTCCGCCAGATTGACGTGATCCGGCCAAAAGTAATTTGCTGCCTGGGAAGTTGCGCGTCTCAGACTCTTTTGCAAACTACCCAGGGCATCTCCCGTTTTCGCGGCGAGTGGTTTGATTTTCGCGGCTCGAAACTGATTGCCACCTATCACCCCGCTTACCTGTTGCGAAATCCAAATGCGAAAGGTGAAGTCTGGAAAGATTTGCAAAAAGTAATGACCGTCCTCGGTCTGCAACCGAAACGTAAATAGCCCGCCACCTTTGGTAAACAGTCGAAAATAGTCGAAGTTAGCCGACGATAGCCAAGAATGATCGAGCACGGGTGGGGGTAGTGGAGAATTCTTTGGGTGTCATCCTCGGATTGACCGGAGCGGTGTGCTGGGGCTTGGCCGATTTTGCGGCGCGTTTTGCATCCCGCCGAGTCGGAGCTTATCGCACGCTTTTCTTCATGCAGTTTTTCGGGTTTATTGCCCTCAGCGTTTACCTCAAGTTCGCCGGCGGTTTTTCGCACGTCGCTCCAGGATGGCAGCCCTGGGCGTTCACAGCAGTCGCAGGATTGCTGAACGTCACAGCATCACTCTCGCTTTATTATTCTTTCGAAATCGGCGTGATGAGCATCGTCGGCCCGGTTTCGTCCAGCTATCCCGCGCTTACCGTAGCGCTTTCCATCGCGAGCGGCGAGCGAATTAATGCGCTTCGCGGAATTGGAATCGCAGTCACACTGACGGGAGTAATCCTCGCTGCCATGTCTTTCGCGTCAAAGCCGATGAATCCCCTGGACGCAGCTAATCCCTCAACCGCCTCGCGGTTGTCGCGCGGCGTGGGCTGGGCGATCTTGGCAGCCGTAGGTTTCGGCTTCATGTTTTGGTTTCTCGGCTTCCACGTTATACCGCTCGTCGGCGACGCTGTTTCAGTTTGGGTGATGCGCCTCACCGCCCTGGTTTCTCTTGCAATATTCGCGCTGCCAACGCGCCAAAGCCTCCGCCTGCCGCACGGTCGAATCTGGTGGCAACTCGCAGCCGTAGGCGTGATGGACACCGCTGCCTACGTCGCCAATAATGCCGGCCTGCACATCGGGCCTGTTTCCGTAGTCAGCGTCCTGGCGTCCTTGTACGGTGCCGTCACAGTTCTGCTTTCCTGGATTTTTCTACGCGAGCGCCTCGAACGCAGCCAATGGCTGGGCATCGTCCTAATTTTCGCCGGCATCATCTGCGTCAGCATCTAAGGTGCCCACTTTAGCTTTACTTGCGCTCCGGCATTTGACGCGTTCGCTTCAGCTTTTCTTTGCGCCGGCATCTGAGCATTGCATTCGTTTTTATTCGTCATTCCGAGTGCAGCGAGGAATCTGCTCTCTTGGGCGCGAAGACAATCATTGATTGTGCGGCGAATCCTTCAATCCAGCACCTTCGCAAGGATAGCCATACATAAACCGCCGCGAGTCACCCTGCTACACTACTGCGAGCATGACGGCCAAACATTATTGCGAGGTTGCTCTCCCGGTTCCCCTGCGCTCGACCTTCACCTACGCCATTCCCGATTCTCTGCGCGACGAAGATCTCGCCGGCCGCCGTCTGCTCGTCCCGTTTCGCAATCGCGCGATGGTTGGAGTCGGACTCTCCGTCTCTGATAAAGCTCCCACTATCGCGCAAATAAAGGAAATTTCGGGACTGCTCGACCGCATCCCGGCGCTCCCACCGAAACTAATCGAGTTGGGCCACTGGATCAGCCGCTACTACATCGCTCCCATCGGCGAAACATTTCGCGCCATGCTTCCTCCCGAAATTGAGCTGCGCCACGACCGCGAATATTGGCTCACCGACGCAGGCCGCGCCTATTTGCAAGAACTAGCCGCGGGCAGCGAGAACACGGACGTTGAAAGCTCTGAATTTGAATTTCTGCGCAGATTCGATGCCGCCACCGAAAAAGCGCGTGCAATCCAGTCCGCTGCCGTCCGTCGGTTGCCCGGAGGCGAATCTGCCGCAGAAAGATTGGTGCGTCGAGGCCACCTGACTGCGCAGGAACGGGTCCACCGCCGCAAAACACGCACGCAGAAAATCATCGCCTGGAATCCCGCCAAAGATGAGCCATCCACAAATCCAGCCGAAGAAAAAATTCGCGAAGTGTTAACCGCCACTCGTGGCCCGCTTCCGATAGCCGTCCTGATGGAGAAAGCCGAAGTATCGCGCGCCATCATCCAGCGCTTGGAAAAACAAGGCCACGTGCTCGCGTGGGAAGAGCCGCTCGTAGCCGATGAAGATCCCTGGGATACCGATTTCACTCCGCCCAGCAATGATCTGAATGCCGAACAAAGACTGGCCTTGGCGGAAATATGGCGCTGGTTGGTGGCCGGGAAATTTACGGCAGGCTTGCTTCACGGCGTCACCGGCAGCGGCAAAACAGAAGTTTATCTCGGCGCCATCGAAGCGACGATCTCGCGCGGCAAGACGGCCATCGTGCTGGTTCCGGAAATCGCGCTCACATTATGGGTTGGCCGCTTGGTCCGCGCGCGCTTCGGTGAAACGGTCGCCATCCTCCATAGCGGTTTGCCAGATGTGGAACGCGCGCGCGAATGGTGGCGCGTGCGTCACGGCCAGGCCAGCATCGTGGTCGGAACTCGCTCCGCCGTTTTCGCGCCGCTGGAAAATCTTGGCTTGATCATCGTGGACGAAGAGCAAGAAACCAGTTACAAGCAGGAAGAAACTCCACGTTACAACGGCCGTGACGTCGCTGTCTACCGTGCGCGCCTGGAAGGAGCTGTCGCGCTACTCGGCTCCGCCACTCCTTCGCTAGAAACCTATCACAACGCGCGCGATGGAAAATATGGCCTGCTGGAATTGACCTCGCGCGTCGAAAACCGTCCCTTGGCAGAGGTTCGAGTGGTCGATCTCCGCGAAGAATTCCGCCAACAGCTTAAAACCCGTCCGGTTTCGGAAGCTTTGCGCGCAGCGATCGCCTTGCGCCTGGAAGAAAAAACGCAAGCCATGGTCCTGATCAATCGGCGCGGCTATTCGTGGTCTCTTCTTTGCCGAAGTTGCGGCGCCTTTGTGCAGTGCGAAAATTGCAGCATCGCGCTGACCTATCACAAAAGCCGACAACGCCTAGAGTGCCACTACTGCGGCTACTCGATTCGCCCGCCGAAGAAATGCCCGAAGTGTAACGGCGAGTTCCTCTATTTCGTCGGCGATGGCGCGGAACGGGTAGAGGAATATTTGAAGGAAAAATTTCCCGCCGCTCGAATCGCGCGCCTCGATCGCGACACCGTTCGCACCAAGCGCGAATATCAGCAAGTGCTCGGCGCGTTCGCGAGCGGCGAACTGGATATCCTCGTGGGCACCCAAATGGTTGCGAAGGGCCATGACTTCCAGCGCGTCACTCTGGTGGGTGTCGTCGCTGCCGATCTCGCGCTCGGACGTCCGGATTTCCGCGCAGCCGAAAAAACTTTCCAGTTGCTCACGCAAGTCGCCGGACGCGCTGGCCGCGGCGAGCTTGCCGGCGAAGTCCTGGTGGAAACGTACTACCCGGAACATTACGCCATCCAATACGCCGTGCAGCAGGATTACGTTTCCTTCTACGAAAAAGAAGCGCACTTCCGCCGCATGCTTCACTATCCGCCATTTACCGCGCTCGCCAGCGTCCTGGTGCGCGATCGCAAAATTGAAAACGCAATTCGCTGGGCCAAAGCTCTCGAAACTCATTTTGCTCCATTCGAAAATCGCGGAGTGAAAATTCTGGGCCCGGCCGCGGCTCCGCTGGCGCGTTTGCGCAAGGATTATCGCTTTCAGTTCGTTTTGAAGTCGCCGCGACGCTCGGCTCTGGGCCAGGCGCTCAGCGGCGCGCTTGATTTCTGCGCCGCGAAAAAAATTCCAGACACCGCCGTAATCGTTGACGTAGATCCCACCAGTTTGTTTTAGGAACTAGTCTTCGGCCGTCGCTTGCGCCATATCAGATAAGCGGGCAATCCAGCGAGCACGATTCCAAGCCCCTCAATCGCCCCAGCCGGCCGCGAAGAAGTTGCATTCACCACTAACGCCGCGCTCGCCAGCACAAAAATCACGGGAGTCCACGGATATCCCGGCACACGATAGGGAAGTGGCGCGCCCGGCATTTTCCTGCGGTAGACAAAAATACTCGCTCCTGCCAGCCCGTAGAAAATCCAGCCGGTAAAGATCACGTAGGTAAACAGCTGCTCAAAGCTTCCCAAGCACGCCAGGATCGCAGCCCAAACTCCGGAAGTGAAAATTGCAAACGCCGGCGTGCGAAAACGCGGATGCACTTCCGCCATTCTGCGAAAAAATAAGCCATCGCCGGCCATAGCGTAATAAACGCGCGGGCTAGTGAGCTGAATGCTGTTCGCCGAGCTAAACGTGGAAATCATGATCAGAAGCGCAACGAACTTCGCCGCCATCGGCCCCAGGATCACAGCCATCGCGGCAGCGGCAATGGTATCCGACCGTCCGGCAGCTTCCGGCCCCAGGGCAGCCACGTATGACAAAGCGGCCAGCACATAAATTATCGTCAGCGACAACGTGCCGTAAAAAAACGCCCGCGGAAAATCTCGCTGTGGGTGAGCCGCTTCTCCCGCGCTGAAAGAAGCGAACTGCCAACCCTCGTAGGACCATAGCGCTGCGATCATCGCCAAGCCAAAGTTCGAAAGCATCGAGCTGTTCACTCGCGCCGGCCACAGAATACTTTGTGAACCATGAAAACCGCGTCCCATCGCCAAGAGCACGGCACTCATCGCCAGAATCAACGCGACCTTCGCATAAGTGGTCCAATTTTGCAGGTCCGAACTTTCGCGCGTGCCATAAATATTTACGAGAGTTATCGCGGCTATCATGCCCACTGCTGCCAGCTTCGCCATCACCCAACTGACCGGAATAATCTGGCCCAAATAGGCGCTGAATGCCACCGCAAGCGTGGCCATGCCTCCCGAAGCAATCACCAGAAACAGCGTCCATCCGTAGAGAAACGCCGGCAGCCTGCCAAAACAATCGCGCATGTAAACGTACAGCCCGCCCGCCTCCGGCTTCATGGCTGCCAGTTCGCCGTATGTGAGCGCGCCGACGAGCGACAAGAATCCGCCCGCCACCCAGACCAGAATCGCTAACCCGACTGAATTTCCGACGCGGCGTTGAATCGCGCCAGGTACCAAAAATATTCCCGACCCGATCACGCCTCCAATAACCAGCATTGTTAGATCGCGCAAGCCAAGCGTACGTACGAGTGTTGGAGAATTCTGCGAAGGAGTCGGAGGATGATCCATTACGATGCGGGCATCATATACTTCTCAAGCGAATCGTCAACACGGAGCGATTTTCTTACGAAGAAGGCTTCAAGGATTGTTCGTAGGCCACTGCGTGAAGCACGAAACAAATATCGCTAGCGCCAGAATCGCCAATAATTTTCGTCCTGCATCGAGCGGCTCCCAACGGTCATAAACCGGCGGATGCCGAAATCTCAGCGATAGCACGAGCAAAACGATTCCCCACACTCCCCATCCGTGCCACCAACGGATTCCCATCGCGATGAGGCCTAAGGCGACGATCAGTGAAATTTCTTTGTGCTTTTTGCTCGCCAGCGTGTACAGAATGTGTCCGCCGTCAAGCTGCCAACAAGGCAACAGATTCAGCGCAGTGGCAAACAGTCCCACCCAAGCCGCCTGTCCAATCGGATGTAACAAGAGTGACGTCGGGTCCGCGCCAGGATGAAACATCCCCATAAAAATTTTCATCAGCGTCGGCTGGCCAAAAACAATATCGGCATTCTGCTGCACACCGGGAATGATTTTCGAAATCGATATCGCGTACGCCATCAACGGCACCGCGACCACAAATCCTGCAATGGGCCCGGCGATTCCAACATCAAACAGCGCGCGCCGCGTCGCAATCGGCGAGCGTATGCGCAGGAACGCGCCAAATGTCCCAAACAGAAATGGTGACGGAATAAAGTAGGGATAGCTCACATCGATACCGTAAATCTGGCACGCCACGTAGTGGCCCATCTCATGCGCCATCAAAAACCCCAGCAGCGCAAACGAAAACGGAATGCCCAGTAGGAGTAGATGAGGATGCGCCAGCGGCGCTACGATCGCCGCAAATGGATTGTCGTCGCCGGAGAATGGCGCAACATTGTGCGCATACGACAGCGCGAATTCCGATCCAACCGCCAGGGTAGTAACCAGCGTGAGTAGAAAAAGAACCAGTGCCGGCCACCAGGGTTTTCGGGGTCGCACAATACGCGGCGGGGGCAGTTCAATGATTTGTGGGTATCCAAGATCGAGAACTTCGACAGGAATACGCGCGTGTCCGTTGCCGGGAATGTGATCCATGAAGAGTACAAGTTTAGCACCGAAAAGCGGTCAGCCGCCTTTCGCGGGAATCAACCCAACAACAGCATGCGCTAGTTCAGGACTTGGGTGCGGGCGTCGAAGCGGGAGCCGGCAATGTCTGGAGTTCTTTGCCAGGCTTGAAACGTACGGCCTTGCCGGGAGGAATGCTAACCTGTTGCCCGGTGCGCGGGTTGCGGCCGATCCCGGTCTTCCGCGGCTTTACGTTGAACACGCCGAAGCGCCGAAGTTCAATGCGTTCCCCTCGGCCCAACGCGTTCTTCATGGCCTCGAAGACAGTTTCCACCGCTTGCTCGGCCTTGGTGCGGGTCACGTTGGTTTTCGAAACTATGGCGTTAACGATATCAAGCTTGATCACGCGATCCTCCAGCTTGATCGCGCGATCCCCAGGGCTGGATCACACGATCCTACTGCATCCACCGGAAACCTATGCTAGACAGGGGTTTGCAGGTTGTCAAGCGCCGTGGTGTGTAATAATATGCGCAACTCGCTTTTAAACTGAGCAGTGCGAAAATTCAGCCGAGGTATTGCGGCGTAGCTGCTAAGGCTTATCTGCGTTATTTCTGTTGATTCCGGAGGATTCGATGTCGGTGAAGTCTGACAAATGGATACGCAAGATGGCTCGCGAGCACAAAATGATCGAGCCTTACGAAGATCGCCAGGTGCGCGACGGAGTCATCAGCTATGGCGTTTCCTCTTATGGTTATGACATGCGGGTCGCAGACGAATTCCGCATTTTCACTAACGTAAATTCCTCCATCGTCGATCCAAAACACTTCGATTCGAAGTCCTTCGTCGAATTCAAGGGTGATGTCTGCATCGTGCCGCCGAATTCTTTCGCCCTCGGACGCTCCGTGGAATATTTCCGCATTCCGCGCAACGTGCTCACTCTGTGCGTCGGCAAGTCCACGTATGCTCGCTGCGGAATTATCGTGAACGTCACGCCGTTCGAGCCGGAATGGGAAGGTTTTGTAACGCTGGAAATCAGCAATACGACTCCGCTTCCGGCGCGCATCTATGGCAATGAAGGGCTCTGCCAGGTCATTTTCTTCGAATCCGACGAGCAATGCGAAGTCTCGTACAAAGACAAAAAAGGGAAGTATCAGGCGCAGCAGGGAATTGTGCTTCCAAAAATCTAGCCTCGGCGTAACTTCCCGGTCCTTCGCTTATATCTCAGCGACCGGGGACCCGGGCTTTTCCGCTTTTGTTTGGGTAACCGAAACCTCTCTGGCAAGTTACAATATATTTACCGCGCTCCCTGTGTTTTTTAGTTCCCGAGCCCCGGTAATATTTCTGCCGCAGAGGCGTAGTACATACATAGGGCGCTCGAACCTAAGGAGATTTGGTCCTGATGGCATCGTCGGTAAGTCCGCCAAAACACGATCTCGGCTCCTTGCGCATTCACGAAGGCCAGCGCAAAGGTGGCAAGGCCGGAAAAGTCTTCGGCATTATCGGCGCGCTCCTGGGCGTGGTGGTTATCGTCACCGGCGCTGTATTTGCTTTTCATAGCCAGAAACCGGTGGTCGAAGTGGCCGTTGCGCAAAAAGCCGCTGCCGGACGCCCCGCGCTCTTGAATGCCAGCGGTTATGTTACGCCTCGGCGTCGCGCCACGATTGCGGCGAAGATCACTGGGCGCGTCACCAAAGTCAATTTCGATGAAGGCATGCATGTACAGGAAGGATTCGTCCTGGCAACTCTCGACGATTCCGACGCGCGTCGGGCCCTCGATTCGGCCAAAGCCGATCGTGATTCGGCCCAAGCCGCCATTGCCGATTTTGAAGTGCAGCTAAAGAACGCGGAGATTGAATTACATCGAGCCAAGCAACTTCTAGCCGCCGGCGTGCAAAGCCAGGAAACTTTGGACAACGCCACCATGGCTGCGGACAGTCTGCACGCGAAGATCGCGCTAGCCAAAGAACAGGTCGCTGCATCGCAAGCGCGTGTTGGCGAAGCGCAACAGAATGTGGACAACACCGTAATCCGCGCGCCGTTTGACGGCATCGTGGTTTCCAAAGATGCGCAAGTCGGCGAAATGGTATCGCCTATCTCCGCTGGTGGTGGTTTCACGCGAACCGGCATCGCCACCATCGTGGACATGAACTCCAACGAAATCGAAGTGGATGTGAACGAAGCCTACATCGCCCGCGTGGTGCCCGGACAAAACGTCACAGCCGTCCTAGACGCATATCCCGAGTGGCAGATTCCGTCGCGCGTTCGCACTGTAATACCCACCGCCGACCGTCAGAAGGCCACGGTGAAGGTGCGCATCTCCTTTCTAAAATTGGACCCGCGCATTCTCCCCGACATGGGCATCAAAGTAACTTTCTTTGGCGCTGCGCCTGAACAGAAAAACGGTGCCACCGAGCCCGCAGCTCTAATTCCGCAAGACGCAGTTCGCGAAGACCAAGGCAAGAAAATTGTTTTTCTGGTGAAAGATAATCGTCTCGAGCGCCGCGCAGTGATCTTGGGCGGAACTCGCGGATCCGACGCAGAAGTTTTAGCAGGTATTGATGCAGGTGACACAGTCGTGGTGAAAGGCCCGGCAACTCTTCGCGATGGTCAAGCTGTCGAGATCAAGAAATAAGAAATAGGAGACTCCGAAATGGTTCGAGTGGATGGCAGAGGAAGCGCAGGCAGCCTGATTCAAATCCGCGGTCTCGACAAGACCTACAGCCGAGGCGGCGAAGTGATCCACGTCTTGCAAGGTCTGAATCTCGACGTGGACAAAGGTGAGTTCGTCGCCTTCATGGGCCCCAGCGGCTCCGGCAAAACCACGCTGCTGAATCTTCTGGGCGGCTTGGACGTACCTTCCCGCGGCAGCATCACCGTGGCCGGCGACGAAATCACGCACATGTCCGGCAGCAAACTCACTGAATGGCGCGCGCGCCACGTAGGATTTATTTTCCAGATGTACAACTTGATCCCCGTGCTCACCGCGTTTCAAAACGTGGAATTGCCGCTGCTGCTCACTAAGCTTTCAAAATCCGAGCGGCGTCAACACGTGGAAGCAGCTCTTGGAATCGTAGGTCTCGGTGACAGAGTGAATCACTACCCTCGCCAGCTCTCCGGCGGACAAGAACAGCGTGTCGCCATCGCCCGCGCCATCATCGCCGATCCCACGTTCCTGCTCTGCGACGAGCCCACCGGCGACCTCGACCGCAAGAGCGCGGACGAGATTCTTGACCTCCTAACCCGCCTCTCCAAGGAATACAGCAAAACCATCCTGATGGTTACGCATGACCCCGCCGCCGCCGAGCGTGCGCAAGCCACCCTGCACCTGAATAAAGGCGTCCTGGTTGAAGGCGTTCTCGCCGCAGCAGGGAGCTCGCGATGAAATTCATGCCGCTCATCATGGCAAATTTACTTCGCAAACCGTTGCGCACCCTGCTAACCATCGGCTCTTTCGCCGTCGCGCTCTTTCTCTTCGGCCTTCTCGTGGTGGTCCATGGCGCATTTAACCAAGGCGTGGACTTGGCCGGCGTTGACCGCCTCGACGTCATCAACAAAGTCGCCATCATCCAGCCGCTTCCCATGTCTTATCGCGATCAAATCCTTCGCATTCCCGGCGTGAAAGCCGTCACCTTCGACAATTGGTTCGGCGGCATCTACCAGGATGAAAAAAACTTTTTTCCCCAATTCGCGATTGATGTTCCAAACCAGAGACAGGTTTTTCCTGAATTCGTGATTCCCGACGATCAGTGGAAGGATTTCGTAGCCGATCGCGAAGGCGCCATTGTTGGCGCCACCACCGCCAAACGCTTCGGCTGGAAAGTCGGTGACCGCGTTCCCATCAAGGGCACAATTTTCACTGGCACTTGGGAATTCAACATTCGAGGCATCTACACCGGTTCGCGCGACCAGGACGACCTCACCCAATTCTGGTTTCACTACGATTATTTCGACGAGCGTCGCCAGGTCGAAAAAGGTTTAATCGGCTGGTACATCGTCAAACTCGATGACCCTGATCATGCGGCCGCCGTAGTGAAGGCAATCGACGATACTTTCGCCAACTCTCCTTATGAGACCAAGACGGAAACAGAAAAAGCTCTCGCCACCGGGTTCGCCAAACAATTCGGCAACATTTCATTTCTAATCCTCAGCATTGGCGGAGTCGTGTTCTTCACTTTGCTGCTTGTTACTGGTAACACCATGGCCATCGCCGTGCGGGAACGTATCGGAGAGCTAGCAGTTCTTAAAGCCGTGGGATACACCGACCGCTTCGTACTGTTCTTCGTTCTAGGCGAATCGCTTCTGATCGCTGCGGTCGGCGGAGGCATCGGGATCGGCCTGTCAAAACTCTTCACCATGGGCGGAGATCCAACCCACGGTTTCCTACCTTACTTCAGACTGCCTGGTCCCGCGATAATTATGGGAATCGCCATTTCATTGGCCGTTGGGATTCTCGCCGGGATACTTCCCGCCACAACGGCGATGCGTTTGCGCGTAGTTGACGCACTCAGGAGGGTTTGAGGCATGGCCATCCCCATCGTTTATAATTTACGCAGCGTGCGCGCCCGTTGGGTTTCCGCCATCGTGGCCGTTCTCGGAATTGCGGGCACCGTCGGCGTATTCATCGCCATGCTTTCCCTCGCGCGCGGCTTTCATGCCACCTTGGTTTCGTCCGGATCCGCCGACAACGCGCTAATCATGCGCGCCGGCTCAACCGCCGAATTAAATGGCGCCGTAGGGCTGGATCAAGTGAAAGTGATTCAGGACGCCCCCGGTATTGCCCGCGATAACGGCGTGCCGTTGGTTAGTCCCGAGGTAGTGGTCATTGCGAATTTCCCGCTGAAGGCTACCGGTACGGATGCTAACGTCCAGGTACGCGGCGTTTCCGCCGACGCGCTGAAGGTCCGCAAGAACGTGCACATCTCGCAAGGCCGGTTTTTTCAGCCGGGCCTTTCAGAGCTGATCGTCGGCAGGAACGTTGCCGGCACCTACTCCGGCTTAAACCTTGGCGACACCGTGAGCTTTGGTAGCGGTACCTGGAAGGTGGTCGGAATTTTCGACGCCGGAGGCAGCGCCTTCGATTCCGAAATCTGGTGCGATGCCCGTGTTCTCGCTCAGGTGTACAAGCGCCCCGAGAACATATTTCAATCGGTCACCGTGCATTTGACTTCCCCCGCTGCGTTCGATTCCTTTAAAGATTCGCTCACCGCCGACCCGCGCTTGACCGTGGAAGTAACGCGCGAACTGGAATATTACGAAAAACAGTCGCGCGGCCTCACAACCTTGATAACGGTCCTGGGTAGTTTGGTGGCTGCGATCATGGGCGTCGGCGCAGTGTTCGGCGCGCTCAACACCATGTATTCCGCTGTTTCCGAGCGCGCGCGCGAAATCGCCACCATGCGTGCTATCGGCTTCGGCGCTTTCAGCATCGTTATGTCCTTTCTGTTTGAAGCCTTGCTCATAGCGTTCGTAGGGGGATTGATCGGCTCGGCCGCCGTGCTTCCGCTAAACGGTCTCACCACCAGCACGTTAAACATGCAAACGTTTTCGTCCGTCGCCTTCGCTTTCCGCATCACGCCGATCCTTCTCGCAGTAGGAATTGTTTTCGCCCTCTTCATGGGCTTAATCGGCGGGGTACCGCCTGCCATCCGCGCTGCGCGCCGTCCCGTAGCCTTGGCTCTCCGCGAGCTATGAGCCGCGCAACCGTCCAGTCGGGCTTTGCATCATAGTGCAAAAATAAACAGGAACTTTTTTGCTTCGGGCAGGAATAACAGTATGCTCAAAGCGCGCTTAAAATAAGATTACAAAAGGTGAGCATGCTCCGGGAAACCTGCAAAAGAAAGATGTCCGCTCTGTGTACCTCTTCACTCGCTCTGGCAATCGTTTTAACTCTGTCCGCCTGCGGTGGCGGTAACAGCGGCAACGCCACCGTAACTTCAGTAATGATCTCGCCCACAGCAGCCACCGCTGACCTCAACACCTCGATCACCCTCACCGCCGTAGTCAATCTCTCAAACACCACAGTCACTACTACGACTGCGGTCACCTGGCAAGTGAATGGCATCGGAGGCGGCAACTCCCAAGTCGGCACGATCGTAAATTCCCCCGACGACGTTCAGGAGGGCATTTACACGGCTCCCAGTGTCGCTCCCACCACCAACAACGGCCAAGTAATGATCACGGCGACCGCGCCGCAAGTTCCATCCAGCACCACCAACACCAATATCGTCACTTCAAATACTGCAATTCTCACGGTCGGCGTAGGACAAGGTCTCGCCGTAACGCCTTCCACTTCCACCGTTCCGGCCGGCGGTTCCGTCCAGTTTTCCGCGCTTCTAAACAACCTCGTCGATTCCAATGCCACTTGGGCCGTAAGCTCCGCGAGCGGTGGCGACCTAGGCGCCATTAATCCAACCACCGGCCAATATATGGCTCCGCCCTCGCCGCCGCCCGGCGCCACAATTACGGTCACCGCCACCGATTCCACCCTAACTCCCGCCGTCACCGCCACTGCAACGGCGACGATCGTTTACTCAGACCTGTCTTTAAGCGGCCAGTTCGCCTTCTCTTACTCCGGTAACGATCAGAATGGTTTTCTTGCAGTGGCAGGCAGCTTCGCGACGGATGGCAGCGGAAAGATTACGAGCGGGATCGAAGACGTCGATAGCTTTACCACGAATGGATGGATCCAGTATCAGATTCAACCCAACACCAGCACTTACAAGGTAGGCCCGGACGGCCGCGGGACGATTCTACTGAATCCTGGCGTTCCCGGCGCCACAACGTTGCAGTTCGCACTTACTTCCAACCAGCACGCCGGGGTCATCCGCTTCGACCGCACTTTCACCGGCAGCGGCACAATCGACCAGCAAAATTTGAACGACACTTCGGACCTTTCCGCCATCACCGGTCCGTATGTGTTTTCCGGCTTGGGTGCTGATACTGCGTTTTCCCCGTTGGGAATCGCCGGTAAATTTACGGCTAGCGGAAATAGCACTAATCAGACTGGCACTGGCGTTGTGGATCTCAACGACCATGGCGCTACAACGCAGGCTGCCTCGCTCAATGTTTCATACTCTTTGGACAGCACTGCGCCTGACACCGGCCGCGGTAAAATGACCATCGACAGCGCCGCAACTGGCCAGCGCCAATTCGCGTTTTACGTTGTGGATGCCACGCATCTCTATTTCGTGGAAATCGACAACGCTGGCTATCTGCAAGGGAATATGTACAGCGGTGCCACAGGAACTTCGTTCTCCGCAGCAAGCCTTACTGCCGGCAACTATGCTTTCACGTCTGGCGGGAACTCACCCACAGGAGCCTTTGCTCTGGGCGGAGTCTTTGCTTCGGGAGGGAATGGCAACATCACCGCAGGAGTCTTCGACAACAACAACGCGGGCACCGTCACATCGGACACCGCGCTAGGTACTTGCAGCTATACCGTCGATCCGTCCACCGGCCGCATTTTGTTGGGCCTATGTCCGACCGGATCAAACCCCTTACAATTCGCCGGGTATCAAACGGCGCAGGCAAGCTCTACAGCGGTAGAACCCGCTCTTGTAATGCTTGAGCTGGATGCCACCGCGATATCCACTGGCTCAGCGTATACGCAGAAAACTGTCACGCAGTTCGCTGCTGGCAGCTTTGCCCTGCTCCTCGGCGGCCAGGGAGTGTTCCACGACGACTCTGCTGCCATTCAAGAGGACGTGTCAGGCCAAGTCACTCTCGGTGCGCCGTCTGTCTCCAACGGCAATCTGGACATCAACAACTTCAACTCCGTTTTCCAGACCGATCCGATCAGCAGTATCGATAGCTCGATTCTGGCGCCAGACTCGAACGGACGTGGCACGGCAACAATTGTGGTTACCAATCCGAACGCCAGTTACAGCCTGGCCTACTACCTGATCGACGCCAATACAGCATTGCTGTTCGACTCAGATACAAGTCACGTGCTGATTGGAACGATTGCCAGGCAATTCTAGGACTTTAGAAGCGGAGAGCTTTTGCCCCATTGTCCTGTGAACACGAACGAATCGAGCGGCTTGCGCTGGCGCGGAGCTATTTCGCGCTGGCGCAGTTCCTCCGGCAGCGACTGCGGATCTCCGGGATAGCCGATGGCAAATCCTGCCACGGCTTCATAGTCCGCGGGAATATTGAAAAGCTTCCGTGCTTTTTCCGCATCGATTCCCGCCATTTGGTGCACGGAAAGTCCCAGCGCTTCTGCTTGTAAGGCCAAATTCGCGGCTGCTTGTCCCACGTCGTGGAATGCGTGCCGGTTCGGTCGGCCATCGTCAAATTTCAGTTTTGCTACGCTCAGCGCCAGCACCGGCGCCTGCTTGGCCCACCCTTGATTGAATTCCACAAGCGACTCCAGCACGCGCTTGTAATTTTCCGGGTCGTCCTTCGTCCCCACGATAAAGTACCAAGGCTGTGCGTTGTAAGAAGATGCCGCCCATCGCGCCGCTTCAAACAAACTACGAAGTTTTGCTGGTTCCACTGGCCTGCTGTCGTAGGCTCGGGGACTCCAGCGGTGCGAAATCAAATCATGAATCGGCGTGCCTGTCTCCGCTGGTCTTTTTGCAACGCTCATAATCCCTCCGATGCTTTTAGAAATGTTTGCCGTAGCGTGCTGTTCGCCCGCCGCTTCTACTTCGTTTACGCTTTGCCCTAAGCTTTCGCGCGTGAATGATCCACCGAGTAGGGCCCCGGACCGTTCGCGGCAAGAATCACCAGGCCGCCCATGATCGCAACATTCTTCAAAAAGTGGATCATGTTGTCCTGTTGCTCCGCGCCCTGCAACGCCCAGAAGTTGTGAAAAAGGAATGTTACGGGTATCAGGTAAAGGAACAGAACCCACGCCGCGATTTTTGTTTGGAACCCAACGAGAATCGCCAGTCCTCCGACTAGTTCCAACACCGCCGCACAAGCGATCGCCACACTTGCCATCGGCACGCCTTTAGCCGCGGCGTAACCCACCAACTG